>CAWDPB010000012.1:0-59444 GCA_963804075.1 uncultured Acidobacteriaceae bacterium | reverse complement strand
GGTGCTGTGCCTGTTGCTTGGTTCAGTTTCGTATTGTTAGAAGACGGGATGGAAGAAGACGATGTCGATCTCTACGAGCTGAATGAAGCGTTCTCCGTACAGGCGCTGGGCGTTTGCCGCGAACTGGGCCTGGATATGAACCGCGTGAACGTCAATGGCGGCGCGGTGGCGCTGGGGCATCCGATTGGGGCGAGCGGGGCGCGCGTGCTGGTGACGTTGATCTACGAGATGATTCGCCGCGATGTACACCATCAGTGCGGCGCTATGCCTGGGCGGCGGGAATGCGGTTGCGATGGCGGTGGAGCGGTAGGGCGACCGGGCACTGATGGCGCGTGGGATCGCGATTGTTTGCCGGTGCCGCATGTTTACGAAGCGCCGACGACCACGTGGAATCGGCGCGTCCTCGCGGGGCGCACACGCTATAATTGCCGCCCACGCCATGGCACTTACCTCCGGAACCAAACTTGGGCCTTATGAAATCCAATCGCCGTTAGGCGCGGGCGGCATGGGCGAGGTGTATCGCGCCAAGGACACACGGCTCGACCGCACGGTCGCGATCAAGGTTCTGCCCGCGCATCTTTCTTCCCAGCCCGGAATTGAAGCAACGCATGGAGCGCGAAGCGAAAGCCATTTCCGCGCTCCAGCATTCCCAATATCTGCACGCTTTACGACATCGGCACGCAGGATGGCACCGACTTCCTGGTGATGGAGGTTGCTCGAGGGCCAGACTCTCGCCGAGCGTCTGGCAAAAGGCGCGCTGCCGCTGGATCAGGTTCTGAAGATTGGAACGGAAATCGCGGCAGGCCCTGGAAAAGGCGCATCAGCAAGGCATTATCCATCGTGATATGAAGCCGGCGAACATCATGCTGACCAAGGCTGGCGCCAAGCTGATGGACTTTGGGCTGGCGAAGCCGGAGCTGTGATTGCCTCGCCGGCCCGTCGACGCGTTTACTCCTTCCACGCCGACCATGAACGTTGCTTCGCTCACTTCGGCAGTCGTCGCCGCTCACGCAGAGAAGGGTCGATCGTTGGCACGTTTGAATACATGGCCCCGGAACTTCTGCAAGGCGCGGAAGCCGACGCGCGTAGCGACCTGTTCAGCTTCGGGTGCGTGCTGTACGAGATGATTACCGGGCGGCGGGCGTTTGAGGGCAAATCGCAACTCAGCGTGTTCAGCGCGATTCTCGAAAAAGATCCGGAGCCGATCAGCGCGGGGCCAGCCGCTCGCTGCCTCCCGATGCTTGATATGGTGGTGCGTGCCTGCCTCGCCAAAGACCCCGCCGACCGCGTGCAATCCGCGCACGATGTTGCGGATGGACTTGCGGTGGGTCGCTTCGCTTCGGCTCCGCTCCGGTGGATTCAGGATCCTCCCCCTGTGCCGCAGAGCCGCATTCGTTGGTTGCCGCCATCGCGCTGCTGCGATTGTTTCTGGGTACACTTGAGCGGATTTTTCCTTCATCGGCCCCGCCGCGTCAGGCCCCAGCATTCGGGCTGTCATCAATCCGCCGCCGGACACGCACTTCCGTCTGACCTCCGATGTTGCAGGGCCGCCGGTACTCTCTCCGATGGCACTTACCTCGCCTTCACCGCTACCAGCGCCGACGCCAAGACGGCCATCTGGGTGCGCCCGATGAATGGGAACGACGCGCGGCAGCTGCCCGATACCAACAACGCCATCTTTCCCTTCTGGTCGCCGGACGGCCGTTCGATTGGGTTCTTCGCCAACGGCAAGCTGAAGACCATCGAACTCAACGGCACCACGGCGCAGGCTCTTTGTGACGCCCAACTCGGCCGTGGCGGCAGCTGGAGTCCCAAGGGCGTCATCGTGTTCTCCCCGTCTCCCATCTCCGGGCTTTTTCAAATCAACGCCGATGGAGGCGCGCCCACTCCGGTTATTAAGCTGGATCCATCTCTGCACTCCTCCCATCGCTGGCCGTTTTTTCTTCCCGATGGCAAACACTTTCTTTACTTCGCCATGCATCATGACCCGTCGAAGGTGTCGAACAACGCCATCTACTATGCTTCGCTCGACGGCCGTGAGAATCGCCTGCTCATTCACTCCCAGAGCAACGCGATTTATGCTGCCGGGTTTCTTCTGTTTGGCCGCAGCGACCAGTTGATGGGCCAGCCCTTTGATCCCGACAAAGGTGAGTTGAGCGGCGAATCACAATCTGTTTCTTCCGGCGTGCTGAACGACGTCAGCACCTGGCGGATGGGCGCATCCGCCACCGACAGTGGCCTGTCGGCTTTCGGCAACGGTAGTTCGGGAGGCGTGCAACTTGTTTGGATGGACCGCAGCGGGAAGCAGCTCAGCGTGGCCGCCGACAATTTGCAGAACCTTCAGTTTGCCCGCCTGTCGCCGCAGGGCGACCGCGTTGCGCTCACGATCGATACCGGCGTCAACGACGTCTGGTCGCTCGACTTGGCGCGCGGGGTTCGCACGCGCCTTACGTTTGGCCCAACCGGCAATACTTTTCCCGTTTGGTCTCCCGATGGCAAATGGATCGCCTATAGCTCCCTGCGCTCGACCGGCAGCGGGGTTTATCGCAAGCCCGCCGACGGGACCGGCGCTGAAGAGCTGCTGTTTTCGGATCCGGTTGGCACTGTTTTCGCACCTACCGATTGGTCGCGAGACGGCAAGACCCTGTTTTATTCGCCAAACCTCTTCACGCAAAAAGAGGAAGGAATATGGGCCGTGTCGCTGGATGGGGAGCGAAAAACGCGCCAGATTTTGCCTCATGGAATGAACGCGACGCTTTCTCCCAACGGACGCTGGCTTGCCTACAATTCAGCCGAGTCGGGCAGGCTGGAGATTTATGTGGAGGCATTCGGTGGTCAGGGCAAGTGGCAGGTCTCCCCTAATGGCGGGCAAGTGCCGCACTGGAGGGCGGACGGCAGGGAGCTTCTCTATTTCGATATCAACCAGTCCATTCTCGCTGTGCCGGTGAAGGAGGCGGGCGGCGCGCTTGAATTCGGCGCTCCGCAGACGCTGGTCAACCAGTGGACGGTGCTGACAACTCCGTTCTATAGCGTTTCGCCTGATGGCAAACGGCTGCTGCTGGAGCGAGTTTCGCAGCAGGTCAACCAGCCGGTTACGGTGATTACGAACTTTACGGCGGAGCTGAAAAAGTAGATCGCACGATCATGCGGGCGGTGGCATTTGCCGAAATGCGGCTTGCTGCGTGGCATTATGGCGTTTGTGGCTGGGCGGGGGGAACGCTGTGGCGATGGCGGTGGAGATGTGACCTAAGTGATCTCCGTCGATTTGCCCACGAACTTACTCACCTAACCAGAAAGGCCAGAAAAACTCGTGACATCCTTAGGGTGTTGAATCTTCGATTCTTACAGCTTCCGGTTTTGCGAAGACCTTAGGGTCGAATTCAACCTGGCCGTAACCGCTGTACCAGAAGAGCTCATTTTTGTCCCCGCGTTGCAATCCCACTGCAAGGGGCTTTTCCGGCGTGCCGTAGATGAAGAGTGCCAAGGCGGCGGTGCCCACTTTCGCCCTGTACACCATCGTTTCTTGTTTCTGCAAGACAGGTCCTTTCGCTGCGACCGCCCCTTTGCCCTTGAAGAAATTGAGCTCTTGACCGAATTCCAATTCCCTTATTTCCTTCGTTTCTTCGTCCATCGATCCAGGTGCACCATATGCGAAGATCGGAAGGTGACAATTGAGTGTTGGACCCGGATCAACGGCATGTCGGGCAGTTTTAGTTAATAGGTTGACCGTCCAATAATCGGGTTCGTTAACAATCATCAAATTGTGGACACCTTGGTCAGGATCGGCTGCCTCCTCAATGCGACAGTATCGGTTGCCTGAACGGTAGAAGACTTTCGGCTTCGACGCAAAGCTCCCGGCGACGATACCAGGGCTTCCTGGGATTATCTCAATCTTCGTCATTGTCTTCGGCTGTGGTTGGGCTGTTCCGGCAACGCTTAGCAGGCATGCGATGAGAAGAGCATTTCTCATATGAATCTCGCACAATTAGATCGAGCACAGGATAAATGCAAAGGTCAAAGAAAGCCAGCTATTGGCTCCGCGGGCGGTTAAATGGAGACGCGCGACGGTAAGGGCTACGTTTTTTTCCCCAAGCGCTCTGCGAGCGCGCGCAGAGGGACTTGCGTGGAAGGGCTCCACCAGGTTTCGATGACACGCTCCAATTCCGGTTTCAGGTCAGCCTCGAAGATCGCCGCAAGGTCCGCTCTGGCCAGGCGGCGGGTGCTGGTCATTGCCTCGGCGGGGAGCGCAAGCAGGCGCTGGCAATATTCGACCGCACGGTCTACGACTTTTTCCGGTGGGGCCAGTTCGTCGACGAAGCCGACTCGCATCGCTTCCTGCGGCGACAACATCTCGCCGCGGACCGCCAGCCGCTCGGCCTGCCGTGGACCGACCAGGCGCCTCAGCCCTTGCAGGATGACGGGCGGCAGAGGAATCCCAACCTGCACTTCGTTAAGGCCGATCTTGTAATCGCCCTCGGCCATCACGCGCCAATCGCAGAACGTGGCTAGCACCGCGCCTCCAGCTGGCGAATAGCCTGTGATGGCGGCGGCAATTGGAATGGCGGATGTGGCGATGTCGCCCGCCAGCCCGTAGAAGTTCGGCCAGAATTCGGCAATTGCCGGCCGGTCGAGCCCGAGCAGTACGGGGATATCCAGTCCGGCGGAGAATTTTCCCGGCGCGCCGGAAAGGACAAGGGCGCGCACTCCTTCGCTCGGCGCTCGTTGAATCGTGCTTCGGAGGGCGACGACCAACTCGGGAGAAAGCGCGTTGGCTGGCGGCCGATTAAGCTTCAGCTCCCGTATGGGTCCGTGGTCGATGGTTGCGATCATACCAGTTGAACTCGACCCGCCCGCTATTTCCAGCCGCTTGCGCGTCCGCTTCTTTCGCCACCGGCAACGTAATCGTGAACACTGCGCCTCCGCCGGGGGCTTCCGACGCTTCGATATTGCCTCCGTGCTCGCGCAGGACGGTTTTACAGATGCTCAGGCCGAGGCCGGTGCCGCGGCCGGGGCGTTTGGTGGTGAAGAAGGGATCGAAAATGTGCGGGAGGTTGTCAGCTGTAATGCCGGGACCGTCGTCCTGAAACACGACCCAAACCTGATGGGCGTTGCGGCCCAAACGTACACGGATGGTGCCCTTGTCGCGGCTCTCGCGGATTGCCTGTTCGGCGTTCAGCAGCAGGTTCAGGAACACCTGCATGAGCTGGTTGGAATCGGCGACGACCGGAGGAAGGTCAGCCTCGGGCAAGAAATCGACGGTGATATTGCTCTTGCGCAGAGGATAGGCCTGGATTTGCACGGTGCGCTGCACCAAGTCGTTGAGATCGACCTGACTGCGCCCTGGCGCGGGCGGGCGGGCGAAGTACTGGAGGTTCTGAACGATATCGGCCGCGCGACGCGCTTGCTGGTGGAGGATAGTGACCTGCTTGCGCCCGGATTCGGTCACGCCACCTTCTTGCAGTAACTCGGCCATGCCGAGAATGCTGGTGAGCGGATTGTTGAGTTCGTGGGCGAAGCCGCCGATCATTTGACCCATCGAGGCCAGGCGCTCGCTCTGAATAATCTGCTGCTCCAATTTCTTTTGCGTAGTGACGTCGCGGACGGAGATGATCACGCCGGCCGGTTTGCCGTCGGCATCGAGCAGAGGGCTGGCCATGCCGAGCATGGTGCGCCAGCTGCTGTCGTGGTGGCGTGCGGAGTATTCGCATGAAGCGCGGGAATTCTCGCCGGTGGCGACGGTGTGGTAGAGCTTTGCCAGTTCGGGTGAACTCTTCTCGGTTCCTTCGACGCTGGAGCCGAGCAGTTCTTCGGGTCCATAGCCGAGAAGATCGCGAATGCGCGGGCTGACGAAGGTGTAATTGCCCTTCAGGTCAAGCACGAGAATCAGGTCGGGGAAACTCTCGAGCAGATGCCGCCGGAAATCTTCCTGGCTTTGCAACTGCCGTTCCATAGCGCGCTTTTCGGTGACGTCGACGAGCGTGCCCTGGTAACGCACGGTGTGGCCGTCTTCGACCACGCCGGTGGAAGTGTCCTGGCAAATGGCGATGCCGCCATCTTTTCTTCTGAGGCGCACTTCGCGCGTACGCGTGCGGCTGCCTTGGTGCTCGGCGCGGCCGAGGACGGGATCAAGGCTATGATCCACTTTGAGGGCGTCGGGAGGAAGGGCGAGCATTTCTTCCTTGCTGTCGTATCCAAGAATGGCGAGGAGAGCAGGATTGACCTCGACCAGCTTGCCATCCGGATTGCAGATATACATGCCTTCCTGGAGAGTTTCAAACAGCTGAGTGAAGCGCTTTTCCTTGTCGCGCTGGTCGGTAATATCGCGGGCGAGCACGCTGGCTCCGGTTACGTCGCCACCTTTCACAATGGCGTTGATGACGCAGTCATAGTAGAGACGGCGGGAAGCGCCTTTGACCTGCACGCTGACTACGCCGGTCCAGGTGCGCTTCTCGACGAAGCGAGCCAAGTCGATAGGCGTTTCGGTGCCAACGGGGCCTTCCAGGAATTCCTGTAGTTTGTGCCCCACGAGATCCGAGTAGGCCTGCCCCAGCATCTCGGTCACGCGGCGGTTGACGGTGCGGAGAGTGCCATCGAGCGAGACCCCGAGAGCCACGTCGTCGAGCGAGTCGATGAGTTCCTTGAAATTGCGCTGCGAGCGCACGATCAATTGACCGAGTTGATCCAGTTGCTCTTCGCTGGGCGCCACGCTGGCGCGATCCTGAAAGCCCCTTACGATCTGGCGGAGTTCGCGAACCTCGCGCTTACGCCCGAAGGCATAGGCGGCGAACAGAATAGAGAGCACAAAGAGGCCGATCGGAATTGCGCCCAGGCGATAGGGAAGCGCCTCCATTTGCTGCCACGACAAGGCGGCGACGGCCGCAGCCAGCAATACGAGAAGACCGAGTGCCCAGCGCCATAGCTGGCTTTCTTCGCGTTCCAGATTGCTGGGAGTGGGGGACGGATTGGGCGTGGGGGTCGAATCTTCGGACATTTGTGCATCCCGCTGACGCGAAGATGTTACGAAAACCGGACGGTTGCGCCAGACTGCTTTAGCGTAGCACTGAACGAGGCCGGTGTACTCCGGTGCGGGAAAACTTTCGTCACGAGAGTGGGGTGATAGCAGTCACGGAAGAAGAGTTCAGCGGCGGGTATGGTGGCTTTAAGGATCTCCCATCCGACCCGCCCTCCAGGTGTGTCTCCCGGTCTTCTTATGCTCTACAAAACACTCAGCGCCGCCGTTTACGGTGTGAATGCCAACGTTATTGAAGTTGAGGTCGATGTATCCGGCATCAAGCAGAACGAAGACCGCTTTCACACGGTCGGATTGCCGGATGCGGCGGTCGCGCGAAAGCCGCGACCGAGTGCGAGCCGCGCTGAAAAATTGTGGCTATGACATCCCGCCCACCGATATCACGATTAATCTCGCGCCGGCCGACATCCGGAAGGAAGGATCGGGTTTCGACCTGCCCATCGCGTTAGGCATTCTGGGAGCGTATGGAGGATTGAACAAGAAGGAGATCGCCGACGCGCTCTTTGTGGGCGAGCTTTCGCTTGACGGTGGCGTGCGCGGCGTGCGCGGAGCTTTGCCGATCGCTATCGAGGCGCGTTGCCGGAAGCTTAAGCGCATTATCGTGCCCGAGGTCAACGCACGGGAAGCGGCGATGGTTGGGGACGTGGATGTGTATCCGGTGAAGTCGCTTCTTGAGGTGATTCACTACATCAATTCCGGCAACGGCGTTTCATCTGTGCAGGTGGACCGCGCGAAGTTGCTGAGCGAGGCGCAGCATTTCCCCGTGGATTTCAAGGATGTGCGTGGACAGCAGACCGCCAAACGGGCGTTGGAAGTCGCTTGCGCGGGCGGGCACAACATTCTAATGATCGGGCCGCCGGGGTCGGGCAAGACGATGCTGGCCAAGCGCATGCCCACGATTATTCCGCCGCTGACGTTCGAAGAGGCGCTTGAAACCACAAAGATTCACAGCGTTGCCGGCGTACTGGACGCACACGCAGGGCTGGTGGGGGTGCGGCCGTTTCGGTCGCCGCATCATACGATTTCCGACGCGGGCCTGATCGGCGGCGGCGCAATTCCGCGGCCGGGAGAAGTATCGCTGGCGCACAACGGAGTTCTGTTTCTCGACGAACTGCCGGAGTTTCCGCGCACTGTGCTGGAAGTGATGCGGCAGCCGCTCGAAGATGGCAGTGTGTGTATCGCGCGGGCGGCGATGTCGCTGACGTTTCCGGCGCGCTTCATGCTGACGGCGGCGATGAACCCGTGTCCGTGCGGATTTCATAACGACCGTACGCGGGAATGCCATTGCACGCCGCCAATGATTCAGCGGTATATTTCGAAAATTTCGGGGCCGCTGCTGGACCGCATCGACATTCACATCGATGTGCCGGCGGTGAATTACAAAGAGATGCGGAGCACGACCGAGCCGGAGAGTTCGGCGAAGATATTGGAGCGGGTGATTCGGGCGCGGCAACTGCAACTGGAGCGCTTTGAGTCGGGCAAGCAGAAGCTGTTCTGCAATGCACAGATGCCGCCACAGAACATCCGCAAGTTCTGCGTCTTGTCGGCAGACTGCGAACATCTGCTGGAGCGTGCGATGACGCAGCAGGGCTTGAGTGCGCGCGCGCATGACCGTATCTTGAAAGTCGCGCGCACGATCGCCGACCTGGAATCGGTTTCTCAACTGGAGCCGAAACACATTGCCGAGGCGATTCAGTATCGGACGCTCGACCGGACGTTCTGGGCGTGAGGGGAAGGTCGGAAGTTAGAGGTCGGATTGCAGAGGTTAGCGCCGAAGTAAAAGGTTAGAGGTCGGACTTCAGAGGCTAAGGCCGAACAATTGTGGCGTGCTCGGTTCGAACGGCGAAGAGTTCACCTCTGCAATCTGACCTCTAACCTCTGACCTTGGCGTTAGTCGGCGGCTGCGCCGCTTTTTGTGGCCGCGTCTTCGGCCGCGCGCATACGAAGCGCGCGGTTTGAGGGCAGGCCGGCGTCGCGAATTTTGTAGAGTAAAGCGCGGTAGCTGATGCCTAGTGTACGTGCGGCCTGCTTGCGGTTCCAGTGATGCTGCTGCAGAACCTTCAGGATGATCTTCTTCTCCAGTTCGCGTACGGCTTGGCGCGTTAGCTTCTTCAGCGAGATGGGGCCGTCGAGCGAAATATCGGCATTGAGGTAGTCCGGTTCGCGCGCGACCAGGTCAGCGGTGATCGCTTCTTCGTGACCGAGGATGACATAACGCTTGACCAGGTTTTCCAGTTCGCGGATATTGCCCGGCCAGTGGTATTTCTTGAGCACGGCCAGCACTTCGGCCGAAATCGGGCGAGCGCGGCAGTTGAACTTCCGGTTGTAATATTCCAGGAAGTAAGCCGTCAGATCCTCGATATCGTTGCGGCGGTCACGCAGCGACGGCATGCGGAGATTCACGACGTTGATGCGGTAGAAAAGATCCTGGCGGAAGGTGCCGGCCTCGATCTCGTTTTGCAGGTCGCGGTTGGTTGCGCAGACGACGCGCACCTCGACCTTCTTGTCCTCCTGCGCGCCGATGCGGCAGAATTGGCCATCCTGAAGGAGCTGTAATAACTTTGATTGCAGCGAGGGATCGAGTTCGGAGATTTCGTCGAGAAACAGCGTGCCGCGGTGAGCCATTTCCACGCGGCCGGGCTTCGATCCGAATGCGCCGGTGAAAGCTCCTTTTTCATAGCCGAACAGTTCGCTTTCGAGGAGTGTTCCGGGTATAGCCGGGCAGTTAACCTTGACGTAGGGTCCGCCTTTCCAGGGAGAAAGCCCGTGGACGAGCCGGGCGATGATGTCCTTGCCGGTACCGCTTTCGCCGGTAATCAGGACGGGAACATTGGCAGCGGCCACGCGAGCCAGTTGGGCGCGAATCGCTTGCAGCGCATCGGAACGGCCAAAAATGATGTTGTCAGGAGGAAGATCACCGAGGGACTGTTGCAGCGAAGTCACCGAAAGAGTTGTCATAAGACAAGGGCCCCATTCGCGGTATGTCAACCCGCGTGCACTAAAAGTGCATCTCAAGCGCCAAACGGGGGAGCAGAAGAGAAGAACCTCAGGCAGGTCCTACAACTATGAAGTTTACCATTAAGATGCGGATGGGAAGGCTTGGCTGTCCACGCCATAGGCATAGCACTCATGTGCCAAGCTAAGGAAGGCAGGTAAAGAGAAAAGTTTTTCACACCGCAGCGCCAGTTTTCCTCACATGCCTTCTTGCATCGGCGTCTTTGTCGGTGTTCAGCGGGCGGGCAAACTTCAAGCCCATAAGATGATAGTCGTTCAAGTGGGAGACCCACACCGTCTTGGCGCGGATTAAACGGGAGAAACCAGGGACACTATCGGTTGGCCCGACCGGAGCGCTCGGGATTTCCAGCGAAATAGACGTGGATTTGGGCAAGGGGCGGCGAACTGCTATGAGGGCACCCCCAGCGGAAATGTTGATAGCGGTAGCAAACTCCAGCAGATCCGAGTTCTTTTCGTCGCGCGTCCGTACAAAAACAGGAATAGCCAGCTGTAATCTTGCCCACTTCCGCGCGTTCTTCTTGACCGCCAGCCGTTCCACCGAGATTACCTGCCCTACGGACGTATTAACTACCATAAAAGCCGCATCTTATGGGCCAAACATCGGAGACCCACGGTGACCTGGCCGAGTTGCTCCGAACCTCGCGACCAGAAGGGAATTTGGAGAGATCGGGAGTAGAATGACAGGGCGAAATCATGACTATCGGTCATTTCAAAAGTGCAAGGTTTTTCCGTTCCGTCCCCTTTTCACCTTTCCGATTGACAGTTTGTTGGCCCTGCCTTAGCATCACAAACATCCCTCGTTTTCAGTTTCTGGTAGAAGGTTTTCTCCCCCCGTTTGCTATGGCTTCTACGTCCGATAAAACTCCAGCCGTGTCTCTGGGCGGCGCCATCTCGATGAAAGAGAGATCAAAGGCAGCTGCGGCCGAGGAGGGATCGCCTTTGAGCGTCCCGCCGGAGGCTCTTCAGGAACTTGAACAACTGCGCGATCGCTTCCGAAAGACCACCAACGCACTGGCTTCCGCTGCGCACGACCTGAAAACGCCACTGGCAATTCTCAACGGCTATATTGAACTGTTGCAGAGCCAGAAGCTGGGACCGCTCAACGACCGGCAGCGTGAAGTGATGGCCGACATGTTTGCAAGCGGGCAGCGCCTGCAGCACTTCATTCAGGATTTTCTGACCTTTTCCGTCCTCGAAACGGGCGCGATGCGAATGCAATTTGTGGAAGGCGACATCAACGCCTGTCTTTCCGAGGTATGCCGCATCTGGTCGAATCGTTTTCAGGACCGTGGCCTTGCGCTTTACTTTCTGGCGAACGACAAACTGACAGCGTTTCCTTTCGACGCGCCGAAGATTCAGCGTGTGATTTCCAACCTTCTGGAGAACGCGTGCAAGTACACGCCGCAGGGGGGAACGGTCTGGCTGCATGCGGAACCGCACATGTGGGAGCGGCGAACCGCAACCCAGTCGCCGGCGAACGGAGACCGGCGGCGGCAATCGTTGAATGTGCCGAACGCCGTGAAAGTAAGCGTTTCCGATACCGGGCCGGGGATTCGTCCGGAGTTTCAGCTGGAAATTTTCGACGACTTCTTCCGCCTGCCGGGGTCCGAATCTGCCGAGGGGATGGGGTTGGGACTGGCCATTGCGCGACGCCTGCTCCAGGCCATGGGCGGGAAGATCTGGGTGGAAAGCGAACCGGGCGCGGGCAGCAAGTTCTCTTTTCTGATTCCGATGAAACCAACTATCAGCAGTCCGCCTCAAGGAACCGGCCAATGAGCGAAGCAGCCAGCATTCTGCTCGTAGACGACGAACCGGGAATGCTGCGTTATATCCGCACGTTGCTGGAAGTCGACTCGCACAAGGTGCAGACCGCGACAACCGGAGAAGAGGCCGTAGAGCAAATGCAGAAGGGGTTACAGCCCGATCTGGTGCTTCTGGATCTGCTGATGCCGGGCATCGATGGATTGCAGACGCTGGAGCAGTTGCGTCATATCAAGCCCGGGCTGAAAGTGGTGATGCTTTCCTGCGTGAACGATACGCGGAAAGTGGTGCAGGCCATGCGCCTGGGCGCGACCGATTATTTGACCAAGCCGTTCCAGAAAGCGGAACTCGACGGGGTGATCGCGCAGTGCATCGGCGCGAAGAACGCAAACTATGTGGGCGAAGTGGAAGAGCTTTGCGACGACGTGTTTTTTGTGGCTGCCAGTCCGGCCATGAAGAAAATCCGCTCGCAAGCCGCACTGGTGGCTAATGTCGACATTCCAGTCCTCCTGCTGGGCGAGAGTGGCACGGGAAAGGAAGTGCTGGCGCGGCTGATTCACAAGCTTTCTCCGCGCGCGCACCGTACGTTCCTCAAAGTGAATTGCGCGGCTGTGCCCGCCGACCTGCTGGAAAGCGAACTCTTTGGCTACGAAGCGGGCGCTTTCACGGGCGCCAACCACGCCAAGCCGGGTAAGTTTGAGTTGTGCAACAAAGGCACAATTCTGCTCGACGAAATCGGCGAAATGCCGCCGTTGCTTCAGGCCAAGCTGCTGCACGTACTCCAGGATCAGACTTTTTCGCGACTCGGCAGCCGCAGCGTGATCAAGGTTGACGTTCGCATCCTGGCGGCAACCAACATCAATATTCCGGAAGCGATCGCGAACAAGCGCCTGCGTGAAGATCTTTATTACCGTCTCAACGCTTTCACGATGTCTCTACCGCCGCTGCGCGAGCGCAAGGAAGAGATCGTTATTCTTCTGAAGCACTTCATGTCGCGCATGTCGGAATCCTATGCGCGGCCGCCGCTGCCACTCTCACCCGTGTTGCTTGAGGCGTGCCTGCGTCATCCCTGGCCCGGTAACCTGCGCGAGTTGAGCAACTTCATCAAGCGCTACCTGGTTTTAGGGGACGAAACGCTGGCGGTATCGGAGTTGCAGCCTCGTTCAGATGGCGGCGGAGGACTCAATGTGGATGGGGCCGGCAAGGCCGCAGTCGCGGGCGCGGAAGGCACGGGCGGATTGAAATCGTTGGGCCGCAGCGCTAAGGACGAGGCGGAAGCGGAAGCGATTGCGCGAGCGCTGGAAGAGACCAACTGGAACCGTAAACAGGCCGCGGCGCTGCTCAAGATCAGCTACAAGGCATTGCTCTACAAGATCCGCCAATATGGAATCGCGCAGACACGCAGCACGCACCGGTTGTCGGCGGGCGCGTAGGGGCAGGTCTCGGGTCTCAGTCGTCAGGTCTCAGGTCCAACTTCCCAGTTGTGAATCTCGACGGACCAGGTCAAATCGGCCAGCACTGCCAAACGCAGATTAGTGTCTGATCAGTTTCGCGGAGAGCCAATAGGCAAACAGCGTCGACAAGATGAGAACGCCAAGGCGGAAGATGTTCTCTCCCGTCGAGCCCACTACGAAAGCGAATCCGGTCGCTCTTTGCTCAGATATAGCGCGGTAAATGGCTGTCAGGGACGGGAGCATGAGCAGGCCGAGCGCAACAAAGAAGATGATCGATGCAAACAGCAGTCTTTTTAGCATCGGCGGTTCTTCCTGAGACCTGACGACTGAGAGCTGAGACCTGATTTTTGGTGCGGATAAGAGGACTCGAACCTCCACGACCTTGCGATCACTAGGACCTGAACCTAGCGCGTCTGCCAGTTCCGCCATATCCGCACAGTGAAGAAAACATCGGCAGGGTCCCTGTTTTCAAGAGGACTACACTAATATCTACTGGCTGACGCCTGCCTGTCAATAAAACGGTGCGCGCGAGAGGTCAAATACGATAGCCAGGCCCCTGGACGGGGCAAAGCCCGTCTCCACACATCAGGGCGGACCGGCGTCTTATATTTGCAGGACGAATTTGCATGCCGAGCGCTGACGATAAAATTCCGGCTGACCTTGCCAAAGACCTGCGTTTTCTGGCGCACGATCTGAGCAATGCCCTTGAAACGATCGTGCAGGCCACGTATTTGCTTACTCAAGCCGGCCCGCCGGAGAGTTCGCGCCGCTGGGTTGAAATGATCGACCAGGGGACGAAAGACGCGGTCCGCATCAACGCCAGGCTGCGCGAACTACTCCGCAAAAACAGCTAAAGCTGCTGATCGGGGCTTATCCGAGCTTGGCGTCCATTGTGATTTTCGCGTTCAGGACCTTCGAGACTGGGCAGCCCGCCTTGGCATTCTGCGCCGCGGTGCTGAAGGCTTCCGCGCTTGCGCCCGGCACCTTTGCGGTTACGTCCAGATGAACGGCGGTGATGGTCCAGCCCGCTTCGAGTTTTTCCATAGTGAGCGTGGCCGCGGTGTTGATGCTTTCCGGCGTCAGGTTCGCACCGCCGAGTTGCGCCGACAGCGCCATGGAGAAACATGCGGCGTGCGCGGCTGCGATCAGTTCTTCCGGATTCGTGCCGGGAGTGCCTTCAAATCGAGTTGTAAAGGAATAAGGGGTGTTTGAGAGCACGCCGCTCGTCGATGACACGGATCCTTTGCCATCCTTCAGGCCGCCCTTCCAAACTGCGCTTGCTTTTCTTTCCATTCCAAATCTCCTTTGATGAGAAGCGGTAAATTATGCGTACCCATTGTAAAAGGTGTGGGCGAAGTTTGTTTGCATATGGAGCAGACGGAGTCTCTCTAAGACCGGCGGTTCACCGCGGAAGAGCTCAATAAAAGTCCGAGCAACTTAGATAGAAGCCGCAAGTCTTGCAAACCAGCTTGCAGCTGCGGCCTCGCAATTCGGTACCGCAATTTGGGCAGAAGTTGGAGACGTCAGCTCGGGCGGCCGAGGGCACTGGAGGGGTGGGCGGGTCTGAACTTTGTTTGGAACTTCGGGGCGAACTCAAATCCCCTGTTGTCCTGCCGTCGTCAGTCATAGCGTTCTTGTAACACACTCGGACTGAATGATCGAGAACGCTTCGTAAACGAAGTGTTGAATCGGCAGGTTCGGAATTGTCGTCCCCGACTTATCATGCCGATGGCAGCTTCTCGCAACCTGCTAAACTCATTGCCCGTAGCCATGCCGGGTAAGCCAACCTACAATCTGATCGCGGGCCAAAGCGTCGAACGGCTGGCGGCGTTGAGCGACGGAGTCTTCGCCGTCGCGATGACGCTCCTGGTACTTGATTTGCATGTGCCGGCGCGTGAGGCCGTGCACAGCGGCGCGGATTTGCGCCACGCCCTGATTGGGCTTGCGCCGCAGGGCGTCGCCTATTTGATGAGCTTTATCACACTCGGCATTTTCTGGGTGGGTCAGCAGACGCAACTTAATCATCTGGCGCGGTCCGACCGCAGCCTCTCGTGGATATACCTTCTGTTTTTGTTTGCGGTTTCGATGATGCCGTTTTCTACTCGTCTGCTGGCGGAGTTTATCTCCTACCGGACGGCTCTGCTCGGGTACTGGCTTAACATTCTGCTGCTTGGCGCGGCGCTTTATTTCAGCTGGATCTGCGCACTCGGTAGCGGGCTGGTAAAGGAAGACATTTCACCGCAGATCGCTACGGCCGTCAAACGAAGGATCGTCATCGCGCAGTCGTTATATGCATTCGGGGCCGCGTTATGTTTCTTTAGTACATATTGGAGCATTAGCTTCATTGTGCTTGTGCAGCTCAATTATGCGATTGCTCCGCGGTTGCCGGAGCGAGCGCGGAAGTGACGAAACTTCCGCAATAGAGTGCTGTATTGCCTCGAAAAACGCCGCAGTTTTCGATTGCGCTCGAAATCGCGCATAATATCAATTCGGCAATTTAATCTTTCTAATAGAGTGGAGACTTTAAAATGAGATGGGTACTGGTTTTACTGGCAATACTTGGGATCGTCGCTTCCGGACTGGCGCTGCGCGAGCACTACCGTACCGACCCCTCGCCATGCAGCATCAACGAAAAGTGGGACTGTGGCATCGTCAACCACAGCCCCTTCGCCCTGTTTTATGGCGTTCCGGTGGCGGTCATTGGCATGGGTGGTTATCTGGTGCTGGCCTTGCTCGCAATGCGAAGAGCGTACCTGTGGATGGCGCCGCTGGTGACAATCGCTCTGGTTTTTGCGGTTCACCTGGCCGACATCGAAAAGTATGTGCTGGGCGTGTGGTGTATTTACTGCGCCATTTCGCTGGGGATTATTTCACTGCTGACGCTGCTGGTATTCGGAACTGCCATCGTGGGAGATATGCAGCGCGACTGAGCTTATTCGTAGCGCAGGCTCTCAATCGGGTCCAGTCGTGCCGCGCGGATTGCCGGCACCATCCCGCTAAGGATACCGACGACGCTCAGAATGATGGTTGCCACGGCCAGGCTGCTGAGATTGATTTGCAAGTGTATGTCTCCGGCTTGCAGGTTGTCGCCGAAAGCGCTCATCAGAGGCAGCGCACCCACACACGAGGAAATCAGATAGGCGATTCCGATTCCGGCCGCGCCGCCTGCGAACGTGATGGCCAGCGCTTCCGCCAAGAATTGCAGGAGGATGTGGCTTTTCTGCGCGCCCAGTGCTTTCTCTACGCCAATCTCGCGGGTCCGCTGCTGCACAGACACCAGCATGATGTTCATCAGCCCGATGCCGCCGATACCCAGGGTCAGAGCGCCGATGAAAGCGAGGAGGGCCTTGAGCGCGGTGGTCACGGTGGTGAACTCGTCGAAATCCTGCTTGAAGTCGGCGATGAAGACGGCCCGGCGGTCATCCGGGCGGAAGTTGTGGTGACCGGCCAGCACGGCCCGGACCACGCGCGCGATCTGGACGTGATCGCCTCCGTCGTAGTCCATCAGAATGCCGGTGATGTACTGCGTATCGTAAAGATCGCCCATGGCGCTGAAAGGAATGACGATCATGGTATTGTCGTTGTTATCGCCGCCTTGCACCTTGTGCTGATAAACGCCAATCACTTGAAAGCTGACACCGGCGATGCGGATGGTTTGGCCCAGAGCCTGCTCTCCCGAGAACAAACGGCGTTTCGCTTCGTCGCCAATGACCGCCACTCGCGCGTGATCGAGTTCATCTTGCTCGCTCAGTCCGCGGCCGCTGGCAACTTCGAATCCGCGAATGCGCTCATATACGGGGTAAACGCCGGTGAGGAACAGATTGGTGAAAGTGCGAGAGTCGTGCTGAATGGTGACGCCGTTCTGCTTGTCGAAAATCGGCGTCACTCCCTTCGCCATTGGAACCTCATTGCGCACATATTCGACGTCCGCCAACTTCAGCCTGACTTCGCTCCCAGCCTTCGCGCCGCCCGCCTGCAATGACGTGCGCCCAGGGAATGCACCGATGACATCTGTTCCCCAGGAACTGAAGATCAGATCGATGGCACGCTCAAATCCCGAGCCAAATGCCAGCAGGATGACTACCGTTGCGATCCCCCAGGCCATGCCCAGCATGGTGAGGGCTGTGCGCCGGCGGTTGTATTGCATCGCGCCGTAGGCTTCCTGCAAGAGATCTCGTGTCATGGCTTACTCCTCATTGGCCGCTTTGCGCTACTCCTGGCGCAGGGCCTCGACTGGTTCGAGCAGCGCTGCCTTGCGCGCCGGGTAGAGTCCCGCAGTAATTCCCGCGAGCGCCAGCGAGAGCACAGCGCCGATGGCCGATGCTGGTACGATTCGCGGCGTGTCGAAACCCTGGGGAAGCTGGACTCCCGAGAGCAGATGAATCACGAGCATTGCGCCACCCACACCAACCGCTCCACTGATCAGCGTGAGGAAAGCTCCTTCGACAAAAAACTGGAACAGGATGCTGCGATGCGTTGCGCCAAGAGCCTTTCGTAAGCCGATTTCGCGCGTGCGCTCCGTGACTGCGACCAGCATGATGTTGACGATGCCGATTGCGCCCAACGCCAGCGTCACCAGGCCCACTCCTCCCAGGAACCAGTCCATGGCAGTGAAGATCTTGCCCATGGTCTTTTGATTCTTTACCGTGTCCCACTCTTCCCAGATATCTTTGCCCGATGGATCGAAGCCTCCATGATTGCGAGCCACGATGCGGTGTAGTTCGTCCTTGGCGAGTTCGTTCTCGTCGAAAGTGCGCGGTTGGTAATTGATAAACGAGATGGCATTGCCATCTTTTGAATCGTCGCCGGTCAACGGAAACAGCTCACGCATGGTGTTGAAGGGCACGAAGATGCGGACATTGGTCGCGTTTTGTTCTTCGTGGCCAATCATGTTGAGGACACCAATTACCTGAAATCGAACGCCATTAAGAAGGATGGTATTGCCGACCGCTGGACGCCCCGGAAACATATTGCGCGTCATCTCGCGGCCCAGTACGCACACGCGGCGGCGCTCGGTATCGTCGTCGTTGATCCAGCGCCCTACGGCAAGCGGGATTGTCCGCACCTGGCTGTAGATGGCCGGCACGCCTGAGACTTGGCCGTTGGTGCTCGTGTAATCGCTTACGGCGCGAATATCGTCGCGCGCGATGAGCGGTGAAATGTTGATGGCGAGTTTCGACTGGTCCTTGATCGCGAGGTAGTCGTCATAAGTGAGATTGAACCACTTCATGGAAGCGAAGCTGCCTTCGACGGCGGGCGCACGGCCTCCAAAGAAAAAGATGATGTTCTTGCCGAAGGTTTCAAGTTGCTTGCGGTTGCCGTTGCGGAAACCCTCGCCCACGCCGGCCAGCAGCAGCAACGAGCCTACGCCCCATGCGATTCCAAACATGGTCAGGAACGAGCGCAGCTTGTGCGCCCAGAGCGTGCGCAAAGTTTGCGCGAAGGTGTCTACCAGCACTCGCATTTCCGTACCTCGGGCGTGACGAACGGTCGGAGACAAAGATTGCGTCTCCGCTTTTAGATTCGACTGCTGGACGCGGCAACGGTTAGCACAGAAGAGCAGGGAAGGGAGGCATTTGGTTAGAGCCGCGCGATTTCGTTGCGCGTATTAGGAAAATCTCCTTCGACACTGACAGCTAGACAGCGGTGTGTTGAGACCGTTAGGCGTCGCCTTGGGCGGAGGATTTTGTCAAGTCCAGCTTCCATGCGATCTGACGCACCATTCCCAGCCAGAGTTCCGCGTCGGCATCGTTGAGATTCATTCGCCGAATCATCCGCCGCAGCTTTTCTTCGGTGGCCGCTGCCGCTCGCGGCTTTACGTAGCCGCTGGCGCCCAGCACCTTCAAGAGCAAGGTAGTAAGTCGTTCGATATCGCCGGCAGCCGCGTGGGCTGGGCCGGTCTTCGCGGAGCCAATCTTCCCCGATCGCACCAGTTCATACAAACAAACGGCCACGGCTTGGCCCAGATTCATAGACCCGTGCTCGTCGCGAGCCGGAATCCGCATCAGCCAGTGGCAATGGCTCATGTCGTCGTTTGAGAGGCCGACTTTTTCCGACCCAAAGAGCAGCGCGACCGGAGTGCTGGCAAGTTGTTTGCGAATTGCGCGAGCGCCTACTTCCAGTCGCCGCAGCTCGTGGTGCAACTCTCGCCGTCCTGCAGCCGTTGTGCCGACGACCAGTGCGCAATCCGCAACGGCTTCGGCGACGGTTTTGTATACCTTCGAGTTCGCTAGCAAATCCGCTGCTCCAACAGCCGAACGAGCTTCTCGAAATGCGACGTCGTAAGGCCTGACGAGGCGCAGCTGCCGCACTCCAAAGTTGCTCAGGGCGCGCGCCGCGGCACCAATGTTGAGGGGGTTCCGAGTGCCGACGAGCACCACGCGCAGGCGATCCAGATTGTTATTCATTCCAGTTTTATGTGTTCTTCGAGTACCTTAGTTTGCTTCGCGGTTGAGCGCCAGTGTTTCAGTGCGTTCCTCGCGGCGGCGCGACCGCTGCCGCCCTCCCACGGTTCTTGCTTTCGGAGACACCCGGGCGTACCCTTTGCGACTTCCTTGGTTGCCCAGCATCAAATAGAGGGTGCTAGGATAGATAGGTTCTCCCGTGCGCATTGATCTGCCGCGGGGACCTCATAAGAATTCTGGAGGATGAATGGCCAGCAATGCCATCGTCGAAGTAACCGATACGAATTTTGATTCGGATGTATTGAAGTCGGACAAGCCCGTGCTCGTGGATTTCTGGGCGGCGTGGTGCGGCCCCTGCCGCGCCATCGCGCCCATCGTCGAAGAGCTTGCCGGAGAATATCAGGGCAAAGTCACCGTTGGCAAAATGGATGTCGACCGAAACGCCGCTACCCCTATGCGGTACAAGGTCACCGGCATTCCAACGCTGCTCGTTTTCAAGAACGGACAGGTCGTAGAGCAACTGGTAGGCTATCGCTCGAAAGACGATATTCAGAAGGCGCTCGACCGGCATCTGGGTTGAATTGGCGGCGTTAAGCTGCCAATTGCCAGTCTCATACAGAAAAGCCCGGACTCGATTCCGGGCTTTCCGTTGTCACGACATCGACGGGTTTTGGTTTTCATTGGCAACCGGCAACTGAGAACTGGCGACTGTTGCTCAGTATTTCCGCAGCACTCCGATCACTCGGCCCTGCACTTCGACTGACGCTGCCGGCACGATAATCGGCTTCATTGCCGCGTTCGAAGGCTGAAGGCGGATGTTGTCTCCTTCGCGGAAAAAGCGCTTTAGCGTGGCATCGGAGTGGTCGATCAACGCGACCACGATGTCCCCGTTGTGCGCTGTCTTGGTTTTTTCCACGAGCACGAAGTCTCCGTTGAGAATGGCCTCGTCCTGCATCGAATCGCCGCGCACTTCGAGCACAAACACTTCCTTCGAGCGCACGAAATCGGCCAGCGAAATCGTCTCCGCCGTCTCAACCGCCTCAATCGGACGCCCTGCCGCGATCCGGCCAACCAGCGGTAGCACGACGCCTGTATTCACCGCCATCGACTGCTTCAGCTTGCCGCGCGGAGGCAGCAGATCGATCAACCGGCTGCGGTTGTAATCGCGCGTGAGCAGCCCTTTTTTCTCAAGGTTGGTAACGTGTTTGTGGACGGTGGCGAGGGAGTTCAGGCCCATGCCCTCCCGGATCTCTTCATAGGAAGGGGAGTGTCCATGTTCGGAGATGTAGCGCGAGAGAAAGTCGTAGAGTTCGTGTTGCCGCCGGGTGATCGCCATGCGCGCAGCATAGGCGAACGGTTGGCGAATGTCAAGAAGGCAGAACCAAGTTTAGATAATGCGCGTTGTTCAAAGCCGCTTTCGAGTATTCCCTTGACGGACTATGCCATATAAGGAATACTGTTCGCATGGCATGGGACGTCGAGTTCACTGCCCGGTTTGAAGCCTGGTGGAACTCCCTTTCCGAAGACGAGCAAGTCGAGATCAGCGCCAAGGTTGAACTGTTGCAGGAACGCGGCCCGACGCTTCCCAGGCCTCATGCCGACGTGATTTCCACTTCCCGCCACGCCAACATGAAGGAACTGCGTGGCAAAGTGGAGGAGCGCCACCTGCGCGTGCTGTATGCGTTCGATCCTCGGCGAACGGCGCTGCTCCTGTTGGGTGGGGACAAGACTGGAGATCCCAACTGGTATGAAAAATTTGTGCCGATTGCAGACGATTTATTTGATCGGCACCTAAAGCAGCTTGAACGGAAACGCAAGAAGTAAGCAGCACATCAGGGTCAACGACCCATTAGAGGAGAACTACGGTGCCCAAGAATTTCAACTTACTCCGCGCCAAAATGTCTTCTGGCGCCCAGCGACGTTCGCGTCTGCTGGCGGCCAAATATCGCTCCGGGATGGCCCTGGACGAGCTGCGGCAAGCGCGCGAGCTGACGCAGGTGCATCTTTCAAAAATTCTTGGAGTCAACCAGGCTGCCGTATCCAAGCTCGAACGCCGGACGGATATGTATGTCAGCACGCTTCAGGATTTCGTCAAAGCCATGGGCGGAGAATTAAAGATTACCGCTAATTTCCCCGAAGGAACTGTCGAGATCACACAGTTTGAGGACGTAAGGAAAGTGGCTGTCGGTAAAGAATGAAGAGTCGGGACGGCGCGAGGTAAGCACAACGACGGATTATGGCAAACCCACTCATCGCACAGAACGCGAGGAGAGGGGCACCCGACGTTTCTTGCTCTTAGCCCTGGTCGTGGATTTCGATTTTGCTGCCATTTCGAGGTTTTTCCGATAGCGTTTCATGGCCGCCGCGACTTGGCATTTGTGGGAGCAATAGAGTTGTTTGGCCCGACTGCGCGGATAGTCTTTGTTGCACCTCTGACAGATCGCCCATCCTCCCGCAGTGCCGCTGCTCCACATCGCCAACGCGTACAATGCCGTTAAAATGTCCGGGCAGTAGAGGCCCGGTACAAGTTTCTTTCCTACATCTGACCACCAAACAACAAACCGAGTTTTGCTCAATCCCGCCGTGAACAATTCCGAGATAGCAAAGGGCACCGTTTTGCATTCTCCGCTGCCTTCAACTCTCCACTTCGCAGTCTGTCCGTCTTCCAAAAACGGATGGGCACGCGGGGCGACTTTGCGGCCCGGTGGCGCGTCTATTAGGGGCGTGAACGTGGGTTTCCCAATTTCGATTTCGATTGACTTACTGCCAGAAACCGATCTAAACATCAGTTTTCCAGTGCCAGACTTGTCTGTTTCCTTCAACCAACCCCCAGGACTCACCCGGTTGAGTTGGGCAATCAAATCATCCAGCCCTTCTATCGTGTCAATTGTGATCAAGGGCGACGAGTCACTGGCGTTCCAACGGTCTATCAGGCTGAGCAATTCGCGCAGCCGGGTCCATTCGGTTGCGCTGATGGTTCCGTGTTCCTTCTCGATTTTCCGACGTCGCTGCGGACTCGCCAATCCTTGCACGAACGAGGGCAGCAAGCGCCGAACTCTGGTCACAGGTGTGTCGCTCCAGGCTCTCGATGGCACATACCCCTCAGCCTTTTCAGCACTGGAGTCGATCAATACCGGGATCTGTCTTTCCGGTATCGCAAGGTGCGTTATGGCTTCGTTATTGTTATTGCTTATCATTGTTTGCATTAACCTACCAGTTCTTTTAGCATAGACGGCAGATAGAAGCAAGAGTCGGAATTGGCCCGGAACCTGAAGCGGTTGCTAGTACCGAAGAGGATTCGAACTAGCTAGGACTAGCCATGAAAAAGATCTCCGCCTTCCACGAAGCGAAGCCGCGAACGCCGAAGGGCGAGGCTCGCAAGCGAGAAGCCGAAGCCATGCGCAAAATGGATGAGCTCGCGGACCTCGGAGACGAGGCAGAGTATAAGAGTTTACTCGAAGAACTCTTTGGGATTAAACCGGGACATCCGAGATACCAGAACGCGATGGCTACTTGGGCCGAGATTCAGCGCGGGCGGCCTTAGCCTTAGCCTTGTCCACTCGCTCTGCAAACGCCTGGATTTTGGCGTTCTTTTCTTCTTCGGTCAGGCCCATTTCATCCATTTGTTCTTCCAGGAGCCCCGCAATCGTCCGGAGCCCATCCTTGCGGGTACGACGTTTCGACTCGGGAGGTGGAACTGGAAGCGCGGACATATTACGAGCCTTTCTCTTCGTTACAGGCGACAAGTCAGTGTACCTCACCATGTCAACTTTAGCCGCCGAAGTATCATAATTCCTATCTGTTTTGATGCGGAAGGGGTAACGAAAGGTACTGCCCTCCGGACCTTTGGGAACCAGGTTCGGGGGTGTCAGTCGCGTATCCGACCAACGCTGCTACAATTTTGCTCGCATCTGCATCCCTGCAATTTTTGCGACCTATGCTGGCATTTACCGCTCGAAGACTGCTGACTCCTGACGAGATCATCGACCATGCTGTGATGGTCGTCGATGATGGGCGCGTGCTGGAAATCGCGTCTCGCGCCGATGGGCAATTGCCGGCTCACGCGGCGCACTTTGATTTTGGCGACGCGGTGATCGTGCCCGGATACGTCGATCTGCATATTCATGGCAGCGGCGGATTCGATGTCATGGACGATCGCCCCGAGGCACTGCCTGCGATTGAGCGCGTTCTGGCCCGGCACGGCGTGACGAGTTATTTTCCGACGACCGTCACTGCTTCGATGGAGAGCACGTTGCGCGCGCTGGAACGGCTGGCGGATGCGATTGAAGCGGGCGGGCAAACGAGCCGAGAGCGAACGTCCGAGCGGCAAACGATCGAACAACGAACGGCAAGAGAGAGAATCCGCGATGGCGGGCGCGCAGTTCCGCTGGGCATTCATCTGGAAGGGCCGTTCATCAGCCATGCGCGGCGCGGAGTTCATCCTCCGGAGAATCTGCTTCCGCCCAAAATCGAAACGTTTGAGCGTTTCTGGCAGGCGGCGCGCGGGCACATTCGCGTGATGACGATTGCTCCCGAGCTTGAGGGTGCGATTGAATTGATTGGCGCTGCGGCGGCGCGGGGAGTGTGCGTCAGCCTGGGACATTCGGACGCTGATTTTGCCGCGACCGAACGCGCGATTGATGCGGGTGCGCGCCACGCCACTCACATTTTTAATGCCATGCGGCCGTTGGGGCACCGCGAGCCGGGAATCCTGGGTGCCGTGCTCACCGACGAACGCGTCAGCGCGGACATTATTGCCGACGGCATCCATGTCGATCCTGCGATCGTGAAGCTAGTTGCAAAGGCGAAGGGCAGGGAACTGGTGCTGATCACAGACGCAACCGCCGCGACCGGCATGCCCGATGGGCGATATCGACTGGGATCGATGGAGGTCGATGTGAAGGACGGCGTGTGCAGTTTTGACGGCAAGCTGGCGGGGAGCGTTTTAACCATGGACCGTGCAGTGCGAAATTTTGCGCAATTTGCGGGTTGGAGCGTGAGCGAGGCGGTGAGTGCCGCGAGTCGAAATCCGGCGCGGGTAGCTGGATGCGCCGCCAAGGGAGTGCTCAGCGCGGGCGTCGACGCCGATTTTCTGGTCCTTAATGAGCGGGGCGAAGTGTTGCGGACGTTTGTTGGTGGAGTGGAAGCGGTGCCATGAAAGATCCTGACAGCTGGGACTGTGTATTTGCCAGGAGCCACCTCACAATGAACATATCAACTTGAGCTAACCCTGTATACGAGCTTTGAACGGGAGGACAAATGTCCATCTCCAGATGGCTGTTTACGTTGTTGCTGTGCGCTTGCTTTCAAGGCGCCGCATTTGCAGGGGCGGCGGACGAGCGTGTGATCTATAACGGAAAAATCTTTACCGGCGAGCCCGAGCATCCTTACGCCGAAGCCGTTGCGATTCGCGGCGGGAAGATTGTTGCCGTTGGCACCCGCGGCGAGGCCACCAAAGCGGTAGTGAGTGGCGCGGAGTTGATTGACCTGAAGGGAAATTTCCTGATGCCGGGGCTAATTGACAGCCATTGCCACGCGATTGAGGGCGGGCTTTCCCTGCTGGCAGCCGACATCGGCGAGAACGTGAAATCGGTCGATGAATTGGTGGTGTTTGCGGACGAAGCGAAGAAGAGCGGACGCGGGATGCGAGGGGACATTCTGAGCGTGCGCGGAATCCCGCTGGCGTTCTGGTCGAAGAACAAGGAACTCAACGAGCGGTTCAACGCGGGAGCTTACGCCGATCAACCGGTTCTGCTCGAAGGGATGGACGGCCACACAGCGTGGGCGAACAGGGCACTACTGAAGCGCGCGGGCATCAACAAGGAATTGATCGGCAACCTGGACGCGACTGGCCGGGGTTATTACGGCTACGGGGCCGATCTCGATCCGAACGGTTTTTTGGTGGATGCGGGCGTGGACAAGGTCGATGAGGTCGTGCCCGAGCCAAGCAAGGAACGAATGCTCGCCGCAGGGAAGGCGGCGGTGCAATACATGCATGAGCTGGGGATCACTGCGTGGCTCGATGCGGCGGCCAGCGACGAGATCCTGGAAACGTACGAGAAATTGGCGGAAGGCGGCGCGTTGAACTCGCATGTTGTGGCGCTGCCGGTGATCGAGTTCAAGAAGGCGCATCTGGAGCACCAGTTGGAAAAGGCTTTGGAATGGCGGGCCCATTTTAAGAGCGTGCCCGGAGTGAAGGTTGCCGGGATCAAGGTGTTTGCCGACGGCGTACTGGAATACCCTTCGCAAACCGCCGTGCTCTCCAAGCCATATCGCCCGAGCGGGAAGAATGGCGAGTTGCTTTTCGATCCTGCTGCGTTTGCGAAGATTGCCATCGCGGCGGATAAGCAGGGAATGATCGTGCACGTGCATGCGATTGGCGACCAGGCTGTGACCGAGGCGCTCAACGGCATGGAGGCGGCGCGCAAGGCGAACGGCAACTCCGGCTTGCCGCATACCATCACGCATCTTCAGATCGTCAGGCCCGAGGATATTCCGCGCTTTCACGAACTCGGGGTGATTGCGTCGTTCCAGCTCTACTGGGCGAACGCGGAGACCGATACCATCGAGCTGGTGAAACCGTATATCGATCCCGCGCTTTATGAGTGGCAGTATCCCGCGCGATCGGTGCTGGATACCGGCGGAGTTATCGCGGGCGCGAGCGACTGGCCCGTCTCAACCGCCAACGTTTTCAAGGCCATTTACCAGGCTGAAACGCGTAGAGGACCGGAGGGTGTGCTGGATGCGAGCCAGCGTGTACCGCGCGAGGCCATGCTCTACGCGTACACGCGGAATGCCGCTCGGGCATTGGGCGAAGACAGGATTGGATCAATCGCTCCAGGAAAGCAGGCGGATTTTGCCGTGCTTGATCGCGATGTACTGACGGTGACTGCCGAAGAGGCGCGCGATACAAAGGTCCTGTGGACGGTTTTTGGCGGGAAGACCGTGTACGGGGCACAGCCTTAGTCGCTACAGGGCTTAGCGTTCCGCTGACTCGGCGATTTGAAGGTCGAGGCTGACGCGTTCGCCGTTGATCAGGACCGATCCTTGATCGATCAACTGCTGTCCGGTGCAGTCGTAGGCCTCATAACAGCGGAGGGCATCGGCAGGAAAGAAGAACTCAACTGCCTCATTTCCCTGCGTTGTACTTGGCGCTGGCACTGAGTTTGCTTTCGTTGCGCCCGGCTTGTCGTCCTGGTGAATGGTTGTGCTGAAGGCGATGCCATCGAAATCGAGGTCGCCTTTGAAATAGGCCATCATCGGGCGCACAAGATGCACAATGTGATCATCGAAGGCGAGCGCCGCCAGTTTGTAGCGGCTGCCGGCCACCGAAGGCATCGTGGTGTTCACGGAGAACTCCAGGTAAGCCGCTCTGCGGAAGGCGATCATGGCGGGCGGCGCGTAGGAAACGAAATGCGCTTGCGGGTCGAGTTCCTTGGCGACGAGGTCGATCATCTTCTGATCGGCGGCCTGAATCTTAGCCAGCGCTTCGGGCGACGTGTCTCGTGGCGGCGTTGGTGGTGCAGAAGGGCGTGAGGTTCGCGGCGATGAGGTTGATCCTGACGCGTTAGAGTTCCTGCCTGATCCTGCGTTCTTTAGTGGTGTGCCAGCATCGTCTTTGTCCAACTGTTTAGCTGCGTCCTGTGCGGCCTGGTCCGTCAAATAAAGAAGGAACGGCTCACCGTTGAAATAGAAATGACCATCGAGAACCGCTGCCTGGCGGTCGCTCTCGCTCTTTGCGGTGACCAGTCGTATGGCTGCGTCCTTCGACAGTGCCAGCACCAGGTTTTCAGGGTGTTCCGCATTCATGCCCATGGTCTTCCCGCGGATATGGTGGGAAATCTCCATGGCGAAGCCTTCCACGTCGGGATTGTCTCTGAACGCGGGCACCATGATTTCGAGGATGGGGAGCATCACGTCTTGAAACGTGCGCGCGGCGCGGTGGCTCTTGTTGACGAGCGCGGTGGAGTACGACGCAAAGTAATTTCCGGTAAGTTCGACCACGGTCATGCCGCCGTAGTTGTCGAAGCGTAGCGAGCGCTGGTCGGCGCGCTCCTGTTGCGCCTGTTCCAGGTCAAGAACGCGGCTGAAGTAAAAGGGAAAAGGGAAGATGTGGCCCTGGACTTCGACGCCGACGGTCTCCAGTTGTTTGAAATACTTTTCCTGTAGGGCGCGCATTTCCGGGCTTTTGATCTCCGCGGGCGTGAGGACCTGCGCGGCGGCAATGCTCGCAATTCCAACGACAACGAGCGCCGTCCACCAACATTTACTTTTGCGCGTAGACAATCCCTGGGGCTCCGTAAGGAGGATCAGACACCATCCGAATGTAGGCGATGAGGGCCTGAATCTCCGACTTCGACAAAGTATATCCGTAGGGAGCCATGAGCGGCGACTTGTTGAGCGCGGGGCCGCCGTGGGAGACGATCGCGATCAAGTCGGCATCGGTCATCTTGTTCAGCGTCTCGCCTTCCGTGAAAGGATGCGGTTTGACTTCGAGATTGTCGTAGTTGGAGACGCGCTCGGGCGTGGAATCCTGATTGTGGCAGCGGGCGCAGTATTGATCGTTGAGCTGGCTGCCTAACATTTCCTGGTAGCCGAGGGCGATTTCCTCGAGCTTTAGTTCGACGGCCTTGCCGGCTTTGTTTGTGGTTGTGGCCAAGAGCTGGTAGCGGCCGGGAGTCGTGCCGAGCGAAATGTTGGACGTGAATTGGCCGCTGGAGTCTGTGAGGCCAGCCGCCGGATCGAGATAGGTGCCGTTCGGACCGTGAAGCGTTACCAGCGCGCCGGTGACTGCATTGCCCTGATCGTCGTTGACCTGCACGACGACGGGCTGCGGCAGAGGCGTTCCGACCTCGGCGAGTTGCTTGCCGCCGCTTGATTCGACCACGGCTGCGCCGTAGGCAGTGGGGTGGGGCAGCGAGTAAGTCGGCTTAGGTTGACGGGAGCAGCCGAGAGACAACAGGAGTAGGGCGCAAAGAAGAACTTTGTGTGAGGTGCGGTTCATCGCTTCTTCGCCTCCTGTTGTTCGCTTCCCTTTTGGCTCATGAGAAACGCGGTAAGTGCGCGGGCATCGTCGTCAGACATGTTGCGTTTCGGTTCCTGTGTGCTGGGCCGCAAGGAGGAGGGGTCCTTCATCCAGTTGTAGACCCAGGCTGCGGTGAGCCGCGAGCCAACGTGCGCGAGCGTTGGGCCGATGTAGCCCTTGTCCTGTTTTGTATCGATGATGTGGCATGACTGGCAGCTGTATTTCGAGTAATAAAGCTGCCGGCCCAGTTCCACCTGCGCAGGCGGATAGCCGGTGAGGGGCATGGAATCGCGGTCAATCTTTGGCGACTGATAGACAGTCAGAATGTAATCGCTGAGTGTTTCGATCTCGGCGTCGGTGAGGTTGAATTTGGGCATGCGGCGGATGAGCGCGGGCCGCAGCGTATTCGGATTGCGGAAAAACTGCACGAGCCACTCGCGCTGCACGGAGCTGCCTTCCCATGTGAGGTCGGGCGCCATGTCGCCGCCGCGGCCATTGATGGCGTGGCATTCCAGGCAATTCAAATCGGCGATCAGCTGGCCGGCTTTCCCGGCGGGCTCGTAATGCGAAGGCGGAGGCGCGGGCACTGTTTTCGCCGCCGGCATTGTCAATGCACGTTCATTGTGCGAGAGCAGCGCGTTGACGAGGGCATCGATCTGCACCGGGCTGAAGGTGAACTGCGGCATCTTCAGTGAAGCCCCAAATGCGCGGGGCTGCTTGATCTTCGCGCCGATGTAGTCGTAGAGCGTATGCGGTACGCCGGGAGCGAATGCGAGCTGATTGGCGGGCTTGGAGCCGATCTTTGTAAGTTCGGGCGCGAAGTTCTCGGGACGCTTGATGCCGTTGATCTCGTGGCAGGACGCGCATCCGTAATCGTTGACCAGGCGCTTTCCATGCGCGATCTGGTCGGGAGTAGGCGTATCCAGATGCACGTTTACCAGCAGATCGGTGTCGGCTTTGGCCAGCAGGAATCCCGTGAGCTCGCCGACTTCCTGATCGTTGAAACGATAGTGCGGCATGCCTGTGCCGGGATCGTAGTCATGGGGATCGCGTACCCATGCCTGCAGCCATCCGGGCTTCACTTTCGAACCAACTTTGGTTAGCTCCGGGCCGATATTGCCGCCGACCAGATTGCCTGCCGCGTTTTGCACGGCGTGACAGGAGGCGCAGAACGATTCGCCGTAAAGGCTGGACGCCTTCGTCTGAAGCTCGGCGTCGTCTTTGACTTTCTTCGCCGTGTCGAGCGATGCCTGCACGACCTTGAGCGATGCCGGCGTGCTCGACGAAATCAGGAAT
Organism: uncultured Acidobacteriaceae bacterium; assembly: GCA_963804075.1. Lineage (GTDB taxonomy): Bacteria > Acidobacteriota > Terriglobia > Terriglobales > Acidobacteriaceae > Acidiflorens. The sequence continues at coordinate 29,459 of CAWDPB010000012.1, read as the reverse complement.
GCGGAGATGTCGCTTGCGTCGCCGTCGGTCAGCTTGAAGTTCGGCATGGTCGCCGTGGTGGCATAGGCCTGTGGATCTTTCAGCCAGGCGAAGATCCACTCGCGCGTCGTTTTATCGGCGATGTGCGTGAGCGACGGTGGATCGTCTGTGCCCGTGATTGCCGTGCCGTCAGGGCGCTTGATTGTGTGGCAGTGGACGCAGCCGTAGGAGCGCAGCATCTTGCGGCCGAGGTTTAACTGCGGTGTACCTTTCAGGTCCTGCTCGTGACATTGACCGCAGGACGACTCCAGATACTTTGCCGGCAGCAGCGGCTCTTCCCATGCGAGCGTGCTTTTGTGGGCGTCTTCTACCGACGTTGCCGTGCCCTGGCCGCGGTGACAGACGACGCAGCCAAATTGCTCGGGCTTATGGGGAATTGGAGGATGAGGCCGGTACGGCTGAATGCCAATGTCGATTAGAGATGCTTCCTTGAGCGCGCTATGACAAGTCGTGCAGCGGTCGACCACGTTCATTTCCGGCAGCCAGATTTGCTGAATGCCGGCTTCGAAGTGGCGCTGAAGCGTGACGGCATCGCTTCGCTTTGAGATCAGGCGCTGGTAGCCACGCTGATAAACATGCCAATCGGCAAAGAAATTCTTCGCGGGAGCGATCGCCAGCAGGATCAAGAGCAGCAGACTAGTCCAGCCAAACGACACTACCGAGTTGGCGAAGAACTTCTGACGCAGTTTTTCAAGAGGGTCTGGAAGTCTCACTTAACTCCTCCAGGGCAGGACCCAAGCCCAGCCCGGGCCACGGAAAAGGGTGCCTACAGCGGTCAGAACCACCAACTCGAATAGAAACCAGCTCATAACCCAGAAAGAAAGCGGCTTGGCTGCCAACGCGCGGCGGAACTGGGAGGGCGAATCCGGTGGCGTGGTCGCGGCAAGCGCCATCAGCGCCACGGTGATCAAAGTGGGGACCAGGGCCACGATCACTCCGAAGACGAGTAGAAAAGCGCAGAAGATAGCCGACACCAGCCAGAAGATCCGCAGGCGCCTGTCGCGGTCCTTGGTAAAAAGACCTTCAGCTTCGACATTGATGTTGAAATAGGGAATGATGATCAGCGCGAACACCACCAGCGTGGGCACTAGGACTCCGGCAACAACGGGCGGGAAGTAGTGCAGCAACTCCTGGAGGCCAAGAAAATACCAGGGAGCCTTCGCGGGATTGGGCGTGTGGGATGGATCGGCGAGTCCTTCCAACGGCGCGTTGAAGAATAAAGAAATCAGAACCAGGGCGATCATTAGGAGTTCGACTGCAATCGCAGCCCGGAACAGCACTTCAGGGAACGATTGCACTTTGGGTTCGTCGAAGGCCTTTACCTGGGCCGACGTGCGGCGAGTGACGAATGCGACGCGCACAGGGGATTTACGAGCGTCCGACCCCACTCCTGCGGCATACATTGTTGGATCGGTCATAAGGGTGATCCCTCGGAAGCCGTGCTCATCGCGGCATCGGGTTCAGTTTGCTTGACGTAGAGGCCGCCGTCTTTGCGGATCCGCCAGAAATGGACGGCAATCAGAAGCAGCGCGGCCAGCGGCAGGATCATGCAGTGCAGAACATAGAAACGGAGCAGGGCGTTGGCGTTGACGAAGTGACCGCCCAGCATCAGGAAGCGTACTTTGTCTCCCATGAGCGGGACGGCGGAAGCAATGTTGGATCCCACGGTAATAGCCCAGAACGCGAGCTGGTCCCAGGGAAGAAGGTATCCGGTATAGCTGAGCAAGAGCGTGATCAGCAGCAGGATAACGCCGACGACCCAGTTGAATTCGCGCGGCGGACGATAGGCCCCACGATAGAAGACGCGGAACATGTGCGCGAATACGAGGAACACCATGGCGTGCGCCGACCAGCGGTGCAGGTTGCGCAGGAACTGGCCGGAGGAGACAACGAACTGGAGGTCTTTGGTATCGGCGTAAGCCTGCGGTGCTGAAGGATGGTAGTAAAGCATCAGCAGAATGCCGGTGATCACCAGAGTGCCGAACGTGCCGAGCGTCAACGTGCCCAGGTACCAGGTGGCATTGAAATCGAGCATCCTGGTGCGGACTTTCGTGGGAAGCACGTGCAGAAACACGTTCTGCTGAATCGCCATCGAATTGCGCAGCTTGCTGTGGCCCAGAGCGCCGCGGAATATCGAGCGCCAGACGCGAGTCTTGCGTAAGTCATCGAATTGCCGGTTCAAGGTTGTGCTCATTCCTAAACCCTCACGAACTGCAGCGGACGAATCTCTTCGGAGCGATCGACGATTAACTCGCCCTCGTCACTCAGCGACATCTTGAGCCAGGGAAGCGGCTTCGGGGCAGGCCCCTCGATTTTTTCTCCGGGTATCTTGCCGGCTTGCAGAACGTCGAACTTACTGCCGTGGCACGGGCAGGCGATGATGCCCAGGTCCGGTTTCCAGGCGGTCAGGCACCCCAGGTGCGTGCACACGGCGCTCAATGCGAAAAAGCCTTCCTTGGCGTGGATGACAAAAATACGCGCATCCACGTCGAGCGTGACCGAGTCCAGTTGATAGCTCTCCGGTCTGCCCATGTTGACCACCGGCGATGGCTCGTACAGAACATTCGGCGAGAGAAACTGATATGCGAACGCGGCCGTTCCAGCGGCGGCGATGGCCATGGATCCGAGACCCATGCGCACGAAAAACTCGCGCCGGTCGATGTCCGGGATCGCCGCGGTTTGCACCTTGTGCGTTTTCTTATCCGCCATAGTTATCTCGGTGCGCCCGTTGCGCTTGCCTTGGCACGCAAGGGGGCATCAATCGCCTCCAGAGAAATCAGGCCGCTCGGTTCGGCAGGCAGCAGGTTGTAGGACTCCATCGTGATGGTGTTCGCCGGACAGCGGGCCGCGCACAGGCCACAGCGAATGCAGCGCGTTTCATCCTTCAGCATCACGGCCCCGACGCCGTCATTCAGTTCTTCTGGGCTGATATCGGTTAGCTCGGCTTCGTACAAATCACGGTTATCGGAGATGTAGTTGACGGTGTCGGCGTCGAACTGGACGCAGTTGAGCGGCACCAGTTCGAGGCAGTTCTCGGGGCAGACATCGACGCAACCGCCGCATAGGATGCACAACGAAGCGTCGTCGGCGTAGCCTTCGAAAATCGTGTTGACCCAGCAGTGCAGGCAGCGCTGTGCCTCGGTGACCGCAGTGTCCTCGTCGTAGCACTCCTCAACCTCGGTCATGCCGGTGCGGCGATCGATGGGCAGCATCGGGATCGGCTGCCGTACCAGGTCCATGAATTCCTGTGGCATGGCGTGGCGTTTTAGTTCGGTGATCTCAATGATCGGCTGGGGATGCTGCGAGCCACGAAGATATTCGTCAATGCCCATGGCGGCGCGCTTACCGTCGCCTACGCTGTCGATGATGAGGCGCGGCCCAAATACACAATCGCCGCCGGCGAAGATGCCGGGTGCTGAGGTCATCAGCGAGTGTGGGTTGACGTTAACGAGGCCGCGGGGTGAGACCTCTACGCCGTCGTCAGGCCGCAGGAAATCGAGATTCGTGGTCTGGCCGATGGCCATGATGACCGTGTCACACTCGATTTCGGTGTCGCTGTTTTCGTAGAACGTGGGATTGAAGCGGCGGTTCTCGTCGAATACGGACTTTGTTTTCTGGCACTCGAGCGCAGTGACTCTGCCGTCTTTGCCGATGAATCGCTTGGGGCCGAAACCGGGGTGGAGAATCACGCCTTCGGTTTCGGCTTCTTCGATCTCTTCAAGCGCGGCAGGCATGTCGTCGCGCTTTTCCAGGCAGACGACGTGCACTTCCTGCGCGCCCATGCGCAGCGCGGAGAGCGAGATATCCACCATTTCCTTGGTGGCGACGGCGGCGATGTTTTCTTCCGATGGCGCAAGTTCTTCAATTCCGCCGGCATGTTGCCGCAATACTTCGCGTGCGGCCGAGCGCGCCACGTCCATGGCCACGTTGCCGCCGCCGATGACCAACACGTTGCGGCCGATGGTGAACTTGTATCCCAGGTTGACGTTGAGAAGGAAATCGACTCCGCGATGCACGCCATCCAGATCGACGCCGGGGATTGTGAGGTCGCGGCTGCGATGCGCGCCAATGGCGATCAGGATCGCGTCGAATCCTTGCTGGCGCAAATCGGCGATCTGGAAGTCCTGGCCCGCGCGGTGGTTGAGCTTCAGCGTGATGTCGCCGGTTGCGAGAATCTCGCGCACCTGGGCCTCGACCACGTCGCGCGGCAGGCGGTATTCGGGGATGCCGAGGTAAAGCATTCCTCCGGCGACCGGGGCCGCTTCAAAAATAGTGACGGAGTATCCCATGAGCGCGAGATCGTGCGCAGCCGAGAGTCCGACCGGCCCGCCGCCAACCACGGCGACTTTGAACGGCAGCGTCTGCTTGACCGCGCCGGCGTTTACATCAATATGGTATTTCGACTCTGGCCCATAGCGTTCGGTGAGGAAGCGCTTCAACGCGCGAATGGAGATTGGCTTGTCAATCTGGCCGCGCCGGCATGCGGATTCACAAGGGTGGGCGCAGACGCGTCCGCAGATGCTGGCCAGAGGATTGGGGCCGCGCGCGTATGTGTAAGCTTCCTCGAAGCGGCCTTCGGCAATGAGTCCAACATAGCGCCCCGCGTTGGTATGCGCGGGACAGGCCATCATGCACGGGAAGTTGGTATGCAGCCAATCCTCGTCAACCCGTTTGTCCAGGAAACGCCTCAGCATGAGATCTTTCCATCTCGTGGGGATGTCTTGGGAGCAGCGGGAGGCGCGCATACCGGCGCTCTCCCTGCTTCAACCGATAACTACTTCACTTCGGCGACACTTACTTACTTACTTACTTACTGTTAAATCGGCCTTGGTATCTCCAGCGACCGTCACTGACTTGGAGGAGTTCTTCGCGCCTTCATGCCACGCAACCACGCTGTACTGGCCGTCGGGAACGTTTTCGATTTTGTACTCGCCGCTCTTGTCGGTTTTTGCGAAGTAAGGAGTCGGCGCGACGATGATGTAGCCGGCCATCTCTGGATGCACGTTACACAGCAGTGAGGCCACTCCCGCCTGATCGAACTTGAAAGGACGCTTCTCTCCCGTCGGCCAGGTTCCGAGGTTCTTGCCCGGCAATTTCTTGCCGCCCTGCATGATGGAGGGCCAGAACACATTGTGGGCAACCTTGTCGCTATTCAAGAAATCGACGGTGGTTCCGACCTGAACGGCCAGAATGTGCGGCTGGAAGAGCAGGCCTTTCTGATCCATCACGGGGTGCTCGGAGGGCGCGGGGAAGGTCTTGCCGGCGATACTATCGACATAGACAACCGACTCGCCGTTCAGTCCAGAGACTTTTCCGCTGATTGTTCCCGCCGCCGCCGTAAGGCTCAACACCGCTACAACGGCCATGACTAACATCAAATCGCGTTTCATTCTTTCTCTCCTTGGCGTTCTGACTCGTTCTGTGGCTAGTAAACGAATTCCAAAGCTCCGGTTGCCGTGTTTGTGCGGAACGGACTTACCGCTTGGCCGCTCGAGTTGTAAGTGAGCGCCTGCTGCGGGCGGAACTGGTATTCGAAAGATGCCTTGATGTTGGCGTGAATCAGGAATTGTACACCCGGCGTGACCCGGTCGCGCGTGGTCCCGACGGGCGAATAGTAGTTCGCGCTGCCCGACCCGTTCAGAAAGTCTGCCGAGGACTGGACGCGGTCCCAACGCATGATTGCCATCACCCACGGAAGCGCGAGATAGTCGGCTTGGAGGAAGCCACCGTTGAACTTGGCCTGAGGGCCGGGAGTGAATCCAGTAAACCCGGAGTTGAGCAGCAGGTCCTGGTCGTGGCCGTACATGTACAGGCCGAACAAATTGAAGGTGCGGTAATTGAAGCTGAAATCGCCGCCAGCGCGATAGAAGGGCTCGTGCGCCGACAAAACGGCCTGCGTCACGCCATCCGATTCGAAACCGGAGAAACGCTGCGCCGACTTGCCGTAGAAAGAGAAGGCACCGACGCTTAAATAGGTGTGGTCGCGCGGGCCAGACGGCCCAGCGGCCTGGATATCGTTCCGGCTTGTCGAGTCCTTCTCGAGATTGAAGCGGTAAGAGACATTGGCATACAGGTCTTTGAAGTTGGAATCAGAGAAAAAGCCAACGCCTCCCGCTGATCCGCCGGTGGGTGACGGAACGTTTGGCGCGGAAGCCGAGTTCCCGCTCGTGTTCTGATCAACGATCGCCAGCGAATAATGATAGCCCTTGTACAAGTGGCCGCCGCTCAACTCGAATCCGTGTCCCGCATCCTGCAGCGAGGAAATGTTGTTTACTCCAGGCACGCCGTTGTTGCTATTGGGTACGCTGATGTTGGCTTCGGTGTAGATATCGTAGGGGCTGATGTTGATCGAGCGCGCCTGGGTAAACGGCAGATCGAGTTCGAACTGGCCGACTCGCAGCGTTAACGCGTCCGTGGGCAATTTAAAGAGCCGTCCGATGTTGACGAAGCGGAGATAGCCGTCGCCAAGGCCACCATTCGCGTTTGCGCCAGAAACGCTCAAGTCGTCGTTGACCCAGAAGGCGACGTCGCTGCCGAAATTACCAGCCATGAAAATGCTGAAGAATCCGGGCTCAAAATCGGTGCGCGGAACGCCCGGCGGCAGTGGCTGTCCAGCCGTGCCTGGAAGATTCTGGCTGTTGTAATAGTTATTGGCGCTGCGGCCGGTGTACTGGAAAAACTGGTTGAAGCGCAGGCCAACCTGGGGAATCCCGGGAATTGTGCCCGGCCAAACAACCTTGGGAAACATCTCTTTCTGCGCGGGCGCGCCGAGCATTACGGGAGGAATCTTGATGAAGTCTTCGTCGTTCTTGGGAAATTTGAAACCCGAGTCCTTGAAGGCCTTCCCGAAATCGTTAAGCTTCGGGAAGTCGATGTGGCAGGTCGTACACGAAGTGCCATATTGGCGGGAGAATGCAGGAATGGCGTAAGAGGTCGAACCTGCGAGAAGAATCATCGCGACAACGAACAGAACTGCGGCGTTACGTATGCGCATACATCCCCTCAATTAAGCTGAGATCACATCTGCCAGAATGGATGGCATTGTCAAGGAATCTTAAACTACGGGGCAGTGCTTTTTGTCACCTGTCATTGTGACGAACGTCACAAATGATCAGCCGAGATACCGGCCGCGGCTGTTTAGACTCATCAAGCTGGCTTAAGATTTCTCTAGAATCGTCAAAGCCCCCTCTCCGAGCGGCACCCTGATTGGTCTCTTCCTGGGGATGCCATCTTGGAAGAAAATTGATTTTAGGAAGGTTGAGACGCGATGCAATCGGTCCGAATATCAGCAAGGTGGGCGGTGCAGACGAGACAGGTGTGTAGTGCACCCTGCTAGAACTGGACACGAAAGTTAGTTAGGCTTGGGGCCTCCGCCAGGAGGCGAGAATGCGAAAGCCGAAAGTGCAGAGAACCCCGGAAGAGAAGTGGCAGATTGTGCTGGAAGGACTGAAGAGCGGCAATGTGGCCGAGACCTGCCGCAAGTACGAGATCGCTCCCACTCTTTACTATCGCTGGAAAGATGAAGTGGAAGAAGGAGCCAAGGCTGCGCTTGGGGGGAAAGGCGCAGCCGCGCGGCCCGATGTGGAGCAGGAAAAACGGATTAAGCAACTGGAGCGGGCGCTGGGCCGGTCGCACTTGCAGATCGAAATACTAAAAAACGTGCTGGGCGAGTGAGCTGCGGGCAAGCGCATTCGTCGGCACGGGAGTTAGTAGCCCAGGGTAACGAAGCGAAGTTGGTGGCCGAGACACTGGAGATCAGCCGGTCGAGCCTCTACTATCGGCGGCAACCACACGCCAGCCGTGCGGATCGCTCGCACGATCAGGAGATCATCACGGCTTGCGGCGAGAAACCGGCGTACGGTTATCGTCGTGTGGCCTGGTGGTTGGGGCGGCATCACGGGCTGGTGGTCAATGGCAAACGGGCACTACGCGTGATGCGGGAGCGCGGGCTGCTGGTGCGGCAGCGCCGTTTTCAGATCTCGCGCCGCAAGGACTGGGGCAAGGTGGAAGCGCCGCTTCCGAATCACGTCTGGCAGTCAGACATGACCAAGGTCTGGGCGGGCCCGAGTGTGGGATGGTCGTATCTGGTGTCGGTCATCGATTGCTGCACGCGCGACATCGTGGGCTGGGACTTGAGTCTGCGTTGCCGCACCGAAGAAGCTCTGGCGGCGCTGAACCGTGCTGTCCTGGAGGTTTTGCCTTTCGGTCCTCGTGGAATGGGTTTGACTTTGACGACCGACAACGGCACGCAGTTTACGTCGGCCCGTTACGTCGAAACTCTGAACCGGCTGGGCATTACCCATCGGCGCACGGCCTACAACCATCCCGAGGGCAACAGCTATATCGAACGGTTTCATCGCAGCTTAAAAGAAGAGGAGGTATGGCTCAACGAATATCAAAACCTCGAGCAGGCCAAGCGGAGCATCGCCCGCTGGATCGAGGAGTACAATCACGACCGTCCGCACCGCGGACTTCGGGGCAGAACCCCGCACGAATACCGTGCCCAGTTCCTTGCCCAAACCATCACTTCAAACATGGCCCCAGCTGTCTAGTTTTGCGGGGTGCACTACAGGTGGAAGCAGTTACGGACTCGCCCGCGAGAAGGGCGGAGCCGCCCCCGGTATTCGTGGATGACTTTATGAAGCTGCCCGAACATGCTGCGACACGGGAACAAGACGAACTCCACTCTCCGCATTTGCCACCAACGTAAGATCGGCGGCGCAGCTCTCGCAAAGCCAGTACATTTCTACGCCGCTTGCGGGCTTGTGTTTGGGCGCGGTGTCGCCGCCGGCGTAGGGGAATTTTTCGAAGTGAAAGAGTTTACCGGCATGCAAGAACCGGAAGGTCGCTGAGCACGAAGGATTAGAACATTTGGTAACCATTTGGTTTCATTGTGATACGAGGGAGTTATCCAGGGAAAGGTTACGGACGTAACCAGCGATCCAGACTTGACAGCGGAATGTTTGCTCCAACAGAGTTCCGCCGTAGAGGAGAAATAGAGGGAGAGCATGCGCCCTGCTGCGCGGACACAGGCTATGGCGGCATCGTGGGACGCACGGTGTTCGAATCGGGTTATGCTGGATATGAACATGGCCGCAGAGCGGGAGCCGTTGCCGGGGAAGAGAATCGGCATGTGGCCGGGGCCTGAGATGGCTGTCGGCAATTTGGGGCAGAGGTTTGGATTCGGAGCGGCAGCGAAGAGGGGACATGGCATGAACTTTCAAACTCGGGTCGGGCAAACGCGGAATGCAATGGGCCTGGCGCTGCTTCTGTGTTGTTTCGTGGACGTTCAACCTGCCGCGCGAGCGCAGCAGGCGAGCCGGCCCGTCACTTCGTCCGAGAACGCGGAGCTTCCGCCGGAACAGGTCGTGAAAAATCTCGAGGAAAGAAACGCCCAGCGAGCCGCCGCGCTGGATGGGTTCGTGGCCACGCGCGTCTATCGCATGGAGTATAGGGGATTGCCCAGCGACCGCGATGCGGAGATGGTGGTCAACGTTACCTACCATGCTCCCAACTCGAAACAGTTCACGGTAGTTTCGCAGACGGGATCGAAGTTCATTCTTGATCACATATTCAAGAAACTGCTGGAAGGCGAGCAAGAGGCGGGCAATGAGGAAAACCGGCGACGAACCGCACTGAATCGGGAAAACTACGATTTCTCGCTGGCGGGATACGAAGAATCTCCAGATGGAGGCCGCTACATCTTCAACCTGACGCCGAAAACGAAGAACAAGTTTCTCTATCATGGAAAAGTGTGGGTCGATGCCAAGGACTTCGCGGTAGTGCGAATCGAGGGAGAGCCGGGGAAGAATCCGTCTTTCTGGATCAAGAAGACAGAAATCGCGCATAAATACATCAAGGTGGGGGACTTCTGGCTGCCGGCAGAAAACCACACAGAGAGCATCATACGGCTGGGAGGACGTGCGACTCTTTCCATTGAGTATCGGGATTACAAGATTACAAGCGCGACTCCATTAGCAAAAAACTGAAGCCACGCGGGAGAATCCGCCGCGAGAATAAACTGCAACGCGCGCGAAGTCCGATTCGTTGGACATCATCGCGCAAGACCCATCGCCGCTCTCATAAATTCCAAGTTTGAGTACTACTCCATAAAGGTGACCCGGCAGCCGAACGGGCGCTTTCACTGAAGGCTTGTTCGAAAACTTCACGGGATACTTTCAGGATTCCCTCTTGACAGCGATTTAGGTTAACAGTACGCTTCCACCATCCGTGTGGGGCGCTTTGATCTGGTCTTCGTCCGATCCGAGCGTGAATCTGTAAAACAATCTTTAGAAAACACAAAGAAGAAGAAGCAACTCTGAGGTTCACAGTCTTGGATCGTGCGCGTGCGCGGGTATTCGCGCCTGCGTTGAAGAACGTGAACTCGGAATCGGGAAATCGACATCGGTTGAAAGGAGGGGGATCATGGAATGGACCACGCCGCAGTTTGAGGAGATCAGCCTGAATTGCGAAATCAACTCGTACGCTTGCGCCAAACTGTAGTTTGGTCGATTGAGCGCAAGTCCTTGGCCCGGCCCTTGCCAGCCAGTTACCACAACGAATTTGCAATTGATGCCAATCCCCCGGGCGGTTTCGGGACTTCTCCCTGAACAGGTTCGGGACCCAAGCAACCACGTTCGCGTGGCAGCCACAGGTTTTCCTGTGGCAGTAGGTCACGTTCGATATCTCTGAATTGAGGAGCACAGCACATGAAGCTCAAGGTATCTGTGTCAGGAAGCAAGCATGAACACCAAGCAACGAGTGTTTCGGGAGCGCGTCGGTGGGTTCTCGGCCTGGTGCTCGCCACTGTGGCAGCAGCCCCACTCATGGCGCAAAACTGGCCGTCGTTCGGCCATGATGCAACCAACAAGGCGTCCGCCTCCTCCAAGATCAATACTCGCAACGTTCATACGCTCAAGCCGAAGTGGACCTTTACCACGGGTGGCGACGTGTCCGCCCGTGCAGCCGTGGTTAGCGGCGTAGCGTATTTTCCGGATTGGGCCGGAAACATCTATGCCGTGAACGCCAGTACCGGCGTCCAGGTTTGGTCCCACCAGCTTTCCGATTACGGCCTGGCGGCCGGTACCGTATCCCGCACCAGCCCGGCGGTTGCAGGGGGTAGGGTTTTCATCGGAACTCAGTACAACACCTCCGGCCCAACTGGCTGGCTTCTGGCGATTGATGCATCGACGGGTAACTTAGACTGGAAGATGCAGCCGGACACTTCGAACTCTATTCCGGTAATCACCGCGTCGCCCGTCGTTGTTGGGGGCGTGGTCTATGTGGGCATGACGTCCAACGAGGAATTCGTGGCGGCCGATCCGACGTATCCATGCTGTAGCGTCATCGGTAGCCTCGTAGCCGTGAAAGCCAACAATGGTCACAAGCTTTGGCAGACCTTTACGGCTCCCGCGGGATATAGCGGTGCCAACGTCTGGGGGAGCCATCCGGTCGTGGACACCACCCGTGGAACGGTCTACATCGGAACCGGGAACAACTACCACATCCCGTTCGACCCTGTGTATCAAGATTGCATCACCAATGGCGGCACGGAAGCTAGTTGCCTGGAACCTGGCGACCATGCCGACTCGATCATCGCCATCAGCACGTCTACCGGTGCCATCAAGTGGGCTACGCGTTTGATGACCTGGAATCAGGCTGGCTATGGCGTTACCGACGGCAGCGACTTCTGGAACGTGGGCTGCTTTGAGGGTCCGGGGACCAACTGTCCGCCCGCTCCCGTCGGCCCCGACTACGATTTCGGCTCTGGCCCGAATGAAATCACCTATCAGACGGCCTCGGGTCCGGCAACCATCATTGGTGCCGGGCAAAAGAGCGGCATCTACTACGCTCTCGATCCCGATACTGGTGCCTTAGTTTGGAGCACGCAGGTTGGGCCGGGATCCTCGCTCGGCGGCATCGAGTGGGGTTCTGCTTCGGATGGCAACCTGATTTATGTGGCTATCTCCAACCTATACGGTATTCCTTACGCAGGAGGTAGCGCGGGTTCATGGGCTGCGCTGGATCCGGCGACGGGAGCTATCGTCTGGCAGAAGGCGGACCCGAATGGCGCGGTCGACCTCGGCCCGCTTGCTGTAGCCCAAGGTGTAGTCTACGTGCCCTCTATGGGTGGCCCCGTATATGGCGCGGGATCGAACACCAATCCGACCATGCTCGGGCTGAACGCTGCCACCGGCGATACCGTATGGAGCTATGCAGCTGGCTCCTCGGTCATCGCTGGCGCTACGATCGCTAACGGCGCGGTCTATTGGGGATCCGGATACAGTCACCTTGGGATTCCCGGGTTCACTGGAAATAACGCGTTCTATTGCTTCACGCTCAACGGCCAATAGGACTCAAGACTAAACTTGATAGATCCGCGGTCTGTGACGGACCGCGGATCTATTTGTTTAGAGTGAAGCTATATCCCGCTTCTATTTGGAGACTTGATGTTCTGGAAAATTCTTCCGACCCGCCGCCTGCTCGCATCCGTTTTGTGGTTGATAGTCGTGGCCATCGCCGTTTCAGCGCAATCCAGCCAAAGTAAAGAGCAACCGGCCAAGGGCGTCGGCAATAGCACTCTGAGTGCGGAGATCGTTAAGACCGGTCTATTTGTGATCGCCGGCGGAGGCTGTAATTCCGTTCTGCGCTTGAGCGCCAATGGATTCATCCTCGTGGATGGCAAGCTTCCGGGCAACTATGAAGCGATTTTGGCGAAAACCAGAAAAGTCTCGTTCTCCGAGCAGCCCATCCGGCTGCTGATTAACACGGATTATCACGAGAATCACACCGCGAATAACGAGAAGTTCATCCAATCCGGCGCGCAGGTTCTGGCGCAGGAGAACGTTAAGCAGACTCTGACAACCTACAATCCGCCCAGCGGGAAGATCGCGCTCCCGACCCGAACATACGACCACGAGTTCACGATAAAGCTCGGCGGAATCGAAGCCCAAGTGATGCATTTCGGCAATGCCCGCACCAACGGCGATACCGTCGTATACTTCCCCAACTTGAAAGCAGTTGCCGTGGGAGACTTGTTTGCGGCCGTGCCCGATCCAGACTATTCAGCTGGTGGGAGCATGGTGGGCTGGGGACCAGTGCTGGCTCAGATTCTGAAGCTGGACTTTGACGTCGCGGTGCCGGGAACAGGACCCACGGTTACCAAAGCCGATTTGGAAGCGTTCAAGACTAAGATTGATACACTGGTTTCGCGCGCGAGGGCTCTGGTAAAGAACGGTGTCCCCAAGGACCAATTGATGGCCCAACTTAAGACGGACGATCTGGGCTGGCAGCTTAAATTCACCGGGGAGCAGATCGACCGCTTCTACGCGGAGCTTTCTGAAGCAAAGTAGCCGCGGGCGAACGGCATCGGCCTCTACGGCATTCCCAAACTCCCGTATGACCTGGGATAGGTCACAATCCCCCACGGCAGCTTGAATCCCTCGATGGTCTCGACGGGTTTGTATGAATTGGCGTCGATCACTACCACATTGTTCGACCGCCCACAGGCTACCAGGATACTGGAATCGTCTGGCGTAAAGGTGAAGTGCCAGCATCTTTTTCCTGTGGGCACCTCGGCGAGCAGCTGAAGCGAATCCGCCGAAAAGACCTGCAGCTTACTCGCGGAAACGAAAATGCGTTTGCCCTCGCGGTCGAATGCCACACCGTAGGGGTTGGCTGCCGTCTGCACAGCTCTGACGACGTTGAAGTTTTGGTCCATTGTCACCAACGTGCCGGAAGCTTCCATCGTCACCGCATATTGGTTACCCTGCGGAGAGACCTTCACCCCGCGCGGACGAATTCCGTAGGACTTCAGGTCAACATCGCGCAGGTGCTCACCGCTGTTTGCGTCGAACACGCCAATCGTTTCCTGGGCTTCATTCGCGACCACCATCAGCTTTCCATCGCGCGAGAATTCGATGCCCTCCGTTTCCTGGCCCGCGGTGGAGACCGGTCCCGGGGACCAATCCCTGATACGGAACGACGCGATCTGAGCGGGTGGCTCGTTTGGGTCGTTGTTGCTAACGGCGGTTCTCTCGGCCGGAGGTCCGTGTTGCGAAGCAGGTTCGAAAGTCGAAAAAAGCCGGTCACCCGCGGGATTAATCTTGATGAACTCCGGGTTTTCTCCGATGTGTATTCGTTTGACCAAACTCAGGAGCGGCGTGCTGAAGACCGCGACATCGCGTGTGTTCTTGTTCGCTGTGACGATGTATCTTCCGTCGAATGTCACGGCCAATCCCCTCGGCGCGATATCGCCCGGTTGGACGCGCCGGATTACCTTCAGCGTGTTCAGGTCGATTACGCTGATCCCGCCTTCCTCCTCGCTCACGTAAGCGACATTGAGGGGAACCTTCCGCTGGTGTCTCCACAAAGGTTTCGCCGCCGCGGAGGTGAGCACAATCACCGCCGACAGCAAACAATACCCGACTTTTCTCGAGGTCATTGGACGCTCCAAACCGTACTGCGATACATCCATCCAGAAGCCGCCTTATTCTAACGGAGAGTTTCTAGTGGCTGGCAGTCCGCTCGACCAAATGGTCGGCGATGCAACACCCGAGACCAGCGGGCGCGTCGACCGGGCACCGGGTTTCGCCCGCATCTAGCTCCCTTATCCAGGCAGGAAGCCGAGTGTCTGGTTCGGGAAATTCTGCAAGTGGGGAAAGATAGACGGGAGGGCGACAGTTGGGACACCGAACCACTGCGCCAGCGTCGCACCGTACTGGTCGAGTGACGTAGTCGGGATCCAGCGGCCTTGATTGGTGGCATCGCTGGGTCCGCTCAAGGCCAATGTTGGCCAGGTGCCGTAGAAGTCTCCGCCGGCAACAGCGCCGCCCATTATCAGGTGGTGGCTTCCCCAGGCGTGATCGCTGCCCGAGGTGCTGGAGGGCTCCAGGGTGCGGGCAAAATCCGACATGGTGAACGTCAATACCTGCTGCGGAATGCCAAGTTCAACGGTGGCCTGATAAAAAGCGCTCAGGGATTGGTCGAGTTCGAGCAGCAGTCCGCTTTGAGTGCCCAGTTGATTGCTGTGAGTGTCGAAACCAAACAGGGACACGAAAAAGATCTGGCGCGGCAAGCCGAGAGCAGATCGCACCTGAATGATCTGCGCGACTTGTTGTAGTTGAGCCGCCAGTGAGTTTACCGGAAACTTCGTCTTTAGAGGCGACCCACTTGCCAAGGCTGCGGTCAGGGTTCTGACATTTTGAAGCGCGTTCGAGGTGGCGCTATTCGTCGCCTGAATGAGCGTTAATCCGTCTTCAAAGGTTAGCAGCGACTGGAAAGCCGACAGACGGGCATTGTCCGCAGCCGAACCGTTAAACCCGGTCAAGGACGCGGTTGGGGCAGTGCCGGTCTGAAAGGGATTCGAGACCAACCCCTGGGCGAAGACGTTGATGCCAGCCAGGGAAATCATGGCCGGAAAATTACCACCGTAGATGGCTTGCATCTGGTCGGCGATGAGCCCACCCCAGCCGATCTTGGGAAAGGCAGCGTAATTAAGCACGTCTGTTTGCATTTGCTGCTGCTGATCGGGATGGGAGAAGAGGTTTGCGGGGACGCTGACTTGGCCATTCAGATACTGAGTGCGCGTTGTCGGCTGCGGAAGCACGCCGGTGTTGATCACGGCTGCGACCTGACCTGCATTGAAGAGGCTTTGCGTCCCAATTAACTCGGGATGAAGGGCGAATGGCAGGCTTTGACTTTTGGGCTGAATCGGCAGCAGTGTCTTCTGCGGGAGAGCGAGGACGGAGCGAACCTGCGCATAGTTTGCATAACCACTGGTGTCATAGGGAACAATCATGTTGTTGGCGTCGTTGCCGCCAAACAGGAAGATGCAAACCAGAGCCTTGTAGTCGGTACCCTGGGCATATGCGTTCATCAGGCCGAGCCGGCTGAGGCTGGAGGCGGCTATGCCCGCCGCCGTGCAGCAAGTCGTTCGTAGAAAACCGCGCCGTGTGAGCCGGGACATACGCCCTCCTGAAGGTTTCGTTAGTGCTCCACCTGAAACTGGGACGAGCTTAAGGTCAAGTAAAGCGCGGCTTGCGCCCTGGCCGCAGGTTTTGCGAACGCCGGCGACGATAACGTAGTGAAAAGCGCGGTGTACATATCGCTCGGCATCTGACCATGCATCAGATTGGCGTTCACCAAGGCGAGCAGCGTACCGACATCGCCGGCTGCGCCGGTATAGGGCGAGAGGTTAATTGCCGTGCGTGGACCGACCGTTCCGTAAATCAGGCTGTTGACGAAATTAGCGCGCGCCATCGCGCCGCTGGCATCCAGAATGCCGAATTCGGGACCGAGAAGTTGGGTCCCCGGGATCTGAAAATTCGGCGGGTAGAAGTTGAAAACATCCGGGGACGTGAAAGGCGCTTGCAGCATGTCGCCAGCATAGACGCTGAGGTTGACGCCATCCGTGGTTGCGCTGAGTGCGCGCATCGCCGTCAGCATATAGAGCAACGGTTCGCGCAGGTGGCCATCGGAGGGCTGCACCTGGGCGGGGTCGTCGCCGCGGCGGGCTTCGGGATCGAGAAGAATCGCGGCAACTACGGCCTGCAGATTGCCGCGCACGCCGGTCCCGTCATCGTTGAAAACCTGCGCGACGCGGGAAACATAATCGGGGCTGGGATTGCTGGCGACCAGTTTCTGGATGAGCTGCTGGCAGATAAATGGAGCTACATTGGGATGGTTGAAAATGTTCTGCAAACCAGAGCTGAGATCGGACTGAATGCCGCCGCCTGCGGGAAGAGTTGTGCCGTTCAATAGGGGCTTTGAGCCTTGGACGTGGTTCGAGTTAAAAGGGAGCATGGGGCCGGTGAAGTTGGTTTGGCTGCCGAAAGCGGCACTTTGCCCCGATGCTGGCGGATACGACCAGCCGGTGAAAACCTGGGCGAAGCCATCGATGGTGTTCTGCGTGTAAGTTGAAATTGGGTCGCCGTTTGAGCCCAGTTGGAGAGTGCCATCGAGGTTGAGCTGGTTTAGCCCGATGGTGAACAATTGCAGAACTTCGCGACCGTAGTTTTCATTGGGCCTGCAAATGTTGCATCCATTGTTATTCGCCGTGTTGAGATAATCGCCCATGGTGGGGCTGAGGGTAACGTCGTTGAGCAGGGTATAAAAGTTGCCGAAGGCGTCGTTTTGGAGCATGTTCATCCAGAGAGTGAAGGCGGACGGAACAACCGGTCCTCTGAGGGATGAGACGACTATGATCTCCGAAAGGGCGAAAGAAACTCGCTGACGAAGCTGGTCCTGTCCCTGGATCGCGTTGACGAAGAACTGGTTTTGCGCGACATCGAGATTGGCTGTTGGACCGGGAGTGGGGTAAGTTGAAATAGGAGCGCTGAACTGCTGCTGCAAGAATCCCGGCAAGCCTTCCTGTTGCACCGCGGCGATGGTGGCTGGCGTCGGTCCCCAGCTGGATTGCTCGAGGAAGCGCGCGGCGGCCATGGCGGAAACCTGGTTCACCGTCAACGTAAAGCTCTGGACCGCGTTCGGCGAGAGTCCGTTCTGTGCCGTAAACGCGATGTTGAAAACCCCATTCGCGTCGGGTGTCAGTGTGCCCTGCAGGGTGCCAGTTCCGTCGCCGTTATCGGTGAAGGTCAGTCCAGTTGGCAGCGGCCCTGTTTCGCTGAGCGTTGGAGTCGGGAAGCCCACGGTGGTCAGCTCGAACGAACCCGGCACGCCCACGGTGAAGTTCGCGCTGTTAGGACTGGTGATGGCCAGTCCCTGGTCCACGGTCAGAGTGGCGCTGCCGCTGTATGGAGCATAGTTGGTGTTTGTGGGAGTGAATCGCAGCGACAGAGTCTGGTTGCCAGCGGTCAGCACCGTTCCCGTCGGCGGTGAATATACGAAGGTGCCGGCCACATTGGCTGTGGCATTCAGTTGCGTCGTGCTAAGCGCCGTTGGGTGGACGATTGGCGATGGCGTCGGCCACGTGACGATACTTGCCTGCCGTTGAGCCGTCGTCGTTTGTGTGGCAGAAGCCCCCAGATAGTATGCCGTCGCCGGCCACGTTGCCTTTGTAATGCAAGTGCCCGAGCTGCCCGTCATCGTAACGTTGGCAGCGCTGATCGAGCAGACGCCAACAGTCCCCGCCATGCTTGGAGTGACGCCAGAGTTTGCAGTGGCCGTTACCGTGAAAGTGGATTTGTAGGGTGCGGTGGCGGGCGCGCCGGTGAACGTCACTACCGGTGTGGCTTTCGCGACGGTTGTGCTTTGACTGGCGGCCGCGGATAAGTAGTCGCTGTTTTGTACCCAACTCGCCCCCATCGCGCACGTTCCACTGCCGCTTGTGATGGTGACTGTATTTCCGCCGATCGAGCAGCTGCCACTAGCCGTGATCGTTGGAGCGATGCCTGAGTTCGTGGTCGCGATCACAGTGAACGTGGACTGGTAGGGTGCGGTGGCAGGAGCGCCGGTGAAGGCTACCACTTGGGCAATCCTTACCGCATTCGTGGATTGCGTGGCGGACGCACCCAGATAGTTGTTGTTCGTTGCCCAGGTTGCCCCCAGCGTGCACGCTCCGTTACCGCTCGTCATCGTAACCGTGCTCCCGCTGATCGAGCAGGCGCCGGCCGCCTTAATGGCGGCAGTCACGCCCGAATTCGAAGTTGTTGCCACAGCGAATGTGGACTGGTACGAAGCGGTGGCGGGGGCGCCGGTGAAGGTGATGATCGACGGAATCTTGCCAGCGGTCGTGGACTGCATGGAAGATGCGGCCAGATAGTCGGTGGTCGCCGCCGACGTTGCTGTCACCCTGCACGTTCCCGTGCCGCTTGTCATGGTGAATGTTGCGCCTGTATTGGTACAAACTCCGGAACTGCTGAACGAAACAGGCGACCCTGAATTTGAGGTGGCAGCGACGGTGAAGCTACTGTTGTAGAGTGCGGTTGCGGGAGCGTTCTGAGTGAAGGTGACGGCCGGAACCGCCTGACTGACTGTGAAGGTCTGCGAGACCGGCACGGCGGCGGCAAATTGAGCGTTCCCCACCTGAGTGGCCTGCACGGATACCGAACCAACCCCGGTGACGATCAACACATTGCTGTAGGGGCCCGTGTTACTGACAGTTGCGGGGCCGGAGGTCACGGCGTAGCTTACCGGCAGACCCGAACTGGCGATAGCATTCAAGGCAATTGAACCGACTCCATACGTCTGGGGCGGAATGGCCGGGAATGTGATCGTCTGCGCGACCTGCAACGCAATACCGGACAACGGAACGGCCTGTACGCTCGCCGGGTTATTAAGCGCGTTGTCGGTGACGGAAAACGAGCCGGTGAGAGTGCCACTGAGTATGGGCGCAAACGCGACCGCGATCGAGCACTGCGCGGAAGAAGACAGTTGTGTGCTGGCGGTGCAATCCGTTTCGCCGGAAGGTATCTGCGTGAAGTTAGCTGAAAGCGCCAGGCTTGAGATCGTCAGGAGCTGATTGCCTGCATCGGAAACCGTCAGGGTCTGCGGCCCACTTGTTCATCCGACGAAAGTATTGCCGAAAACGAGCGCCGGAGACTGTGTTCGATTGAGTACGTAGACAGAACCGGCGCTCGTGACATACAGATTGCCGGCGGCATCGGCCGCCACGCTTTGCGGGTTGGCGGTGCCTGGGAATGCCAGAGTAGCCTGCGAACCACCTGCTGGGGCCACGCGCACGATTCGAGAGTTACCCGTGTCCGCAACCCAGACCGTACCGGACGCATCCACGGCAACGCCGTGCGGGTTGCTGTAGCCGCTGCCGACCGGGATTGGTGTTCCCGTGAATGGCGGTTGGTACTCGGTGACCGCATTGTTCGCGGACACGTAGACGTTTCCGCTGGAATCGACGGCCACACCCCAGGGGCTCGGCAAAGCGGAAGCGATGGTGGCCGGTGTTCCGCCGCCGGGCGGAACTTCAATCACGTCGTTAGCAATGCCGTCTGCCACATAAAGATTGCCGCTGCCATCCACTGCAATCCCAATGGGTGCACCCAAACCGGCGATATCCACGGTCGAAATATCCAAGCCGTTCAGTCCGGTTTGTTCGTTCGGCACGACCGCCACGCGCCCGTTCCCGGTGTCGGAGATATAGAGGTTCCCAGCTCCATCCAGTGCCACCGCCGTCGGACTCGCGAGGCCGGAAGATACGACCGTTCTTTGTGTGAAACTGCCAAAGGGCAGTTCTATCACCTGATTATTGGCGTGATCCGCCACATACAGGTTGCCCGCGCCGTCCATCGCCATGCCGTAGCCCTGGCCGCCGCCGCTAAGTGGGCCAATTGTCGATTCCGTGCCGGGATCGATGGTGATCGCGCCCGACTGACCGACCCCATTCAAGTACCAGGTCATCAGCGGCAGGTTGCTGCCCTGCACGAACAGCACTACTCCACCAGAGCGCAATCCCGGTGCCGAGGGCGTAAACGCTACCGTCACCGTGCAGCTCTGACCGGCACTATAAGTTGCGTTCACCGCACAAGTGCTGCTGCCGCCTTCCGAATAATCCCGTCCCGGGGCACCCGCCGTTAGTATGTCCACTGCCGACAGGGTGGTTGCCGGACCGGAAAACGTGTAAGTGAGTATTTGTGCGGGAGCTGCCGTGCCGACGTTCACCCATCCAAAGTTCAGCACTTGCGCATTCGCTGGCGCGATCGCAAGCAGCAAGGACAGGATCGGGCAGGCCAAGAGGCAACGTCTCATTGAAAGACATCCTTCCGTCCGCAACTAAAGATGGGCAGAGCCGGAATTTCAGCTCACTTAAGGCAGAACCGGAGCTTCTCTTTTCAACCCCAACACTGGTTCTGATTGTCCCCTCAACGCCGGTTTGCGTCAATGTGAAACAGTTTTCACCTGGAACGCGCCGTAAGGGGCTCTGACATAACCCCTCCCCGAGCCATGGCGCTCGGCTCGCTTCCGCTGCAACCTGGAATGCACTGTGTCGCAGACGATGCAGGATCTGTCCAATGTGGTTATAGAGTTATGGCGATTTATAAGAAATGATACAAGTGCCATTATTATCATCGCTCAATTACAACTTATATTGCTGGAGTGACGCAGGAACCCAGTCTGGGGTTCGAGGCGCGCCCGCTGCAGGTTCCCAGACCTGGTATTCCGACAATCCGAACCGGAATAATTAGGATTCGGCGATCGAAGGCTGCAAGAACTCGCGAGGGAAAGGCGTAACGGCAAGACGCAGGCGGATGAGCTTGCTGGGGTACAGTTTCCGGCCGGCGCCGGGAGTGGAAAAGGGCAACGTCCGAACCAAATAGAGCCTTTTCCAGGGTTCTGAAACCTGGAGGGAAGAGCCGATTTTGGCGCGAGATCGGAGGCAGAATGGGGCGCAACTGGCTACCGGTTTGATTACGGGTTCCTCCGCAAATCTTTTCGTCTTGACATCCGTTCCCGTAGAGTCAACAATACGGCTCGCGGTTTTGCGGTCGCCTTCGTGCGATGCAGGGCAAGGCTGTGAACCTCGGCTCGACCGCGCAGTCTTGCGCGATATCCCAAAAAAGTTCGAAACCAATTTCGGAGGACACTGTGAAGAAAACGAGTTTGTTTGTGGTTTTGATGTTGATCGTCGTAATTGGAGCTGCCACGTCCAGCTTCGCCGCCTGCACTGCTACCAGTCTGCTAACCACGCCGGGAATATGGGGAATTGAGTCTTACGGCACGGGCCCGGGCGGGCTGAACAATATCCTCATGCAAGTCACTTTCGCGTCCGGCGGCACCTTCAGCGGGACCGAGTGGCAAAGCGTTGCTGGCTCACTTACCAGCTTTTCGATCTCAGGCACGTGGACCATGGGGTTGCCGGTCACTGACTGCCAGGGCACGTTTAAGGTTACGTCGCCGTCGACACAGACTTTCAATTTCGCGCTCAACAACGCCGCAAAGGGCGGCACCATCGCTGAAACCGACGCCAATTACACCATGGCCGGTTTCATGGTCGCGCAGGGAACGGTAACGGGTGGTTGCAGCGCGCTCACTTTCAAGAACAAACTGTTCTCCCTTTATTCATACGGCACCATCCCAGCGGTCGGTGGTACCGTTAGCGCTACGGGAGAAATCAAGTTCGGCTCGACCGGAGCTACCTTTGCTTCCCTCCCGACCGTCACCCTTGACCTCGCCACGGCCGGGAATTTCACACTTCCAGCCACCGGAACCTCTTCACTCAGCTCTGACTGTACCGGCGCTGGGGTCCTCACCGTGACAGCGCTGGGACAATCATTCGACGTCGATACCGTGGTTGTGGACGCAGGCAAAGAAGCCCTGTGGATCGTGACCAACGCCGGTGATAACGTCTCTGGCTATTTCTTGCAGTAATGAGCTTAGCCTGGCGGGAGGACCAGCCTTCCGCCAGCACAATCCTCGCGCAGTAGGCGGGCGGTCTGAAAGGCTCTTGCCTTCGCGCTGCCAGCCCACTGCACGGTTATCTTCTTGCTGGGCGAACCGGAGTGCGCCGCCGCGATAACAAGTTGGAGACTGCATCCTGGAGAGAGACCAGCGTCTTAATGCCGTTCCGCAAGACGCGTCACTTGAAAATATCGTGTAATCTTGTTTCGCCGCGCGGGCTGGTATACATTCCAGCCCTCGCGCGTTGGTGAGAAGTACGTTTGTTCTCGGCCACGGTTATCCAGCTAGCTCCGTCGAATGGGCGCCCCAAAAAATCAACGCAAGGTACCCCGCTACCCTGACGAGTTTTTGTATTGGCGCCTAATATTTATGCGCACTAACCCTTTTAGACAAAAGTAGTGTATCTTGTCACGTCGCTCTGGATGCCATGCCGCTCGGAGAGTAATTGGCCAGATGCGCCATAGGGCGAAACCGTGCAGAGTCAAGGTAAGCCGTCATTTTTGTTGATCACAAATTGGGAGATCCAAATGTTGTCAATGAGCGACGCGAAAGCGTGGATCCGTTCCTGCGGATTGGGTTTAGGATGCCTGCTGGTACTGTTGGGATTGCTGGGTGTGGCGCACGCTCAAGGTGCGGCTTCCGGCATAAAAGGAACCGTCACTGACGCTTCGGGCGGCGTTTTGCCAAAGGCAAATGTGGTTGCGGAGGACGCCGAGAAGGGCATTCGGCGCAGCACCGTGACCGACAACGGCGGCAGCTATCTGTTAACGGGGCTGCCTCCAGGAACCTACGACGTCAGCGTTGAGTTGTCCGGCTTCGGAACCGCGATCAAGCAGGGCCTGGTCGTCACCGTGGGACAGACAGGGATTCTGGATTTCCACCTGACAGTGGCGTCAGTCAAGCAAACCGTCGAGGTGTCGGCCGATCTGCCTACAGTAGATACAGAGAAATCAAGCCAGTCGAACACCATGACCGAGGTCTTGATCAAGGACCTGCCGATTGACCGCCGGGACTACCTGACCTTCTCTTTGCTAGCGCCCGGTGTTTCCAACTCCACCAGGCTGGCCGATGACACGGACTATCGTGTGAAGCAGTTCAGCAGCAGCGGACTTTCCTTCTACGGCAGCAACGGCCGCGGCAACAGCGTAACGGTGGATGGCGGTGAAGCCAACGACGATGAAGGGGGCGTGCGCCTCACCCTGGGTCAGGACGCGGTGCAGGAATTCCAGATCAACCGCAGCAACTATGGCGCAGACATGGGAGGAGCGAGCGGCGCTACCATCAACATTGTGTCCAAGTCGGGCACCGACGACCTGCATGGCAGTGCCTTTGGCTTCTTCCGTGACGGAGCCATGGATGCACGCGATCCATTCGCCTTCAGTCCAGCCCTGGCGCCAGACCCGACCTTTTCTAATTTCAACACCGATTCGACCGGCAAGCCGATTAAGAATTCGCTCAGCCGCCAGCAGTACGGCGGCGCCATCGGCTTCCCCATCACGAAAAACAAGACATTCCTGTTTGCTTCTTTCGAAGGCTTGCGGCAGAATTCGCAGAATTCCGTTCCCCTGCTTACGGACAGTTCGATTTTCGCGGGACCTACCATAACGGGAACTAGTAATTTTGCCACCAGCGATCCCAGATATGGGCAGCAGCAAATTCTCCAGCAGCTGTATAACCTCGGGAATTCAACGTCGGTGCCGTGTACGACCAATCCCGATGGTTCTCAGGGGCCTCCCATCCCGGCGGCCTCGTGCGCCCAGTTGCTTCAGGACTACCTGGCGGTCAACCCTAACGCTGGTTTTCTTTCGCAACAAAACCAATTGGTGGAGGGCTTCCTCGTAAGCCAGCTTGAGAACAATGGCGGAGTATTTGCCTACGACACACGGCAGTACCTGGCATCGGCTCGCCTCGACCACCGCATCAGCGACAACGACCAGGTATTCCTGCGCTACAACTTCGGGCATGCCCTGGTGGAGTCTCCCGACGTGCAGTCCTTGACTGGCTACTCGCGAGGCAGTTCCGTGCGTGCTTATAACGATACCTTGCTGGCCTCATGGTTCCACTTATTCAGCGCGAACACGGAAAACGAAGCCCGGGTTCAGTATAGCTACAACCATGCAAACGTCATTACCAACGAGCCCGCTGAAGTGGGACTTGACATTTTTGGCGTCGCGAATCTGGGAACGAACATCTTTCTGCCGAACTACGAGATGCTGCGGCGCTACGACTTTGCCGACAACCTTACCCTCACCAAGGGCCACCACACCTTTCGGCTCGGCGGGGAAGAGTTGCTCCGCGGCAATCACACTCAGACCAACGTCTTTATGCCGGGCCGCTTTGAAGTCGGGCCAATTACAGGAGGCGTGCTGTCCCCGTGCTTCAATCCGACGTTTTCCGGTCTTAATGCGTGTGGACTCACCAACACCAGGCGCCAATCTGAGCTCGCTGCAGGCTTTCTCGTTGGCAGAGCCTACGATCTTTGAAGACGGATTCGGCACTCCCACCTACTCCAGCGTCAAGACCGTTCACCGCCGCGTATTGGCAAGATACCTGGGCATTGAAGTCGAACTTCACTCTAACCTATGGCATCCGCTATGAACTGGACACGCAGTACCTTCCTTTGCGCACGCCCTGGCACAACTTTGCCCCCCGAGTTTCGTTCGCGTGGGATCCCTTCAACGACCACAAGACCGTAATCCGCGGGGGATATGGGGTATTCTATGGACAAATTTATGACGCCATTCCCGGTGTAGATCTTGCGCTGGGGGTTCTGAACAAAAATCACACTGCAGTCGAGAACACTTTGCCCTATGCGAGCGCGTATCCCGGTAGTCAGGTGAATAACCTGCTTGCCACTTGCGGGATAGAGTTGCCTAATAAGGGCACTGTGGCGGGAACCAGGTAACCCCACTAGCCCCTGCAGCCGGCAAATCGGCATTTATATCGATCCGATTAATGTGGGAACGCTTCTCGGCCCCTACGCGCCGGCAAACTCCAATGCGCAGTTCGTTTTTCAGAACCTGTTTGCGCAGGGAAATCCAGGATTTAGCGGGGGAGTGAACAACGGGGGAGTGATTGGCTGCACAACGCCGCCCCCAGGGAGCTATGGTTGCATAACTGCGGCCGACCTCACTGCGGCATCCAATGGCCTCTTCGTCCCCACCAATAGCGGCCAGGTTCCAGGGCTAAGTGTCTTGTTCAGCAACCAGGTTAATTACCAGAGTCCTTACTCACAACAAGCCGAGTTCGGCATTGAGCGGCAGTTGGGTCCTGGTTTCTCGGTTGCCGTGAGCTACATCTATTCCCACACCGTTCATCTTCCCGTGGCGATTGACACGAACATGAAGGATCCGGGTTTGGTGACGGCAACTCTGGCCAACGGAAAGACGGTCTCCTACCGCGACTGGAATGCATTCGCCCAGTTTGACCCCCTTTACCAGACCACAAAGGCTTGTGGCGTCCCCGTCGTGGGCCCTTTCAACTGTTACTACAGCCCGTTCGTTGTCCAAAACAACCAATACACTTCGGCGGGGTCCGCGCTTTATCAGGGCGGCATTATCGAAATGAAGAAGCAGTTCAGCAAGACTACCGCGATCATGGCGAATTACACCTACAGTAAAGCGGCCGATACGACCACGGATTTCAACAGCGATTATGGACCGCAAGATAACCTGAATCTAAATGGGGACCGCGCTCTTTCCAACTTCGATGAGCGGCACAAAGTGGTGATTGCGGGCATCCTCGACAGTCCATGGAGAGGCTTCCTGTCAGGCTTCCAAGTGGCGCCAATTTTCAATTACAACAGCGGGCATCCTTTCAATTTGCTCAGTGGAGAGCCCACCAATGGCGACAATCACCCCACCGACGGCCGCCCCATCGGAGCCCCTCGCAATTCGGGCCTTGGTCCGAATTACGCCAACTTCGACGCGCGCATAAGCTGGCATCACAAGATGGGCGAAGGGAAGACTCTGTTACTCACGGCGGAGGGGTTCAATATCGCTAACCGGACAAATTATGGCAGCGTAAACAACCAGGTGGGCCCGCTGTTCGCGATCGCCGCGCCAACAGTGGGGGAAAACCCTTGTCCTTCCGGCGGCCCATGCGGATCTGGTTATACCACGTTCAACGTGCATGGGATCGCGCCCGGAACAAAAGTGAATGGAGGCACGGTGAGTTCCAGCACGCCGCTGGCCTTCACCTCCGACTTCCCGAAACGCGAGATTCAGTTCGGATTGCGGTACACGTTTTAGATAACCAAAATTGATCAAGAGCTGCTCCAAGGCCCCTTAATCAGCTTCCGTTGCCCTGCTCTGGGCCGCTTGAGACGGATTCAGCGAGGATAGGGTGCAGCCTCAATCTAGCTCTCAGTGACCGATCCCGTAGAGTTCCATCGTGGCTTTGCCGGTCGCCATGTTGCCGCTGACTGTCAAGGTGGCTCCGCGGCCACCCTTCGCCGACGGCGTGAACGTCACCTCAATCGTGCAACTCGCCGTTGGCGCCAGCGTGCTCGGACAACTATTGCTTTGCGAAAAGTCGCCCGCATTCGCCCCGGCAATTGCAATGTTACTGATTGTAAGATCCGTTTGTCCGCCGTTAGTAAGCTGCACCGGCAACGTCGTCTGGCTGCTCACTGGGTGCTGTCCAAACATCAACGGCTTCGGACTTAAATCGGCCACCGGATCGATCACGTTTGCCGTCAGGTTGACTTGCTGCGGACTGCCGGCGGCGTTGTCCGCGATGTTGAGCGTCGCCGTCAGAGTGCCCACTGCGTCTGCCAGGAAATCCACCGCTACCACGCAGACCTGTTTCGGCTTGATTTGTCCCTTGCAGTATTCGACCAGCCGATAGGCCGATGCATCCGCCGTGCCGGGCACAATCGTGACTCCACTCACCGTGATCGTGGATGTACTCACATTGGTAATCGTGACTGCCAGCTCGTGGTAAGTGTTATTCAGATACACCGTGCCGAAGTCGAGCGTGGATTTGGAAATGCGCAGCTGCGACGCAACAAAGTTCGCCGTCACGCTCTCAGCCGCATTCATCGTGATGGTGGTGGACGCCGAAGTCGAGTTGGCTACCGAGCCTGGACTCGATGTCCAGTTCACAAAGGCGTAGCCCGCAGCCGGGGTCGCTGTGAGCGGCACCACGGTGCCTGAGTTATAGCTTCCGCCGGACGTAGGCGTGACGGTGCCGCCGTTCGGGGGATTCGCCGCCGTGGTGAGGAGGTAGGTCGTCTGGACCGCGGTTACCGTTGCCGATGCCTGAGGCGAATTAACAGTAGCGTTTCTAGCCGCTGCCAGGTTCGTGACAGAGCCTGCGTTTATGTCGGCCTGCGTGATGGTGTACGCGGCGGTGCACGTCAGGGACGCTCCCGGCGCCAATACCGACAGTGGGGGGCAAGTAACCGTCGTTTTGTTGTCCGTGACCGTAAACGGCCCACTTAGCGTCGTGTTGCCCGTGTTCGTGATTTGGTAGCTGTAGTTGATCGTTGTCCCGACATTGCTGTAGGTGGTTGGGTTCGCACTCTTCGCCAGACTGATTCCAGGCGACTGGATCGCAGTCACCGTTGCTGAGGACTGAGGCGAGCTAACAGCACCGTTCTTCGCCGTTGCCAGGTTCGTGACGGAACCTGCATCTATGTCGGCCTGCGTGATGGTGTACGTGGCGGTGCACGTCAGGGACGCTCCGGGTGCCAACGTCGACAGCGCGGGGCAAGTGACCGTCGTTTTGTTGTCCGCGACCGTAAACGGCCCATTCAGCGTCGTGTTGCCCGTGTTGCTGACTTGGTAGGTGTAGTGGATCTGTGTCCCGACAGTGCTGTACGTCGGCGGGTTCGCACTCTTCACCAGACTGAGTCCAGGGGACTGGAGCGTATCTACCGTTAGGCTGGATGATTGCGAAGTGACGGCAGAGTTACTCGGAGATGTCCCGATTGCCACTGCCGAGTCACTGACAGATCCGTTGTTCAGGTCGGCCTGCGTGATGGTGTAAGTGGCAGTAAAGGTCGCGCTCTGCCCCGGTGCGAGAGTTGTCGTGGAGCCCGAGCATGCCCCAGTTGGGCTGCTCAAAGACACGCAAGTCGGGCCGGAGGTTAGTGCACCTGCGGGCGCCGTCTGCGTATCGGTGATCCCGACAGACGTTAGCGTTAAATTGCCTGTGTTTGTGGCGATAAATTGATAGGAGATAACCTGGCCGACCGCGCTGTAAGGCCCAGTTGAGGTCACGCTCTTCACCGCCGAGATGGAGGCAACTGCCGGCAAAACGGTCGTAGATCGGTGGCGGTCTGTGTACCCGCCGAGCCTCCACCGGAAACGGTCGCGTCATTCGTTACGCTGGAGGGCGCGTTAATAGCCACGTTCACGGTGACAGTAATGGGATCGTACGGATTTTCCGCATTGAGGGCATCGCTGCGCGTGCAAGTGTCGCCGGAGCAAGACCAGTTGTTCCCCGACATTCCGGTAACTGTGAGGGCGCTGGGCGGAACCTCGACGACGGTCACAGTTCCGCCCGTAGCTCCGGGGCCGTTGTTCGTGACCTGGATCGTGTAAGTGTCGCCGGTATCGCCTTGCGTGAAATTGCCGGTGTGGGATTTCTCGATCGCGAGCACCGGAGGATTCTCCGTCAGGTTCACGCACCACGAACGCATGCTGCTGTTTGTCGACTGGTTGTCCTGGTTGAGATACAAACTCCAGGTTCCATTCGGATTCTGACTCTCGAAGGCGCTAGTCAGCGTGGAGCTGCCGATGGGCGGAGCATACGGATACGGCGAGGCGGGCGGCGTGTAGTCGCCGTCTGAGCTGGTGAAGAACGTGTCGTTGCCCTTCGCGCTGGTGGGCTTGTATGTGCCCGACTCCAGAGCAGACCCTCCTGCTCCGGTCGACAACAGAGAACTCGCGCTATCGTCGAGCGTCACATTCACCGGCGAAGTCATGGGAGTCGAGCCGCCCACATCGGAGAAGAAGTCCAGGCTGTCGGCGGTGGTGTTGAGCGGGCCTACAAGCAGTGACGTCAAGTAATACGGGGTTGAGAGTTCTACCCCGTTCAGCGTGACGGTGACTTGTTTGATCGTCCCCGGCGCATTAGCCACAAAGATATTTGATGGATTCGGG
>CAWDPB010000011.1:0-48739 GCA_963804075.1 uncultured Acidobacteriaceae bacterium | reverse complement strand
CTACGATTTCTTCGCCTGCCAGCTCCGTTCCCAATGGTTCCACGGTTACGTTCTATAACGGAACGACCGAGATCGGGACAGGAACAACCACGAATGGCGTTGCGACTCTGACCACGTCTTTCTCGGCGGCTGGCAAGTTCACAATCAAGGCTAGTTATGCCGGCGATGCTTTTCACAAAGCTAGCTCGGGAACCGTGAAGCAGACGGTCACCCCGTATTCCTCCACCACCATGCTTTCGTCGAGTCCTAATCCGTCAAACTCCGGGCAAGCTGTAATGCTGACCGCAACTGTCAGCTCCGGCGCTGTCGGCGGACCAACCGGGACCGTGACATTCAAGAATGGAACCAAGATGCTGGGCACCGCGACCTTAAGCGGTGGCACCGCTACCTTAACCACGACCAAGTTACCCGTCGGAACACTCACGCTTACGGCGTACTATAACGGAGACACCCAGTCGGCCAAGAGCTCGGGAACAACGACGCAAACGGTCAACTAGCACTGCACCAGGAACCACGGGAGAACGGGACCGCGAAGTGCAGCTAAACGCGCTCGCAGTCCCACCTCTATTTATTTCTCCACTTTCTTCTTGACCCCAACCACCTGCCCTTGTCACTATGAATTCATCCACTCCAGATTTCTGGCGAGTAGGCTTCGCGGGAGAGAATCCCAGTGGCAGCGGCTCTTTGATAAAGTAAAGCCGGGGGCCAAACTTGAGGCTTTCGCCTTTAACTCTCAGGCGCTCAAGACTTTGCCTCTAACCGCTTACGGCTCAATACTTTGGGGAAGTTCGTTCGCTAAAGTCTTGATTCCAATAGACCGGGGGGGGGGGGACCTGAACTCCGAAGCGGAGTCCCAATTTGGAATGCGAGCGATCAACAGCGATTCAGCGGAAGAGGCAGCTGCAATGATCGATTGCTCGCGGCTGAAGCTCGAGGCTCACATGAAATTCGGCGTCATCATTTTTCCCGGTTCCAATTGCGATCACGATGCCTTCTGGACCATCGAGCAAGTCGCTCACCAGCCCGTGACCTTCCTCTGGCATGATTCGCACGACCTCCAGAACTGCGACGCCATCATCGTCCCTGGAGGCTTCGCCTACGGCGACTATCTCCGCACCGGCGCCATCGCCAAGTTCTCGCCCGTCATGCAATCCGTGCGCAAGTTTGCTGACGGGGGCGGCTTGGTGCTCGGCATCTGCAACGGCTTCCAAATCTTGTGCGAAGCTGGACTCCTGCCCGGCGCACTCATGCGCAACGTCGGACTGAAATATGTCTGCAAGCCGGTCGACATCCGAGTGGAAAACGATCAGACGCCCTTCACCAGCGCGTGCAAAAAAGGCGAGGTGCTGACCATTCCCATCGGCCACATGGAAGGGAATTATTTTTGCGATGACGCAACCCTCGCCGAACTCAAGCGCGACGACCGCATCGTTTTCCGCTATTCGACCAAGCAAGGCGAGATCGCTGCGGAAGCGAATCCCAACGGATCGCTCGAAAACATCGCCGGAATTTGCAGCGCCGGACGCAACGTGCTCGGCATGATGCCGCATCCGGAACGCGCCGCCGAACCCGAATTAGGCGGCACCGACGGCTGCAAGATTTTCGAATCGCTAATCGGCGCACTGGCAGGGAAGTAACCCGCTGATTGAAAGTGGCTGCATTGCGCTGGCATCTTGCTGGCTGTCCCGAGGGCGTTCCGCCCGCGCGGCCAGCGAGTGCGAAAGAATGTGCATTTGGGTGGCGCAGCGCTTCAGCGCTGCGATAAGTGGCTATATCAGTCGGGCGGCTTTAGCCGCTGAAGCCGGCGATCAGCGCCCATCAGGCTTGGTCAGCAGGAGCGATTTCACCACAATCTGATTCGGCTGCATGCCAACTGGAATGATCGTCACCAGAGAATATTCCGAGGGTTCAAACTTTTTCTTCGGCACGCGTTTCTGAATCACAGCCACATCCGATGAGCCCGTATCGAGCACCAGCAAGTAACTTTGATTTTGCGAGAGCGCCAATCCATCGGGATGCGATCCGACCGCTAAATACGCCACGATCTTACCCAGATCGATATCGTAGACTGCAACATTGTTAGATCCAAAGTTAGAGATATACAAACGCGAGTTATCGAGCGCAATCACGCCTCGCGTCGGCTGGCTACCAACCAGATAACTCCCCGAAACTTCGTTGGGAGTCGTCTCAATGATCGAGATGCTGCCCGCATCGAAGTTGAACGCCGCGAGTTCTCCACCATCGGGCTTGAGCGCCAGGCTAACCGGCGATTTCCCCACATCGAGCAGCGCCAGCAGTTTGTCGTTCGGAGCTTCAGTCAGCGGTTCGTTTGTGCTCGCATGAACCCGATTCTGGTTTGCGCCGGATTTGTCGCTCGGATTTGCACTCGCGTTCGAACTACCAAGCTCAATGCTCGCAACTTGCCCCGATCCCGAGCACGAGACGAACGCCTTGCTCGAATCCGGCAAAATGGCGATGTCTTCGGGCTGAATGCAAATAGTGATCGCCGATCTCACCGTCATGCGCGCCGCGTCAATGATGGAAACTGTATTATCGGCGCGATTGCTGACCACGACGGTTTTGCCGTCGGGCGAAACTCGCGCCAGTCCCGGTCCATTGCCGACATGCAGTGTGGCGACAACGGCACGTCGATCAAGGTCGATCACCGAAACGCTGGCCGAGCCGGAGTTCGCAACCCACGCGCGATGTCCATCGGGTGAAACGTCTATGAAGTAAGGATGATCGCCAACGCCGATTGTGGCCACAACCTTGTTCTGCTCGGCATCGATCACGCTGATGTTCGACGATCCCGTATTAACGACATATATCTCATTGCGCTTGGGATTCGCCGCCACGCCCGTAGGTTCCGAGCCGACGGTCAGCGTCCGCACGGCCGAATACGTGCGGAGGTCAATGACCGTCACATTGTTGCTCTTGCCATTGGTGATGTAAGCGTACTCGCGATAAAGCGGCCCATAAGCAGGCAGAGTGCGCTCGTGAAAGTAATACCATCCTCCCGCAAGGAGAAGAGGAACGGAGACGGCGATGAGGAGAAGTTTACGCAAAGGTGACGCGATTCTGCTGAATGCAGAAGATTATCAGATGTGGCATATCTGTCGGACTAGTCCGCAGCCGTTGTAGTTTCTGTTTGCGCAGGGCCAAATGCAATCGTCCGGTCCAGCACCGCCGCAATCTGCCGCACCTGCCCCATCAGCACATCGAACTGGTCGGGGAACAGCGACTGCATGCCATCCGAAAGCGCGCGGTCGGGATCGTGATGCACTTCGACGATTAGGCCATCGGCACCGACCGCAACCGCGGCGCGAGCGAGCGGAGTGACTTTATCGCGCTTACCCGTACCGTGACTCGGATCGGCAATGATCGGCAAATGACTCAGCCGCTGAACAGCGGGAACGATGCTGAGGTCGAGCGTGTTGCGCGTGTGATCTATAAATGTGCGCACGCCGCGCTCACACAGGACGACGTTGTAGTTACCCTCGCTCATGATGTATTCGGCGGCCATGAGGAACTCTTCGAGCGTGGCCGAGATTCCGCGCTTCAGCAGCACAGGTTTGCTGGCACGTCCTGCGCGTTTGAGCAGCGAGAAGTTCTGCATGTTGCGCGCGCCGATCTGGATCATGTCGGCGTACTTCTCGACTAGGTCGAGCGACTCGTAGTCCACAGCTTCGGTGACGATGAGCAGGCCGAAACGGTCGCGGACTTCGGCCATGATCTTCAGCCCCGCTTCGCCCATTCCCTGAAACGAATATGGAGAAGTGCGCGGCTTGTAAGCGCCGCCGCGGAAGAACTGGCCTCCCGCGCGCGCCACGCGCTCGGCAATGGCAAAGGCTTGCTCGCGGCTTTCAATGCCGCAGGGACCAGCCATGATGACGAGGTCGCGCCCGCCGATGGTCGCGGAATGGCCGGGAAACTTGATGACGGTGTTGTCGGGCTTCACGTCGCGGCTGACAAGTTTGTAGGGCTTGGAGACGCGGATGACTTCCTGCACGCCCGGCATATCGTCAAATGTGCCGGTCTCAACCGCGCCCTGGTTGCCTGTGATGCCAATCGCGGTGCGCTGCGCGCCGGGAATGGAATGCGCGCGGAATCCCAGCGACTCGATCTTCTGGCAAACGCCGCGGACATCGGCCTCCGTGGCCTGCGCCTTCATGACAATGAGCATGCGACCCCTCGAGTTAGAAGTGTAGCGTTGCCGCGCGGGAAGGGCAATTCTGAACCGTTCAGCCAAGCGGGTGCGAACGCGCGAATCCAAAAGCGAACTCCACGTATCGGCATGCGGCGGCAGATCAGAACGGGCCCGGAGCTACAAGCGGCCGTGGAACGTTGCATGCGATTCTATGGCGTAGAGTTGATTATCTCGAGGACGGATGCGCCATTCGATAACACTGCATAAAAATAGGGGCCCGGTTGGCCTTCGCTGACGTTGAAGTAATCCACGCTGCTTTCGAACCCAACGCCACTCCCACTCTTCGGACATCCGGCCTCTTGGGTATAGGTTATCGACACATCGAAAACGTTGAGATTTGACGCGACGCTCCCCTCTTGCGTGAATGTCCCGTTGATGTCGCACTGGTTATTTGAACCACCAATGGTCATACTGGCGCCGCTTCCGGTTGGTTCCAAATCCAGTCGCCATATATTGTCCGTACCCGTCCACCCTTCGATCTCCCCAATGTACCTGGTTCCTGAAAAAGCTGTAACCGAGCCGGTCAACGGGGAACTCGATACTATCGAGAACGTGTTTCCGTTGCTTATTTTGCCGGTGATGGAAGTCGTCGAATTCACTTTGCCCTGCACCGTGTCAACCGCACTTCCGCCTCCACTGGCAGGCGTGCCATAGGCAGTAGCTGTCCCTGAAAAGGAACACGTTCCCGTAAGGGTGGGCAGCACAACAGTATCCCCAGGCGCAGGCGGGGTGGTGCTGGTCTGGAAAAATACCGCGAGCCCCGAACCATTGATCACTCCGGGCCCCGAAGTCGACATGCCGTTGCCGCTGGTCGTAATCGCCCAATCGCCCACAACGTTGTAAGGACCACCCGTGCATCCTCCTCCGCCAGCCGAACCCGAAGAACCTCCGCAGTTCGTCGCAACCGCACACACCAAACCGAGACTTGCCAACGACAAGAACGAAATGATCGCTCGCCGCATTGATATGCTCCTCCGCGACAGGTCATTTTGCCGGGCCCTGTTCCTGTCGCGGTGAATTGTACATGTCGGTCATCTGCACATCGGTGCGCTGCATCACAAGATTGCAAAAGGGTGCCGCAATGTAAAATAGCCGTTTACGGTTTGCTCTCTTACATCTTTCTATGTCACTTGAAGAAAAATCCGCGCCACCCCGCGACGAGCGCTACAACGCCCAGTCCATCGAACAAAAATGGATGGACCGTTGGCTGAGCGACCCCTCGCTCTATGCCGCCGAGCCCAACTCAACCAAGCCCAAGTATTACGTGCTGGAGATGCTGCCTTATCCTTCAGGCGCTCTGCACATGGGCCACGTGCGCAATTATTCCATCGGCGACGCGCTCGCGCGTTACATGTGGATGAACGGCTACAACGTCCTCCATCCCATGGGATGGGATTCGTTCGGCTTGCCCGCGGAAAATGCGGCGATCAAGAACAACACGCCGCCGCGCCAGTGGACGCTCTCCAACATTGCGGCCATGAAGACGCAGATGAAGCGTCTGGGCTTCGCCTACGATTGGTCGCGCGAAGTCACCACTTGCCTGCCTGAGTACTACCGCTGGAACCAGTGGTTCTTTCTCAAGCTCTACGAACAGGGAATGGCGTACCGCAAGAAGAGCAAAGTGAACTGGTGCCCGAAGTGCGCGACAGTGCTGGCGAATGAGCAGGTTGTCGGTGGAAATTGCTGGCGGCACGAAGATACTCCGGTGGAGCAGCGTGAACTGGAGCAGTGGTTCCTGCGCATCACCAAGTACGCCGACGAATTGCTGCGCGATCTGGAAAAGCTGGAAGGCTGGCCGGAGAAAGTCCGCATCATGCAGCAGAACTGGATCGGCCGCAGCGAAGGCACGCTGGTGGATTTCGATCTCGGCGGCACGGTTGGCCCTGCGGGCTCGACGATTACGGTATTCACTACGCGCGTGGATACGATCTTTGGCGCCACGTCGGTGCAGCTTGCGCCGCAGCATCCGATTGTGACGGATCTGATCGCGCGCAACGCTGAGCTGCGCGCGCAGGTCGAGCAGTTGGTCGCGGAGCAGCGGCGCGCGAAAGAAGAGGGCGATATAGGCGCGATTGAAAAGCACGGCGTGTTCACAGGGCGATACGCCAAGAATCCTTATAACGGGGAAGCTGTGCCCGTCTGGGTGGCGAACTACATTCTGATGGATTACGGGACGGGCGCAATTATGAGTGTACCCGCGCACGACGAACGCGACTATGAGTTTGCCAAGAAATACAAGCTCGATATCCGGTTGGTGATTTTGCCGGAAAGCACCAACCCGGAAGAAACCATGGCGGAGCCGCAGTTGCCTTTCACGAGCGAGGACGGCGTCCTGGTGAATTCCGGCGGATACAGCGGCCTTAGCTGTGAAGAGGCCATGCGGAAAATGTCCGCGCTCGCCGAAGAAAAAGGATTCGGCAAAGCGACCGTCACCTTCCGGCTGAAAGATTGGGGCATCTCGCGCCAGCGT
This sequence comes from uncultured Acidobacteriaceae bacterium, assembly GCA_963804075.1. GTDB lineage: Bacteria > Acidobacteriota > Terriglobia > Terriglobales > Acidobacteriaceae > Acidiflorens. Next base: position 42,062 of record CAWDPB010000011.1, on the reverse strand, counting down.
TACTGGGGCACGCCGATTCCGATGGTCTATTGCGAGAAAGACGGCATAGTCCCAGTCGCGGAAAAGGACCTGCCCGTGATTTTGCCCGACAAAGTGACCGTGACGCTTGCGGGCGGATCGCCGTTGGCGAGTGTTCCGGAATTTCTGAACACGACTTGCCCAAAGTGCGGAGGCCCAGCTCGCCGCGAAACCGACACGATGGATACATTTGTCGATTCGTCCTGGTACTTCTACCGCTATGCCGATGCGCACAACGACAAAGCACCCTTCGACAGCGAAGTGATCGGCTATTGGTTTGGCCAGGATGGCATCGATCAATACATCGGAGGCGTGGAGCACGCCATCCTCCACCTTATTTATTCGCGCTTCTGGACTAAGTTCATGCGCGACATGGGCCTGATAAAGAACGATGAGCCGGTGAAACGCCTCTTCACGCAGGGCATGGTGATTAAGGATGGCGCTAAGATGTCGAAGAATCTGGGCAACGTAGTCTCGCCCGACGAAATGGTAGCGCGCTACGGGGCAGACGCGGCGCGCCTATATAGCCTGTTCGCCGCTCCGCCTGACCGCGACCTCGATTGGCAAGACACGGGCATCGAGGGCATTCAGCGGTTTCTCGGGCGTGTGTACAGGTTCTTTGAAAGTTACGCGAGGCCGCAGGACCCCAACTGGCGCGCTCCTTTGTCCAGTTCTCTCAGCGACTCGGCGCGGCGACTTCAGCGCAAACTTCACCAGACCATTAAACGTGTCAGCCACGATTTCCAGGGACGATGGCACTTCAACACCTGCATCGCGGCCATCATGGAGCTATTGAACGATGCCAATCGCAGGACGTTAGCAAGCGAAGATACCAAAAATCCTGTGACGGGAGCGCTTGTCAAAGGGGATGAGATCCCGCTAACCCTTCTTGCCGAGGTCCAACGTTCCATAGCCTTGCTCCTGGCGCCCATGGCGCCATATCTAGCGCATGAACTGTGGGAGATGACCGGCGAGAAAAGCAATCTTCTCAAAGCGCCATGGCCGAAATACGATCCCGCGCTCGCCGCCGAAGACGAGATCGAAATTCCCGTTCAGGTCAACGGCAAGCTGCGCGGCAAGGTTATCGTTTCGGCGGTGGCCACGGATGATCAGGTGAAGGAAGCGGCGCTCGCCGACGAAAAGGTGCAGGCGGCGATTACAGGCAAGCAGGTCGTAAAAGTTATTGTAGTGCCGAAGAAGCTGGTGAATATCGTTGTGAAGTAGTCCACAGTAACAGGCCCTTCTTCTGTGTGGCAAGTCATTTACGCGCACTAAGTGTTGGAGTACACTTCTTCGTTGTTCAGAAGGAGACACCCGTGCGCTTGTCACAATCAGTTCTTGGATTCCTCGCAATAGTCCTTTTTGCCGGTACTGTGTCATCTTCCCTTAGGGCTGGCGACATCAAGCCCCAAGAACTCATCGCCAAACATCTTGATGCCATTGGTTCCCCAGAAGCCCGCAACCAGCTTAAGTCACGTGTGGTGCAGGGCGCTTCAACTTATCGGGTCTTGGTCGGTGGTACTGGAGCCATTGACGGCAAGTTTGCGTTTGCTTCCGAAGGAGCGAAGGCCAACTTCTTATTCAAGATCAACGCCGGCTCGTATACCGGCGAACAATTTATCTGCGATGGCGACAAGACGAGTGTTGTCCGGACTTACTCTGACAAGACTCGTTCTGAATTTGGTTATTTTATGTACAACGAGGATGAGATCATCCGCGAAAATGTCTTCGGCGGAGTATGGTCTACGAACTGGCCCTTGTTAGATATTGAAGGTCACAGGGCCAAGATTCACGTCGAAGGAATGAAGAAGGTGGACGGGAAGGAGCTTCTCGCAGTCCGCTATCAGCCCAAGAAGAGTTACGATATCGAAATTATGTTGTACTTTGACCCGCAAACTTACCGGCACCTCATGACTGTGTACAGTCGCGAGATGCAAATTAGTGTCGTTGGGGGCGAGCTTGCACAGGCTGGAAAGTCGAAAACTAGATCTCGGCTTGAAGAGCGCTTTTCGGATTTCAAGACAGCCGATGGATTTACACTTCCGTATCATTACGATGTGCGCTATACGCTTGAAATGGAAAGCGGATTTACCAAGACCGTCGAATGGGAAGTAACGGCTCTCGACATCGCGAATAATGTTCCCATCGACCCACGTAGTTTTCAGCTCAAATAACTAAGCGAGACGATTGTTATGCGTTTTTACTGGAATCTTGTTCTGTACGCCGTTCTGTCGTTTTGCTTTGCCGTGGCCTCAGCAAGTGCGGAGGACAAGATCGGCCTTGACGATCTCCTTAAACACCACCTGGAGTCGATCGGTTCGGCTGAAACTCGATCTGCGGCGAAGACCCGCGTTGTCGAAGGGGATGCCAGGTATCAGGTTCTTGAAAGTGGCGTCAGTCCTATCGATGGACGAGCGGCACTGGTCTCCGACGGGCAAAAGCTCCACATGATGCTGAAAATCAACTTCGAGGGATATTCCGGCGAGCGATTCATCCGTAACAGCGACAAAACCCGTATTGAGGCTACTCATGCCAACAAGACCCGCTCCCCATTGGGCACCCTGCTTGACGCCGACGACATACCTTTGCGAGACGGTTTGATCGGTGGAGTACTGACCACTGACTGGGCCCTTCTCGACCCGGAAGCGCACAAGGAAAAACTCAAGTATGAAGGGCTGAAAAACGTGAGTGGCAAGGATCTCTATGTCGTCAGCTATCACCCAGGCGGGAAGAGTGAATTGCAAATCAAGCTTTACTTTGAACAGGGCACGTTTCATCATCTCCACACGGTTTACACCCAGAGTAAGGCCCCGAGCCTGGTCACTTCGCCGCCACGAATGGGACCACTCTCTCCATCAGGAAAGACGCGTCTCCCTCAGCTGAATGGCCCCGATGTCAAGACTGCTCAAAGCGCGCCCACTGTCTGGTCCATCGAAGAGAGCTTCGACGATTTCAAAACACGGGACGGCCTCACGCTTCCCACGCATTATGAACTTCGCTTTGAGCGCCAGTTGCCAAGCCGCGCTCCTAGCCGCACTGTGTGGGAGGTTACCACGACGCGCGTGCTTAACAACGTTTCCGTGGACGACCGGAATTTTACGGTTGAGTAGAGAAGAGGGCGGTTCTCGTTTCCACTGGCGCACCTTCTGGCTTTACACTGTCAGCACAATTCTGAGACACTCATCCGTGGAAACTCAATCCATCGTTGTCCTCGACTTTGGCGCGCAGTATTCGCAACTCATCGCGCGTCGCATCCGCGAACAAAAAGTTTTCTCGGTCGTGCTCCCGTTCAACGCCACGCTCGACGAGATCCGCAGCTACTCGCCTGTCGGCATCGTCCTCTCCGGAGGCCCGTCGTCCGCCTACGACAAAGGCGCGCCGCACGCCGACAAGCAAGTTTTCGAGCTCGGCGTGCCCGTGCTCGGCATCTGCTACGGGCTGCAATTCATGGTCTACGCTCTTGGCGGCAAAGTGCGTCCGGCGGAGAACCGCGAGTATGGACATGCCAAGGTCGAGCTTCAGGTCAACGACTCGCCGCTTTTCCACGGACTGCCCAAGCTGCTCGCCGTCTGGATGTCCCACGGCGATTCCGCCGACGAACTTCCCGCCGGGTTCCGGCTGACGGCAAAGACTCCTCATGCAGTCGCCGCGATCGAGAATGCCGAGCGCAGAATGTTCGCCGTGCAGTTCCATCCCGAGGTGCATCACACGCCGCTCGGCAACGACATCCTGCGCAATTTTGCTCTCAACATCTGCGGAGCCACGCCCACCTGGACCGGACAGCATTTCATCGACGCCACCATCGCCGCCGTCAAAGCTCAGGTCGGCAAAGGCCGCGCCATCTGCGCCCTTTCCGGCGGAGTCGATTCCTCCGTAGCCGCCGTCCTGGTCGATCGCGCCTTACGCGATGAACCCACGGAAGAGAATGTTTCGCGAAAGCATGCAGCAAAGAAAAGTGAGGGTGCCCCATCCTTGCCGCGCACTTTGCGGCAAGGGTGGGATTCCCCAAAGCATGCAGCGAAGGAGGCGGCTGGTACTCCGCAATCCCGCCTAACGTGCGTTTTCGTTAACAACGGAGTCCTGCGCAAAAACGAATTCGAAAAAGTCCAACAGAATCTGCGAGATAAGCTCGGCCTGCACCTTATTGCCGTCGATGCCACCGACCGCTTCATGAAAAAGCTGGCCGGCGTCACCGATCCCGAGAAAAAGCGCAAGATCATCGGCAACGAATTCATCAAGGTCTTCGAAAAAGAAGCGCGCAGAATCGAGAAAGAAGAAGGCCACGTCAAGTGGCTTGTGCAGGGCACGCTTTACCCGGATGTTATTGAATCCCGGTCAGTTCGCGGCCCCTCCGACATCATCAAGTCGCACCACAATGTCGGAGGCCTGCCCGCCAAAATGAAGCTCAAGCTGATCGAGCCGCTTAAGGACCTTTTTAAAGATGAGGTTAGGCGCATTGGACGCGATCTTGGTCTGCCCGACGACCTGCTCCAGCGGCAGCCGTTCCCCGGCCCCGGCCTGGCCGTCCGCATTTTAGGCGAGGTCACGCCCACCCGCGTGTCAATACTTCAAGAGTGTGACGATATTGTAGTCACAGAAATCAAGCGCGCCGGCCTCTACACCAAGATCTGGCAGTCCTTCGCCGTCCTACTCCCAGTCATGTCCGTCGGAGTTATGGGCGACCAGCGCACTTACGCCTACACCTGCGCCATCCGCGCGGTTCACTCCGAAGACGGCATGACCGCTGACTGGGTCCCCCTCCCCCACGAAGTCCTGAAAACAATTTCCACCCGTATCGTCAACGAAGTACGGGGGGTTAACCGGGTTGTGTATGACGTGACCTCGAAGCCTCCGGGGACGATTGAGTGGGAGTAGGGCGAAGCCCGACTTTTTGACTTTCGAGCGCTGTGCTTGCTGTCAGCAGATCCGGCGGCTGAAAGGACACGTCATTGAAGAGCGGCGCTATTAGCAATATTGGAAGAATAGCCGAACGTATTGTCGCGAACGAACTTGAGTTTCGCGGATTCAAGGTAACCGACCTGAACAAGGACGGCTTATCCCCGAACGTAGACCTGCTCGCGGCGCTCGACGGACGACTTTTGCAGGTACAGGTGAAAGGTGCCTCCCAAAAGATGTCAAGCCGATGGGAAGATTGGTGGGTTGGATACGGATACTGCAATCAAGAAATCATCGACAATAAGCAGCCGATGTTTAATCGAGTCATCGGTACTTTCTACAAGGCAGAGGTCGTCGCGTTGGTCGCGGTGAGGACTCCAAGCGAGTACTGTTGTGTCATCTTGTGTAGTGCACCCTGCTAGAACTGGACACGAAAGTTAGTTAGGCTTGGGGCCTCCGCCAGGAGGCGAGAATGCGAAAGCCGAAAGTGCAGAGAACCCCGGAAGAGAAGTGGCAGATTGTGCTGGAAGGACTGAAGAGCGGCAATGTGGCCGAGACCTGCCGCAAGTACGAGATCGCTCCCACTCTTTACTATCGCTGGAAAGATGAAGTGGAAGAAGGAGCCAAGGCTGCGCTTGGGGGGAAAGGCGCAGCCGCGCGGCCCGATGTGGAGCAGGAAAAACGGATTAAGCAACTGGAGCGGGCGCTGGGCCGGTCGCACTTGCAGATCGAAATACTAAAAAACGTGCTGGGCGAGTGAGCTGCGGGCAAGCGCATTCGTCGGCACGGGAGTTAGTAGCCCAGGGTAACGAAGCGAAGTTGGTGGCCGAGACACTGGAGATCAGCCGGTCGAGCCTCTACTATCGGCGGCAACCACACGCCAGCCGTGCGGATCGCTCGCACGATCAGGAGATCATCACGGCTTGCGGCGAGAAACCGGCGTACGGTTATCGTCGTGTGGCCTGGTGGTTGGGGCGGCATCACGGGCTGGTGGTCAATGGCAAACGGGCACTACGCGTGATGCGGGAGCGCGGGCTGCTGGTGCGGCAGCGCCGTTTTCAGATCTCGCGCCGCAAGGACTGGGGCAAGGTGGAAGCGCCGCTTCCGAATCACGTCTGGCAGTCAGACATGACCAAGGTCTGGGCGGGCCCGAGTGTGGGATGGTCGTATCTGGTGTCGGTCATCGATTGCTGCACGCGCGACATCGTGGGCTGGGACTTGAGTCTGCGTTGCCGCACCGAAGAAGCTCTGGCGGCGCTGAACCGTGCTGTCCTGGAGGTTTTGCCTTTCGGTCCTCGTGGAATGGGTTTGACTTTGACGACCGACAACGGCACGCAGTTTACGTCGGCCCGTTACGTCGAAACTCTGAACCGGCTGGGCATTACCCATCGGCGCACGGCCTACAACCATCCCGAGGGCAACAGCTATATCGAACGGTTTCATCGCAGCTTAAAAGAAGAGGAGGTATGGCTCAACGAATATCAAAACCTCGAGCAGGCCAAGCGGAGCATCGCCCGCTGGATCGAGGAGTACAATCACGACCGTCCGCACCGCGGACTTCGGGGCAGAACCCCGCACGAATACCGTGCCCAGTTCCTTGCCCAAACCATCACTTCAAACATGGCCCCAGCTGTCTAGTTTTGCGGGGTGCACTACAATTGAATCACTTCTTACCGGGTGCGGAGTGTTGCTTCTCGTAGCGCTTGGGGCAACTCGTGGGCATTTGCGAAGGAAGGGAAATGATCACGTGGACAGCTTTCGTATCCCACATACGAAATGTTCTTCCAAAAGAGGCTATTGAACAAAAGCAATTCTTCGCGGTCACACTTTGAGCACAGATCAAGAATCACGTACGGCTCAAGCATCAGCGGTTCGAGGTCCGGGCTCAGATAGATCACCTTGTATGTCGGGAGCGGGAGCGGCCTAGCGGAACGAATGTGCCGTGTGTCGAAGATAGGGTTGTCGCCCATCAGGTTTCGCACCGGGATTCGGTGATGAGTTCCATCATGTTCAGTCGGGAGAGGCTTCACAAGCCAATAGCTCTTGAGGAAGCTCACCGTGTGCAACAGCTCCTCAACCGGTCCGATCTGTTTTTGAAATTCCAGTCGGTAGAGGGCCTCGGGCCAGGCGGGTCCGTGGCCTTTGGGGGATCGATTTCTTAACTTGACAAAGTCCCGAAGCCATTTTTCGCTAACTGCCTTCAGTGCGTCATTCTCCTTCTCCTTGAGAAAACAATCCTGAGTCCAACATCGCCGAAATTGAAGAAAAAGTTCGACCCAAGTACCCAATGTTGGGGGTTTGGAAAGCTCGGATAATGCTGGATACTTGTCAAGCTCTGCGGTTTGCGGAGAGCGTCTAAAATGGTCCGCAATCTGTACAAGGACGATAAACCGAATCACGACGTCAAAGAGATCCAGGAGCAGATTAAAGCCCTCGATCCGATTTTCCTCATTGCCGAGCTTTCGCGACACGATTGCGATTGGAGACGGGAGCTTCTTTTCGAAGGGAATACCAGTCTGCAAGTATGCTTCAAACGACTCAGGGGTGTGTGAGTTAATGTGCAGAAAGGGCTTATGCGGATTGCCCTCCATAAGTAAATCCGCCGCAATCGCGGGCAAGAAATTCTTGAGCAGACCATCAGCATAACGGGGACAGTCCGGCAGGGCATAGACTTTCTTGCCCAATTTGTCTATAGAGTCGACTAGCTTGCCAGATTTGTCTATGGAGACGTGCGCGTCATTTATGCGGAACGTGGCACGATCACCGGCGCTCTCAAGTGCCGTTACTTGCGGGGCGGGCTGTACGTACGAGTCCGGCCCACGCAGCCGCTTGATCTCTGCGCAGATAAATTCATAGGTCTCTTCTTGCAGTTTGTTCGGCATCGTGCGCCTATTGTGGCGATCATTATATGCTCGTGGCGACTCTTGAGCCGGAAGCCCAGTCATCCTCGCGCACTCTGTGATAAGTGGGATTCCACAAAAGCTGCGCCCGTACGCAACTCCGCGACACCGTCTAGCCCCGCTCCCGCCCCTCGCACACAATCGCAACCAGTTCCGCAGTGGACACCCCTAACTTCACGCCCTTCACACCCAGCGGCGGTGCTTTCGACTTGCGCGCAGACGCCCTCTTCCCGTTCCGGGGCATAGCCGTCGCCATCCAAAAATCAAAAGCCCCGCTAGTCAAGCGGGGCATGTTTCGTTACCAGTCGGTACGCCACCTATCAAACATACTAACTATAGCACGAGAACTTGCGTCGAGAAGCCGGGCGGAGGACGACGGACTCGAACCGTAATGGCTGACTAGGCCACTCGACCATTTGATAGATGGCGTCCAGTACCCACTGGCAACGTCCTCCAGACGCAACCTATCCAATTCCAGTCTTCTCCATGCGTTACAAACGCACAACTCCACGAAAGTAGCGTCCTCTAACAGAGAGTTAGAAGTCTCATTTCGGGAAAGAGGGCTACGATGCCTCCTCAAAGTCAAAATTAGACTTGACATGATGAACCTGGGAGCTTCGAGGACCCTATCCCCGCTCCCGTCCCTCGCGCACAACCGCAACCAGGTCAGAGGTGGTCACCCCTAACTTGACGCCCTTCACATCCAGCGGCGATGCCTTCGATCTTCCCGCGGGCATGATTCGAAACACCGTCCCGTCGCGCCGGCGAATTTCAACTGCTCCATCCCGTTCGGCTTCTTCGAGCACCGTGGCAAAATTCCCTCGGGCCTCAGAGTAGGTATAGGATTTCATCGAACACTCACCTCCAACACGTCCAGCTTCAATTCGCGCGCACGCGTTCTCAACCCGCTGTCCAAAGTCAGGATCGGCGCCCTCTGGTTCACCGCGCAAGCGATCACGTACGCATCATATGCACAAATGTTCAGCTTGGCCGCCAACTCAACCGCCTGCTTCAACGCCAGATCGGTCAAGCGAATGGGGATCGCGGCGTAGGACTCCAACAACTTCAACGCTTCGTCCAGGCCAATCGCCTTGCGCTTGAACATGGCGGATAGCGCGTTGCCCACTTCCCAATGAACCGAGGATGGGGCCACCAACGTCGCCTCGCGCGTGAGCCGGACCAACTCCGCCTTTTCCGGCCGTTCCCCAATCGCCGCGAGAATCGCGGAAGTGTCAATCACGATTTCCATCGCTAAAGTATATCACATGTACAATTGTACAATAATAGAAGTCGGAGCGCTGCCTGACTCCGCTCCTCGCATACTTTGCGATGAGTGGGATTCCACCGCCATGTGCATTTGAACGAGTAGAGATCCTTCGACTGCGCGGGGCGCACTTCGCTTACCCCGCTTCGCTCAGGAGGACAGGGGCCAAGAGTAGTCGCCCACTCGTTCGGGCTTTTTGCGAGGGAGTGCGTCCGCCACACCTAGGACCGAATCGGAATCGCCGTCATTCTCCCTCTTCATACTTCCCAAATCGGTCCTCAAAGCTGCCTCAGAACCTATCTTTAGCCCTCTTTGCCTGAGCTAAGTGCTTATTTCGACGTATTTTACGAATAAGTCCTTTAAACTCAAAGATCTGGCGGCGAAAGTCGCTAAGATCTTGATTCTAATAGACCGAGGAAGGGGGGGTATCGAAATCCAAAGCCAGACGACCTCGCAACCAAAACTACGCGGGAGATCCCATCTCTACTTTCACTTCGGTGCCTTTGCCTGCTCCCAGGAGTTGATGGGCTGAGCCGCGGTTGGTGGCGATCTCCAGAAAACCCATGCTGCCGAGGATGGCGAAGGCTTCGCCGGGATCTCCTTCGGCATAGCTGGAGCAGAGGCGCTTGATTGAGCTTTTGGTTCGCACCGTGATTTGAAATGCTGGCGTCGGAGACGCGAAGAGGTGTGGAATATCGGAGGGCGTGATGTTGGTGATGAGGTTGCCGAAGCGATCGACTTTGAGGACCACTCCGCGGAGCGTGCGCTCGTCGACGGGCTTGGGGCGAGGAACGTCGAAGCGAACGTAGTCCTTGATTTCTTCGCCGAAGCGGGTGGGATCGACTCCTTTGGCGAGATAGGCGGCGATGGGAGAGAAGATGTCGCGGCCGTGGAAGGTGTTGCTGCGCGGCTGGAGAAAGTAATGCTCGGCGGTGACGTGACGGACGGAAAGCCGTTCGTCGCGGGCATAGATGAGGGAAAGCACGCCGTTGTCGGGGGCGACGAAGAGATGATGCTCTCCGGCGAGGATGATGGGACGGCGCGCCGTGCCCACTCCGGGGTCGACGATGACCATGTGCACGGTGCCGGAAGGGAAGTAGGAATAAGCCTGCGAGATGGTGAGCGCGCCATCGAGGACATCGAAGGCCTGGACGGCGTGGCTGATATCGACGATTTGGGAGTCGGGGGCAATGCGCAGGATGACACCTTTCATCGCGCCGACGAAATGGTCGTTGAGTCCGAAGTCGGTGGTGAGGGTGATGATGGGAGGATGTGACAAGCGGCGGCCTCGTCCAGGTAAGTGGAGTTAGAGGAAGTATCGGGCGGCGAGTAAGGCGGCGTCAAGCAGGGAGACAGCGATACTGCGCGTCATCGCGCCCTCAGCGGCTGAAGCCGCTATTGACTCGGTACCCTATCGCAGCGCTGAAGCGCTGCGCCACCCAAAAGCTAAAGCGCCGGGCGAAAGCTAAAACGTTGTGCCTCCCTTCGACTCGGAGATCAGTCAATCTCAACGTCGCCGGAGCCGGTGTGGACGGAGATGGTTGGGCCGCCGCCGCGCACTTTGCCAATCACACTCTTGCGGGACTCCTCGACGCGTCCCTGAACGGTGGTGGTCACGGGATGGTTTGTGGTGACGCTGCCGGAGCTGGATGAGATATCGACGTCAAAGGCGGCATCCGAAGGCACCTTCAGATGCACGTTGCCGGAGCCAGTGCGGACACTCCAAAGATTCTTCGGCAGGCCCTCGCCGTGAATGTCTCCGCTGCCGGCCTCGGCGTGGAATCCGCCGTTGAGGCCTTTGGCGGTGATGTTGCCGGAGCCGGTGCGAATCTCGACATCGCCCGCGCCGGTTTCCTCGATCTCGATGTCTCCGCTGCCCGCCTTAATGCGCGCTGGACCGGCAAGCTCGTGGGCGCGAACGTCGCCGGAGCCGGTCTGGAAGTGCATGTCGCCGGTCAGGCGCGCCAGCTTGAGGTCGCCCGATCCGCTTTCGAGATCGATATTGCCCTTCAGGCCCTCGACGTTTTGGTCGCCGCTGCCGGTGTGGGCGCGGACGGCGGTGTTCTCGGGCACAGTGATTTCGTAATCGACGGAGATGTTGTTGATGTTGACGTAGTCGATGTGAATGCTGTTTCCGGACTGGCGAATGGGAGGATTGTTCTGGATTTGCTGAACGTCGGACTTGCGGTCGCCGCCGAACCAGGAATTGCCGATGTTGATCTTGCCGTGGATGGAAACCGATCCGGACGGGCCGCTGTGGACGGTGATGTCGCCGGAGCGGGTGAGCACTTCGAGATCGACGGGTCCGTTGACCTGGTAGGAACGGTCGAAGGTGCCGGCCACGGAAGCGAAAGCGGGCAGGGCAGCCATTAGCAGGGCGGCAGCAATGCCCAAGATGCGACGACGAATTGAAGAATTCAGAGTCATAAGAACCTCCCGAAGTCTTATTGCAACACGACCTGATCGCCTTCCTTCAGGCCTTTCAGCAGTTCGGTCTTGGCGCCGTTGGAGATGCCAATGTTGACGGCGACCTTTTTCTTGCCGTCTTTGGCTTTCAGCTCAGGCACTTCCACGGACGCGTTCTTATCCTTGTCGTAGATAATCGCGCCTTCTGGGATCTGCAGGACGTTCTTGTGCTCATCCAGGATGATCTCGGCGTTGGCGGTCATCATGGCTTTGAGCATCCCTTCGGGGTTGTTGATGGAGACGCGGACCTCAAAGGTGGTGACGTTATCTTTCTCAACGCCCATGGGCGAGATCTTCGTCACTTTGCCGGTGAAAGTCTTGTCCTTGAACGATTCGACTTTGATCCTGGCTGGCTGGCCCAGATAGACCTTGCCGATATCGCTCTCATCGACCTTGCCTTTTACGTAGACTTCGCTGGTATCGCCCAGCGTCATGACCAGCGTGGCGGTCGAACCCAGCACCAGAATGGAGCTGACCGCGTCGCCAATCTGCACGTCGCGCGAGAGCACGATTCCATCGAGCGGCGATTCAATGGTCGTATAGCTGAGTTGCTCTTCCAATTGCTTGAGGTTGGCGCGGTCCTGGGATACTTGCCCTTGCGCCTGGCCAATCTTCGCTTGCAAGACTTGCAGCTGCGCCTTAGCCACGTTCTGTTTGTTCAGGGCCAGTTCGTAGTTTTTTTGCGCATCGTCGAGCGCAGAGGCGGAAACCACTCCCTCTTTTGCCATGCCCTGGGCCCGCTCGTAGGCGCGTTTCAGCAACGGGACGTCGGGGCCTTCCGCATCGACCTTGGCGCGCACCAGATCGGCTCGGGTTCCATTCAAGCTGGCCTCTGAAGCCTCCAGCTGCGCGCGAGCCTGATCTACGCGGGCCTGAATTTCGTCGCGGTCAAGTTCACAGAGAATCTGGCCCTTTTTCACCGTGTCGCCGTAATCGACATAAAGCTTCTTCACGATGCCGCTGGCCTTGGACTTGATTTCGACCTGCGTGATGGGCCAGATCTTGCCGGTGGCGACGACGCTTTTCGCCAGGTCTCCCTTTTCGACCTTAGCCAGCTTGGAGGGATCGATCTTGGTGCCGCCGCTGGTGGCAGCGATTACGCCCCCTACGACCACCAGTAGTACAACAATGGCGATGACGCTATAAATGATTCTTCTGCGGCGCTTCTTGGACTTGCCGTTGCCGTTACCGTTCACAACCGCCTCCTACCTAAACCTAAAGAAATCGAGAACGACCATTCACTGCTTGTTACGGGGCCGGCGAGGGAATAGTTCCTCAAAAAGTTCGATGCATCTGTTAGACCGGCCAGCCGGGAAAAAGATAGCGAAGAGTTTCAGTTAGGTGCTTGGAACTGTTCATTGTAACGCCTGCTTGGGGTGAGGCTGGAGCCATCCTTTGATCCCAAACGGGAGGCAACGTGGGATGGTGCTACGGATTCCCTTCGTCAAAATGGGGCTCCTGGAATGTTAGAATTGCGATTCCATGATTGCATTCGTGCCGCTGCGGATGTTTGTCATCCTGCTTCTGGTGGCGGCCAATGCGTTCTTTGCGGCCGCCGAATTCGCGCTGGTCAGCGTGCGGGAAACCCGCATCCTGCAATTGATTGAAGCGCGCCGCGTGGGCGCCCGCACCGTCATGAAGCTGCATCAGCAACTCACGCGGGTCGTGAACGGAGTGCAGCTGGGGATCACGGTCACCAGTCTTTCGCTGGGCTGGCTGGGGGAACCTTTTCTAGCCCGGCTGATTGAGAATTTTATTGGCAGCATCCCTCACGCCGTCGTCTATTCCCACGCTGTCGCCGTGGCTATCGCGTTCCTACTGATTACCAGTCTGCACGTGACGCTCGGAGAGTTGGTTCCAAAATCGCTTGCCTTGCAGAGGGCGGAGCGGGTTGCGCTCGCCGTGGCCGCGCCGATGGACTTCTTTCTGACCGTGACTGCGCCGGTCACGGTGGTGATGAGCGGGGCTGCCGGATTCGTGTTGCGCGCTTTTGGAAGCAGCGGCATCCGCCACGGCTCCGTGCATTCGCCCGACGAGTTGCGGCTAATCATCAGTTCGGCGCGGACCTCGGGCCAGCTATCGGCGGCGCAAGAGGAGATGTTGCTGAATGCGCTCGAACTCGACAACATTACGGCGCGGCAGGTCATGGTGCCGCGCACGAGGATCTTCTCTCTGCCCGCCGACCTTACTCTTGAGGAGGCGCTGACGCGGGTGGTCGACGAGCAGCACTCGCGAATTCCAATCTATGATCAGCAGCGTGGTCCCGAACATATTGTCGGCGTGCTCTATTCAAAAGACCTGATGCGCTGGATGCGGCTGCGGTTGGTGCAGGCGACCATTCCTGCTGCGGCCGCACGCATTTCCCAGATGAAGGTCAGCCAGATCATGCATGACGTGCTAGTCGTGCCCGAAACCAAGTCGCTATTCGAGTTGCTGGTGGAATTTCAGGTGCGCAAGCGGCATCTGGCCATGGTGGTCGATGAATTCGGTTCGACGGCCGGAGTAATCAGCGTGGAAGATGTGCTCGAGCAACTGGTCGGAGAACTGGAAGATGAATTCGATGTCGCTTCCGCGCCGCCCGTTGTGGATGCCAATGCGCCCATCTCGCTTGACGGAACCATGAATATTCGAGACCTGGAAAGCCAGTACGAGGTGGCGCTGCCGCAGGACGAAGGATTCGAGACGCTGGCCGGGTTTGTGCTGTCGCGTTTGCAGAAGATGCCCACCGGTGGAGAGTCTTTTGAATATCAGGGGCGACGATTCGTGGTTGAGAGGATGGACGGCCATCGCGTGGCGTCAGTCCGCATCGAGCCCGTGCCCGCAGCCGCGACCCAACAGGCTGGAGATGTGACTACTTCAGCCGGTCCCAAGTGATTGTCCAAATCACGGGAACTTCGGTTCCATCCTTTTGTTTCTCTGTGCCCGCGCCGCGGAAGAAAAAGCGATCCTCGTTCAAGAGGCGATACGGCCGCTCCTGAGTTGTTTCTGGATAGTTGGGCGACCACGCGGTTTCTGGACGATGAATCATGATGTGCTCGTTTTCGCGTATCTCAAAGGTTCCGCAGTAGGAGATGAACCCATCGAGGGCGGAGGCAGCTTCCGGTGTGGTTGGCGTGTTCTTGTCCGACCAACGCGGGCGGCCGGGCTTCATCAACTGCGCGCACATGTGACCGGAGGGAGTGTACATGAGGAAACCCGTTGCGTCCCGCCCCAGATCGGGATAGGGCGTCGTGCGCCCGTCGGGATACTTGTATTCTGTCGAAACGAGCTTCCACGCACCTAAGAAGTACTCCCGTATCGAACCCTTAGGCTGATACTCGATGGGAGGGGCAGCGGCAGTCTGGCCGTCGGCGAAAGCGACAAAGAATGCGAGGACAGTTGAGACGACCGCAGTGTGCATGTGCATTCCGGGAGGCACCTCATTGAGGAAAGAGGCGACGAGTGATGATACGATCCAAATTCCTGCGACTGCAACCTCAGGCGGCAAGGGTAGTCGTGCAGTTTGGATCCGGCCGCTCAAATTGAGAGAATGACAGTCGTTATGGTCCATCAAATTTTCAGGAGGCTCCTCTATACACTGCCAGTGATCTGGCTGGTCGTCTCGACGGTTTTCCTGTTGATACATTTCGTTCCAGGCGATCCGGTTCAGCAGATGCTGGGTGAAGGTGCGGCCGCGGGAGATATTCAGGCGATGCGTCATGCCTATGGGCTCGACGTTCCTCTGGGAAAGCAGTACCTGAATTACTGGCGAGGTGTGCTGCACGGGGATCTGGGGAAATCTCTGCGTTTCAATCAGGCGGTAACAAAACTGATCGCCGAACGCTACCCGTTTACGCTGCAACTGACGCTGGCGTCGTTATTCGCAGCGGTTGCGCTGGCAATTCCCGCTGGGGTTCGGTCCGCGCGCCGGCGTAACCGGTGGGATGATCGCTTGCTAAGCGTGGTGAGTCTGTTTGGCTTGTCGTTTCCTAACTTCGCCCTGGGTCCGATTTTGATTTTGTTTTTAGCCGTCAAGTTAGGCTGGTTGCCGGTGTCGGGATCGGGGAGTTTAGCGCACTTAGTTCTCCCTGCGATCACCATGGGCGGCGCGCTGGCCGCCATCCTTACTCGCATGGTGAGGACATCCATGCTCGAAGAACTGGGTCAGGACTATATCCGCACCGCCAGAGCCAAGGGGCTGCCGGAGAGGACGGTCGTTTATCGCCACGCACTACGCAATGCGATGATTCCAATTCTGACGGTGGTCGGCCTGCAGTTTGGAGCACTGTTGGCGGGCGCGATTGTAACGGAGACAATCTTCTCCTGGCCGGGGATAGGGAGGCTGACGATTCAGGCGATTGCGAACCGCGACTACTATCTCGTGCAGGGGTGCATTCTGGCGATCGGGCTGACGTATGTCGCGGTGAACATGCTGACGGATCTGTTGTATTCGGCGGTCAATCCGAGGATCAGGCAGTGAGCACTACTGGGGACGACCTCACCGGCGAAAGCCGACACCGAAAGACGTGCGAGTTATCGCAGAGCTGAAAAGCGCTGCGCCACCCAAAATCAGCACCAGTTCGAGTTTTGAGCAACCGCTGGAGACTCACCAATCCTTGTAGTAAGTCAACCTGTTGTTTCGAAAATCTCCTTTCCTTGTACTTCAAGACATACCCATTCGCCAAAGTTTTCAAACAAATCTGGTGACCAGCCTGCAATGTCTCCCCGTTGGACAAGTATGAGCCGCGCACTTTCATTAACACAGGCTAAGCAGCACGAAGGTACGGACATTCTCATGCCCGCGGAGCGGGCGTCGATAGGGAATGTAGGCGCGCGCCGGTCTTGAACCAGTGCGTTTCACGGGAGTGGCGGGTGTCGATGACGTTCGATGGGTCGGCGGGCGAGGGCGTTCTTCGCGTTGAAGGCAATCTCGATATCGAGTGTGCGGGCGAACTGAAGCGGCTACTGATCGAGGCCGTCGCGTTGGGCAAGCCGCTGCGGCTGGATTTGGCTCAGGTGGGCGAGCTGGATGTGACCGCAATCCAGTTGCTTTGGGCGGGGAAATGTTTTGCGGAAAAGGCGGGCGTGGCGTTTGCTCTGGCCGGAGATTTACCCGGCCGCAGCAGGGGAGCACTGGGGGACGCAGGTTTCGAGAACTTGTTTGGGCCGGCTGCAGGAGCAGGGCAACCGTCGCGATAGACCGCGATAGAAAGACCGGATGATCAACAAGTACAAAGAAGCGTTTCAGGAAGAAGCCCGCGAGATCCTGGTGGAGCTGGAGTCGGCGCTTCTGGAACTGAACGAGAACCCCGGCGTCTCCGAATCGGTGGCACGGGCGTTCCGGGCGCTGCATACGATCAAGGGGTCGGGGG
Organism: uncultured Acidobacteriaceae bacterium; assembly: GCA_963804075.1. Lineage (GTDB taxonomy): Bacteria > Acidobacteriota > Terriglobia > Terriglobales > Acidobacteriaceae > Acidiflorens. The sequence goes on along the minus strand of CAWDPB010000011.1, from coordinate 25,167 downwards.
CGATGTTCGGGTTCGACGATATCGCGGCCTTTACCCACCACATCGAGAATGCGTTCGATGAAGTGCGGAATGGACGCCGGGCAACCAGCCCGGAGCTGATCGGTCTTACATTGAAGGCCGCCGATCAGATCAAGGCCATGCTCGACGAATCGGCTGGCCGGGGCCAGGCCGATCCGGCCATTGCAGCAGGGCTGCTCGCGAAGTTGAGCGCACTGACGGGCGCCAAGCCAGTACCGAAGGATGAGCCGAGTGTCCCCGCGAGGAAACCGGACTCGGATGCGCGAAGCAATAAAGAACCGGCGCTCTTGCCCAATGCCGCGGTGCGCGACTGGCGGATTCAATTTCGCCCAAAGGCCGACCTGCTGCGGAATGGGGCCAATCCGCTGCTGCTGTTTCGCGAGTTGCAGGACATGGGAAGGCTGGAGATCACGGCCAATATGGCGGAGGTTCCCGCGCTGCCCGAACTGGATGCGGAACGGTGTTACATCGCATGGGACATGGGGCTCTCGACGGCCGCACCGGTCGAAGCCATCCGCGACGTCTTCGTTTTTGTCGAGGACTGCTGCGAACTGACGATCGAGGCCGCGTCGCAGCCGGAACGGCCTGTTGAAGAAACGGTTCGTGAGAGCATGGCGGCAGTTCCTCCAGCAGTCGCCGGCGCGGGTGTCGACGACAGGAAATTGAAGAGGCAAGCCGCCGGTAGCCCTGCCGAGTCTTCTGCCTCGGATGGTCAAAAACAAGAGCGCCGGGCCCTGGAACGGCGTGGAGAACAGGCAGTCCAGGCTTCGAGCATCCGCGTGGCCGCCGCCAAGGTCGATCAGCTGATCGACTTGGTGGGCCAGTTGGTGACCGTGCAGGCGCGGCTCGTCGAGATGGCCGCGCGGCGCGAGGACCGCGATATGCAGGCAGTGGCGGAAGAAATCGAATCGCTGACGGCGGAGCTGCGCGAAACCTCGATGAGCATGCGCACGCTGCCTCTGCGCAGCACGTTCGAACGTTTCAAGCGGCTGGTCTACGACCTGGGACGAACCCTGCATAAAGAAGTGGAACTGACCTTCGAGGGCGCGGACACCGAGCTGGACAAGACCGTAATCGACCAGCTGAACGATCCGCTGATGCACCTGATCCGCAACAGCATGGATCACGGCATTGAAGCGCCGGAGGCGCGCCGTGCGGCGGGCAAGCCGTCCACAGCGGCCGTGCATCTGGCGGCGCGGCATGCGGGCGCGCAGGTTCTGATTTCGGTTTCCGACGATGGCAAGGGAATCGACGGCGAAGCGGTGCGCGCGCGCGCCATCGAGCGCGGCCTGATCGCACCCGAGGCCCGGCTCTCGGAATCGGAGATCTTCTCGCTCATTCTGGCGCCGGGTTTTTCGACGGCGAAGGTGGTCTCGGATGTCTCCGGGCGAGGTGTCGGCATGGACGTTGTGAAGCGCAACGTAGAGGCGCTGCGCGGCAGCATTGAGATTGCGAGCCAGCCCGGGTTGGGGTCAACGGTTACCCTGCGGCTGCCGCTGACGCTGGCCATAATCGACGGCTTGCTGGTGCGGGTCGACCGATCCTATTTTGTGCTGCCGCTGGCGACCATTCTCGAATGCATCGAGCTGACGCAGGCCGATATCGAGCAGTCGAACGGCAAGCATATCGCCAACGTGCGCGGGGAGATCATTCCCTACATCCGGCTGCGCGAACACTTCCGCATGTGCCAGGAGCGGCCGGAGCGGGAGCAGGTGATGATTACCGAAACCGAAGACGGACGGTATGGGTTCGCCGTCGATCAGGTGCTTGGGGACCATCAGACGGTGATCAAGAACCTGGGCCGGTTTTACCGGCACGTCGATCTTGTGTCGGGGGCGACCATTCTGGGCGACGGGACGGTGGCGCTGATTCTCGATCCGCAGCGCCTGGTTCGAGACGTGGCGCGGAATGCGTCGCAGAACCGGCGGCCGATGGGAGCGCGTGAACGGGGCGGCGGCGCTCCTCGCGTGCGGTCCCGTTCTGCGGGTTTGGCGGCGGCACCGCCCGGCGGGGCCGAAAGGGAAGCTTGCCGTTAAGAAAGGCCGCGCGATTCGAGGGCGCTCGCGAGCGCCCGAGCCCGGCCAAAGCACGAACGCAACCCGGAATTTGAGTTTCACCGAGAGGAGAAGTCAATGAAGAAAAGCAATGGAGCAAGCGCAACCGCGGTTCGGGCGAAGCGCCCGGCCGGGCCAGCCCACAACTTTGAGCAGATGCTGGAGAAGATTCCGGTCAATGTCATCTGTGCCGACCGCGATCTGATCGTCCGCTACATGAACCCGGCGTCGCTGGCCACTCTGAAGAAGATCGAGCGGCTTCTGCCCTGTCCGGCCGAGGAAATCATTGGCAAGTCGATTGACGTGTTTCATAAGAACCCGGCGCACGCGCGGAGCGTGCTCGCCGATCCCGCGAAGTTCCCGCACCGTGCCCGCATAAAGCTGGGCGACGAGATCTTGGATCTGCTGGCCACCGCCGTCGCCGACGCCACCGGGACGTATGTGGGTGTGATGACGACCTGGGAGATCGTGACCGAGAAGGTGCGGATCGAGCAGGACTTCGGGGGGCAGATTGCGGCCATCGGCAAGTCGCAGGCCGTGATCGAGTTCGAGATGGACGGCACGATCATCACAGCGAACGAGAACTTTCTGAAAACGCTGGGCTACACGCTCGCGGAGGTCAATGGCCGCCACCACAGTATGTTCGTCGATGAAGCGCACCGGCACAGCCCGGATTACAAGGAGTTTTGGGCGAAGCTGAACCGGGGCGAGTATGTGGCCGACGAGTTCAAGCGCATCGGCAAGGGGGGCAGGGAAGTCTGGATCCAGGCTTCTTACAATCCGATTCTCGACGCCGATGGCAAGCCGTTCAAGGTGGTCAAATTCGCCACCGACACCACCGGGCAGAAGCTGACCAATGCCGACTATCGGGGCCAGATTGCAGCCATCGGCAAATCGCAGGCCACCATCGAGTTCAAGATGGACGGCACGATTGTTACGGCGAACGAGAACTTTCTGAAGACGCTCGGCTACACGCTCGACGAGATCAAGGGCCGCCACCACAGCATGTTCGTCGATGAAGCGTACCGGCAAAGCGCGGACTACAAGGAATTCTGGGCGAAGCTGAACCGGGGCGAGTATGTAGCGGACGAGTTCAAGCGTATCGGCAAGGGCGGCAGGGAAGTCTGGATCCAGGCCTCTTACAATCCGATTCTCGATCTCAATGGCAAGCCCTGCAAGGTGGTCAAATTTGCGACTGACGTTACGCAGCAAAAACTGACCAACGCCGATTATGCCGGCCAGATTGCGGCCATTGGCAAGTCGCAGGCCACCATCGAGTTCAAGATGGACGGCACGATCGTCACGGCGAACGAGAACTTTCTGAAGACGCTCGGCTACACGCTGGATGAAATCAAGGGCCGCCATCACAGCATGTTCGTGGATGAGGCGTACCGGAACAGCGCGGACTACAAGGAATTCTGGGCGAAGCTGAACCGGGGTGAGTATGTAGCGGACGAGTTCAAGCGTATCGGCAAGGGGGGCAGGGAAGTCTGGATCCAGGCCTCCTACAACCCAATTCTCGATCTCAACGGGAAGCCCTGCAAGGTGGTCAAATTCGCGACTGATGTTACGCAACAGAAACTGACCAACGCGGATTATGCCGGCCAGATTGCAGCCATTGGCAAATCGCAGGCCACCATCGAATTCAAAATGGACGGCACGGTTGTCACGGCCAACGACAACTTCTTACGGACGCTCGGCTACACGCTCGACGAGGTCAAGGGCCGCCACCACAGCATGTTCGTCGATGAGGCGTACCGGCAAAGCGCGGACTACAAGGAATTCTGGGCGAAGCTGAACCGGGGCGAGTATGTGGCCGACGAATTCAAGCGTATCGGCAAGGGCGGCAGGGAAGTCTGGATTCAGGCCTCTTACAATCCGATTCTCGATCTCAATGGCAAGCCGTTTAAGGTGGTCAAGTACGCGACCGACCTCACACGGGAAAAACTGGCTCTCACCGCCATGATGGCGGACGTTGCCATGCTGTCGAAGGCGGCCGTCGCGGGCACGCTGGCGACGCGGGCCGATCTCACACGGCACGGCGGCGAATATCAGAAGATCGTGCGGGGCGTGAACGAGACGCTCGACGCGGTAATCACGCCGCTGACGGTTTCTGCAGACTATGTCGACAAAATCAGTAAGGGAGAGATCCCTCCGAAGATCACCGACACATATCAAGGCGACTTCAACGCCATCAAGAACAACCTGAACACGCTGATCGGAGCCATGGACGAGATCACACACGCGGCCGACCAGATCGCGCAGGGCAATCTGACGGTTACGCTGCGGGAGCGGTCTCCCGAGGACAAGCTGATGCAGGCGCTGGCAACCATGGTCAGCGGCCTGACGCGGACGGTGCGGGAGATACGAACGATCGCGGGCGAGGTGAGCTCGGCCAGCCAGTCGATTTCGACCGCGTCAGTCGAGATCTCAAACGGCGCAACCACGCAGGCGGCTTCGGCGGAGGAAGCGTCCTCTTCCATGGAGGAGATGGTTTCCAACATCAAGCAGAATGCCGATAACGCGCAGCAGACCGACAAAATCGCGAACAAGTCGGCCAAGGACGCGCAGGAAAGCGGGCACGCGGTGGTCGAGGCGGTGACGGCGATGAAGGAGATCGCCGACAAAATCTCGATTATCGAGGAGATCGCGCGGCAGACCAATCTGTTGGCTCTGAACGCCGCGATCGAGGCGGCGCGCGCCGGCGAGCACGGCAAGGGGTTCGCGGTGGTCGCGGCCGAGGTGCGGAAGCTGGCCGAACGCAGCCAGAAAGCGGCCGGCGAAATCAATCAGCTCTCGGGCACGACTGTCAAGGTCTCGGAAAAGGCGGGAGAGATGCTCGACAAACTGGTGCCTGACATCCAGAAGACGGCGGAACTGGTGCAGGAAATCACGGCCGCCAGCAAGGAGCAGGATACCGGCGCCGAGCAGATCAACAAGGCGTTGCAGCAGCTGGAAAAAGTCATTCAGCAGAACGCGTCGGCTTCGGAGGAAATGGCCTCGACGACCGAGGAATTGACGGGCCAGGCCGACCAGCTGATGAGCGCGCTCGGGTTCTTCCACACCGGCGAGGACGAGGTGCCGGCCAGCGTTTCCCGCACCGCGGCAACAGCGCCAGCGAAAGCGCACAAGCCGGAGGGCCGCGCTGCCGCTGCGGCCGCCGCTTCGGGGGCGAAGTCGGGAGCGAAGTCCGGAGTGAGCCTCAAGCTGAAGGAAAAAGGCGACCCCCTCGACAAAGAGTTCGAGCGTTACTGAGGCGCCCGGCGCGGCCGGAGGCGCGGGACGGCGTATGGCCGGTCCCGGAAAGGAGAGGATCGATGAGTGTGAATGAGATTACGGAGACAAGGCAATACCTCACGTTCAAGCTGGGTAACGAGGTCTTCGGGATCGATGTCGCGAAGGTGCGCGAGGTGCTCGACTTCACCACCATCACGGCAATTCCCCGGACTCCCGATTTCATGAGCGGAGTGATCAACCTGCGGGGCAGCGTGGTGCCGGTGGTCGATTTGCGGCTGTGCTTCCAGATGTCGAAAACCGAGCGCACACGCAACACCTGCATCGTGGTGGTGGAGGTGCTGCTCGAAGGCGAAGCTACCGTGATTGGGGCGCTCGCCGATTCGGTCGAGGAAGTGATCGATCTGGAGCCCGACCAGATTCAGCCCGCGCCGCGGATTGGGACGCAGATCCGCACTGACTTTATCAAAGGGATGGGGCGGCGCGAATCGCAGTTCATGATGATTCTCGATATCGACCGCGTATTTTCGGCCGACGAGCTTTCGGCCGTGCGCGGCGCGGAAGCGGGCGGGACTTTGGCCGAGGCAACCGCCTGAGGGTGCCAAGGGTGAGGAAAGCGAACCATGACAAGCCACGCCGATACTCTCTCCGCGCGCGATTTCGACCGGCTTTGCCGGTTGATTTATGAGCGGGCGGGGATCGCGCTGAATGGCGAGAAGAAAATCATGCTCGAGGGGCGGCTCAAGCGGCGCATGTCGGGCCTCAACTTGGCGTGCTACAGCGAGTATTGCGCCTACGTGTTTGCGCTCGGCAGCGATGCCGAGCGGGAAATGGTACATCTCATTGACGCGGTCACGACCAACAAGACGGATTTCTTCCGCGAGAAGGCGCATTTTGAGTTTCTGGCGACCAACGGGGCTGGCGGAGCTGACGTCGGGGAGCCGGCATGAACTGCTGATCTGGAGCGCCGGGTGTTCGACTGGGGAGGAGCCTTACACGCTGGCCATGGTACTGAACGAGTATGCCCAATCCCATCCGGGCTTCCGCTGGCGCGTGCTGGCGAGCGATATTTCGACCGCCGTCCTCGCCAAGGCCGAGATGGGGGTTTACCCCGCAGCTGTGCTGGACCCAGTGCCGCCGCGATCTGCGCCGGAAGTATTTCATGGTCAGCCGCCGCGATTCCGAGCGCGTCCGGGTGGTACCGGAATTACGTGCCCTGATCGAATTCCGGCAAATGAATCTGATGGAGGAATTTTCCCTGGCCGAGCCAGCTGATGCCATCTTCTGCCGCAATGTCGTCATTTACTTCGACCGGCCCACCCAGGAGCGGCTGTTTCGCAAGTTCAGCCGCCAGCTGGTTAAGGGCGGATACCTGTTCGTGGGGCATTCGGAAAGCCTCCACCAGATGGACGTGCCGCTGGTGCCGGTCGCTCCGGCGCTTTATAGGAAAGCCAATGGCTGACGCCGAGAAGGAACTGCCCGAAGTCTATTTGCAGCCCGGCGAAGTTCACCTGGCTCGGATCCCGGCCGTTTTGAAAACGATTCTGGGGTCATGCGTAGGGATTACGTTTTGGGTGCCGCGCCTTGGCTTGGGCGCGCTCTGTCACGGCGTGTTGCCCCGGTGCCCGCCCGGAGTCGGCGGGGCCGAGGGCTACCGCTATGTCGATTTTGCGATCCGCGAGCTGGTCGAACAGCTCGAACGTTTGGGATCGCAGCGCGGAGAGATTCAGATCAAGGTATTTGGCGGCGCCGACGTACTGCCTGGGCATGAGGCGGCAATCGGACGAGCGACGGTGGGCCGGCAAAACTCGGAGTGCGCGCTCGCGGTTCTCGAAGTCCAGGGCCTAAGGATTGCGGCATCGGACTTGGGAGGCGCGGCTGGCCGCGCCATCCATTTTTATACGGAGACCGGCGAGGTGCTTCTGCGCCGGTTGTCGCAGTTGAACGCGGAGGACGAAACCCCGCAACGGAGACTGTCCGGCGATTCCGGGGCGTCGTCAGGAGCGGGCAAAGGCACGGCGGCAAACGGCTGAAGGGAGCGAATCCATGAAAGCGGCGAAAATCCGGGTCTTGATCGTCGACGACTCCGCGCTGGTCCGCCGGACGTTGAGCGACGTGCTGTCGTCCGATCCCGAAATTGAAGTCATCGGGGCGGCATCCGATCCCTTTGTCGCTTCCGAGCGCATTGCCGAGCAGTTGCCCGATGTCATAACGCTCGACATCGAGATGCCGCGAATGGATGGCCTGACCTTCCTGCGCACCATCATGGAGCAGCATCCCATCCCAGTTGTGATCTGCTCCAGCCTGGCCGAAGAGGGTGCGCAAAGCGCACTGAAGGCGATGGAATACGGCGCGGTCGAGATCATCGCCAAACCTCGCGTTGGCAGCAAGCAGTTCCTCGAGGAATCGCAGATCGTGCTTTGCCAGGTGGTGAAGGCGGCGGCGGGGGCCCGGTTGCAGCCCCGGTCGGCCCACGTGGTGGAGCCGAAGCTGACTGCCGACCATGTGCTGGCGCGCGCTAGCGGGGCGATGATCGAGACGACCGAGAAGGTGGTGGCGATCGGGGCGTCGACGGGCGGGACCGAAGCACTCCGGGCGCTGCTCGAAGTGCTGCCGCCCGATACTCCCGGCATTGTGATCGTGCAACACATGCCGGAGACCTTCACCAAGGCGTTCGCCAACCGGCTGAACAGCCTGTGTGAGATCTCGGTCAAAGAGGCGGAGGCAAACGACACCGTGCTGCGCGGGCGCGCGCTGATTGCCCCCGGCAACCGGCACATGCTGCTGAAGCGCAGCGGCGCGCGTTACTACGTGGATATCAAAGACGGGCCGCTGGTCAGCCGGCATCGTCCGTCGGTGGATGTGCTGTTCCGCTCGGCGGCGCGCTATGCAGGCCACAATGCGGTGGGCGTGATCCTGACCGGAATGGGAGATGACGGCGCCAATGGCATGCTCGAAATGAAGCAGGCGGGTGCGGCGACGATCGCACAGGATGAGCAAACTTGCGTCGTCTTTGGCATGCCAAACGAAGCGATCAAGCGGGGCGCGGTGGACCGCGTCCTTCCACTGCAAACAATCGCCGGCGCCATGGTCGCCGCGGCGAAATGAGAGCGATGAGGAATGGGGGACCGACCGGGAAATGGGGACGCTGCCGCATGCCGAAGCAATGACGGAGGGTGGAGCCGATCGTTGCCCTTGCCCGCGGCCAGCGGACGATCCAGGCCAAGTGCGGGGTTGGGAGCCACAAGACGGCGATGCGCGCGAACGAATCGGATTGAATCCCGAGGACCGGACGGAGTTTCTGGCTACGCTCGCCGACGCGCAAGCCGCCCTCGAACGCCTGGCGGGCCAAAGCGAGAGTGAAATCGGCGCGGTCGCATATTCATTCAAAGGCCTGGCCGCCAGGGCGGGAACCATCTTGCAGCAGGCGTCGTCGATTGCCGGATTGGTGGAAACCGAGAGCGCGGGAGCGGTGCGCGAGCAGGTGCAATCGCTGTGCGCCGCGGTCGGGGACATTCTGGAAAAAAGGCTGAGGGCGGCCACTACAGTCCTTAAGGCTCTTGAAGAGGAAGAACAGCTGCTGCACCAGCTGATCGACGTAAGCGAGCATCAGGAAGCGGTGGCGGTGCATCTGCAGGCGCTGAGCGTGCTGACCAACGTCGAAGTCGCGCAACTGGGCAGTGCGGGCGGCGATTTTCAGCTGCTGGCGCAGGAACTCTCCGCTTTCTCGAAGTCCGTATCCGAACAGACCCGCGAACTGGGAGGACATACCCGGCACAGCCAGCGGACAATGGCGGGAACCCGGCGAGAAATGGCAGGGGAGTTGCCGCATCTGCGGCGCGACATGGCGCACATGGAACGAGACATCGAGACGACTTTATCGGCAATCGATGGCGGCCTGGTGCAGCTGGCAAATGTTCCAGGACAGTTCCAGGCGTGCGCGAAACATATCGCGCAGCAGATTGCCGGCGTCGTCTCCGCCATTCAGGGTTACGACATCACCCGGCAGCAGACCGAACATGTGGGAGCGGCACTGGCGGCGATCGCCTCGAAAATCGCGAACGCGCCGCCGGCCAGGTGCGAGGAAACGCCCGGCGCCGATCTGTCGCTCATCCAAGCCGGATTAGCGATTCAGAGCTGCCAATTGAAATGCATCCGCGCGAGTGTTGGCAACTGGACCTCGCAGGTGGCCACGTGCATGGGTGCGATTCAGCGTCTGAGTGCTTCGGATGTGGCGCAGATCGGACTGGCGGTGCTCAATCAGGAACGCGATTTGTCGTCGCGCCTGGCGCATATCGAACAGCTGCAGCAGAAAAGCCACGATTACGGCAGGACCATTAAGAATACTCTGGGAGGGCTTTCCAGCCTGCTGGAACTGGTGAACGAGAATCTGCGCGAGTTTCAGGACATCCGGCACCGCCTCCAGTTCCTGACGTTTAATTCCATCGTAGAGGCCCGGCGCCTCGGCGAGCGTGGCGTCGTGGTTTCGTCCATCGCGGAGCTGATCAAGGAAGTGTCGAACGAATGGAACGCAATCGCAGACCAAGCCGGGGCGGCGCTGGCCGGAATCATGGAATTGGACGCCCGAACAAACAAAGAGATTGAGGTGTTTGGGGACGCCGCCTCGGAAAAACTGCGTGCGGGAGGAGACGAGACTCGCGCGGCGCTTGACAAGGTGCGCGAGACCGCGGCATTTGCCGCCCAAGAGTCGGCACGGATCGAAGAAGCCACGGACGGAATGCGCGCCGATGTGGCCGCCTCCGGCGACATGGGGTCGCGCTTGAGTCTATGTTTCGAGGGCCTCGACCAAGTCTCGGGGCATGTGGAAGCGTTGGTTTCCCGGTTGAAGGCCCGGTACCCGGATTTGGCGGAGCGCTGCCGCGTGGAAGAGGTGGAACGGTGCTTCGGCGCCAGCTACACGACGGAAATCGAAAGGGCTGTAATGAAGGCTGCGTTGGAGGGAGCGCCATTGCCAATGCTCGAGCCGGCGCTGGCCGGCAATGACGTGGAGTTGTTTTGAAAGCGTGATTGGAGCGCAGCACTGACACGAAGCAACACGGGGAAAACGAGATGAAACGAGTTCTGGCTGTAGACGACTCATCCAGCATCCGGCAGATGGTCGGTTTCACGCTGCGCGGCGCCGGTTACGACGTGTCCGAGGCCGTCGACGGCAAAGACGGGCTCGCGCAGGCGGGAAAAGGGACCTTCGACATAATCATCTCCGACTTGAACATGCCCAACATGGACGGGATTCAAATGATCGCCGAAGTCCGCAAGCTGGCAGGATACTCCTTCATTCCGATCCTCATGCTGACCACGGAATCGCAGGCGGAGAAAAAAGATGCAGGGCGAAAGGCGGGCGCCACCGGGTGGATCGTCAAGCCCTTTAATGCCGAGCAATTGATTGCCGTGGTGCGGAAGCTGGTGCAATAGGAGCGGTGAATGGCGGCGGATTTGGAGAACGAGGCGGCGCGGTGCGGGCGGTTCCAGCCCGAGCGGTGCGCGTGCATTGCACAGCAGAACTCGGCAGTTCTAATTGCGGCCATCGAGCAGGCAGCCGAGGCCATCGTAATTACCGATATCGCGGCCCGAATGCAGTATGCCAACCCGGCCTTCACGCGCATGACGGGATACACCGCCGAGGAGGCGATCGGGCGGAACATGAGAATTTTGAAATCCGGGATGCAAAGCCGGGAATACTACCGGGAGATGTGGAACACCATCCTCAGCGGTGAGATCTGGCGTGGCGAACCCACTAACCGGCGCAAGGACGGCACGCTCTACATCGAGCAATTGACGATCACTCCGGTGAGGAGCGACGACGGCGTAATCGCCCATTTCATTGCCATCAAGCAGGATTTCAGCGATCGCCGGGCCGCCGATGAGGCGTTGAGAGCATCGGAGCGCCATTACCGCCGCCTATTCGATCACAATCTGGCCGGGGTCTTCCGGTATGCAGCGGATGGAACGATCCTCGAAGTCAACCAGGCCTTTGCCCACATGCTTGGCTATTCTTCTCCGGAAGAACTCGCGGGCCGCCGTCGCTCGGACCTGTTGTTCGAGCCAGACGAGGCGGACCGTACCTGGGAATCTCTCACGCAAAACAGAATGCCCGTCAACTGCGAGTCGTGCTGGAAGCGCAAGGATGGAGGTGTTGTCTATGTGCTTGGTGGGTTGGGATGGGCGGACAGTGAGGGGGGCATGGCAGTGGTTGAGGGAAGCTGCATCGATATTACGGAGCGTAAGTGGGCAGAGGAAGAGATCCGCAAGGCGAAGGAGGCAGCCGAATCCGCCAACCGGGCGAAAAGCCAGTTCCTTGCCAACATGAGTCACGAGATCCGTACGCCAATGAATGGAGTCATTGGCATGACGTCCTTGCTCCTGGATACGCCACTGACTCCGGAGCAGAGGCGCTACGCGGAAATCGTGCACACCAGCGGCAGAACTCTTTTGACGATCATCGGCGACGTTCTCGATTTCTCCAAGATCGAAGCTCGGAAATTGTCGCTTGAAATCGTGGACTTCGACTTGAGCGCCCCGCTCAAGGACGCGGTCGAGATTCTGGCAGTCGAGGCGCAGCGGAAGGGGCTGGAACTGATCTGCGATGTCGATCCCGATGTCCCGCTGCTTCTCAAGGGCGATGCCGGACGTCTGCGCCAGATTCTGGTCAACCTGCTGGGAAACGCCGTGAAGTTCACACAGGAGGGCGAGGTTGATTTGACTGTGGAACTGGAAGCCGAATTCGAGAACACCGCCACCTTGCGCTTTCGCGTCAAGGACACGGGGATTGGTTTTCTGGAGGACAAAACCCCGGTTCTATTTGCGGCCTTTGAACAGGCGGATGGGTCGACGACGCGCAAGTACGGTGGCACGGGATTAGGACTGACGATTGCCAAGCAGTTAGTCGGCATGATGCGGGGAAGAATCGGAGCCCACAGCGCGCCTGGCCGGGGAGCTACATTTTGGTTCACGGTCACTCTTGAGAAGCAGCCGCCGGCAATTGCGGACCGCGCCACGGAACACTATTTGAGTCTTCAGGCGCCGAAAGTTCTGGTGGTTGACGACAACGCCACCAACCGCGCGCTGGTGTGTTCTCTGTTGAAGGCATGGGGTTGCCGCTGCGAGGCGGTGGGGGATGCCGATTCTGCGCTGGCCGCGCTGCACTCGGCCGCGGAGGCCGAATCTCCTTTTCGCGTTGCCCTGCTCGATGCCAAGATGCCGGAGAAGAATGGGCTGGAGCTTGGCAGATGGATCAAGTCCGATGCAACCTTGGGCGGCATTGCTCTCTTGCTTATGGTTCCTCTGGGAGGAGAGAACGACCGGAAAGAAATGGAGTAGATTGGATTCGCCGGAATGGTATCGAAGCCAGTGTGGAAGGCCTCGCTTCATGAGCTCCTGGTAGCGACGTTGGGAGGAGCGAAAAGAGGCGGAGCGATGGGGCCTGAAACAAGCGACGGTGCGTTTCCGCCGCCGTTTTCACGCAAAGCGCGAGTCCTGGTTGTCGAGGACCATGCCACCAACCAGCAGGTGGCCCTGGCAATTCTCGACAAAGCTGGACACATAGCGGAAACTGCGCGGAGCGGCGCCGAGGCGCTTGAGAAGCTGGGCCACACCGGCTATGACATGGTCTTCATGGATTGCGAGATGCCCGACATGGATGGCTACGAGACAACGCGCCACATCCGGGCAAGAGCGGATTTGGTTGGCAATCATGACGTCCCGATCATTGCCGTGACTGCGCATGCGATGCAGGGCGACCGCGAGCGATGCCTTGCGGCGGGAATGAGCGACTACCTCTCCAAACCGATTGATCCAGCCTGCGTAGCGAAGATCGTGTCAAAGTGGCTGCGTCCGCCGGCGGATAACAATCCCCGAAACACAGTAGGAGACAAATCGGGAGATGCACCCGAGGGAACGGCCCCATCTGAGCCCAATTCCATGCCTGTATTTGATGAATGGGACCTGCTTGCGCGTCTTAGCGGAGATCGGGAGATTGCCCGGTCAGTCATCGCCGGGTTCTTAAAGGACGCGGCCGGACAACTGAGGAAGCTGCATGAACTTGTCGACTGGCAGGATGCGCGACGCGCCCGCGCACAAGCGCACACTCTTAAGGGAGCCGCCGCCACGGTTTCGGCGAGGGGCTTGCACGCGTTGAGCCTCGAACTGGAGCACGCATCGGTGGATGAGGATTGGCCGCGCGGCGAACAGTTGCTGACGGAGCTGGACGGACATCTCGAACGGTTCAAGGAAACAGTGAGCCAGTTAGGCTGGGCGTAACTCCGCCCACCGGAGGATAACAACATGCGGACGTTAATTGCGGAAGACGATTTTACCAGCCGGTTACTGTTGCAGACGTTTCTTTCCCGCTATGGCGAATGCCATGTTGCGATTAATGGCAAAGAGGCCATTGAGGCCTTCCGTCTTGCCCAGGATGCCGGGCAAGGCTACGACTTGATATGCATGGACATCATGATGCCGGAGGTGGACGGGCAGACCGCGGTTCAAGAAATTCGCGCCCTGGAGGAATCCAAAGGCATTTTGTCCACTTACGGGGCGAAGATCGTAATGATTACAGCGCTCGACGACGTCAAAAATGTGGTCACGTCTTTCAAGGCACTTTGCGACGCCTATGTATTTAAGCCAGTGGATACGGCGGAACTTCTCAAACAGCTGCGAACGCTGGCGTTGGTGAATTGACGGGGCCCCGCGAAATCGGATGGCGCCGCTTCGATGTTAAGGTTATTCATTGGTCGTCGCACTTACCGTTCTTGCATGTTGCGTGTGTGTGGGGCAAAAGCGCGAGGCGAACATCGCAACCAACCTCTCAAGCTACGGCGCTTGACGACGTGCCGGCGGCCGGCAGCCGCGCGACAATCACGGTTCCATCGGCGTCCGAATTGACTTCGAGATTTCCGCCCAGCTGCCGAACTCTCTCGCATCCCGCTGATGCCAACGCCGGGCACGGCCGCCGATTCCATGCTCTTGCGCTTCTCCGGGGGAATGCCCTTGCCCTGATCGGCAATTTCCACCAAGACTTCGCCGTCGAAGCGGTCGACGCGAACCCGAGCTACCGCACTTCTGGAGTGCCTATGGATATTGGTGAGGGATTCCTGCACGACGCGGAAAATGGCTGTCTCCAGATCCTGCGGCAGACGTCCAAAGTCGTCGGGGATATCGAAATCAACGTTGATCTTGCTGCGATCGGTAAAGCCCTCGATATAGAGGCGAAGCGCCGACGAAAGGCCGACCTCATCCAAGAGGGGCGGATGCAGCAAATGGGAAATCGTTCGCAGTTCTCCATTCAGCTGACTGAGCAGAGCGAGGCTTTCCCGGATCGCATTACTCGCGCCGGACATGTCATGGCCATTGGGGGATTCGAGCCGAGATTCGAGGGGAGTCAGGTTCATGCTGATGGCCGCGAGGAGTTGCCCGGCGCTGTCGTGCAATTCGCGCGCGATACGCCGGCGCTCGTCGTCCCGCATGCGCAGCAACTGGGCTGTCAGCATGCGCAGACTTTCTTCCGATCGTTTCCTGTCCGAGATATCGGTATTGATCTGGAGCCAGCCGGCAAGATTGTTCTGCGCGTCTCTCAAAGCGCTCCAGCTGCTGGCCACCGTTACGGTTGTGCCATCGCGCTTGGTATGGACGAGTTCGCCCTGCCAGCCGCCCATTGCGCGTTGCCGCGCAATCTCCTCCAGCGGGACTGGAAATCTCGTGCGAAGCAGTTCGTGCGGCGATTTTCCGATGGTTTCATCCCGGGTCCATCCATAGAGCCGCTCCGCGCCTTTGTTCCAATAGGTGATCTTTTCGTCGAGTCCGGCGGCCCAGATGGCATCGTTGGCGGCATCCAGTAACGCGGCTTGCGCTTTCACGGCGCGCTCGATTGCGACCCGCTGGCTGACGTCTCGAATCGCGCCGGTCACCATCATGCCGCTCTCGGTTTCCAAGGGACTCAAACTGATTTCAAGCGGGAACTCGTCGCCATTCTTGCGCAAACCATAGAGCTCCAGGCCGGCGCCCATCGGCCGCATTCTGGGAGCCGCGAAAAAATTCGTCCTGTGATTGGGATGGACTCCGCGAAATCGCTCCGGCAGCAGTATCTCGACTTCGCGGCCCAACAGTTCTTCCCGCCGGTAGCCGAAGATACGTTCCACCTGGGCATTTGCCAAAACCATCTTGCCGCCGCCGTCGACGACTACGAGAGCATCTGGAGCCGACTCCATGAGGGTTCGGAACTTGGTCTCCGCCGCGGCGCGTCCTTCCAACTCCGCTTCCAGAAGGCGATAGTGAAGCAAGAGGAGGCCAACGGCCAACGCGAATGCAACACACAAGATACCGGCGACGATGCGGAACAAACTTGCCGCGTGCTTCTTGCGCTCCGCAAGCAGACGAGTCTCCTCGTCGCTCATTTGCTGCATCAGCGAGTCCGTCTGCGAGTAAACGGCAGAGACCTGCCGGTTGATCTCGGCCTGCCGTTCCAAGGTGGACTGAGCCGTCTTCTTGAGTTCAATTTGGCCTCTGAGCAGTTCGTCCCGCGTGTGCATCAAGGCAGCCAGTTGTTCACTGTTTCGCTGCTGTGGGGGATTGTCCGATGTCAGATCCTTGATTTGCTTCACCACAACAAAAACCTGGCTAACGGCGGACCGGTATTCCTGGAGGAACTGTGGATCTCCCGAATCGACGAATTCCGTTCGCGCAATTCCCGCCCTTCCGCTAAACGTTCGTACATCGGCCAAAGCAGCCTGGACTCTGTGGGTGTGCGTGATTGCCTGTTGGGCAAGCAAGAGACGGGTTATAAGAACGTAAATTGCCGCGCCGCTCAGGAAGAGCAGCACGATGGCTAAGCCAAAAGCTAGCCGGGCTCTTTGCCGTGGCGACACGTTAGGTCTCCAGACGGGCCTACAGTTGAGCTGGTAGGGCCCTATTTTCTTCAAATATTCGATTAAGACGGTGTCGAAACCCCAGCAAGAATGAAGACTGACTCTTGCCAATCTGATTCTATGATACGCGTGAGCGAGTACAGGTTTCAATTTTTCTGTGGAACTGCGAAGAGACTCGCTGGGGCGTTCTGTTCAGGCAGAGGTCGTGACTATGCCGTCAAGTTGTTCCGATCAAATCGCTGATTCGAGGAGTCTTCTGCTCTTGGACGCAGAAGGCCTTCCGGCACTGTTGCCGGAACAACGAGGACAAGAAAGGCGCCCCTGGGAGGGGCGCCAAAGGTTCCTTTATTAAGGAGAGAGAGAGGGAGCGGAAAACTCAGTCAGCGTTATCTGGGCGTTGGCTAAACGCGTGTACCCCGTCTTCCAAGGCCCATGACCAAGGAGACTAGGAAAAGTACGAGGAAGATGTAAAACAAAATCTTCGCAATGCCGGCAGCTGCAACCGCCAAACCGGCAAATCCCAGCCAAGCGGCGACAAGTGCGATGATCAGAAAAACAGCAGCCCAGTAAAGCATAAGGCCTCCTTTTCAAACGCCACAACGAATTCAGAGTAACGCGCCAAAGACGTGGGTTGTATCAGGTACTTACTGTAGGAGGAGGTCGTTTTTCTCATAGCTTATTGGCCGTGCCGGCCGCTTCCAAGAAGCAGCCTATTCGGGGCCCTGTTGGGACGGCTTATGAAATGATCGCGCCGGAGATACTTCATTCAATTGCTGTATGACGGTATAACATTCACATGCCGTATCTTCCAGAAGGGCGCGGTTTGCGATCCGGACTGCTCCGCGTGCATAGTCAATGGCGCCCTTGCATTGCAGCACGGCGGCAGCCAAGCTGACGCTGGGCCTGTCGGTTCCAAGGATGGTGGCAAGAAAGTCATGTGTTACCTGGAGGGAGTCGTGATCGGCTCGGTCTTGCATGGTCAGCAACCAGCGAGCGAGGCGTTGCTCTACCCTGTGCAACCGGTTGCAGGCAGCCGATTGAGCAGCTTCCACACCCTCCAGAACCGCATAACGGATCGCGATGGTCTGCAGACTGGGGCTGGCGGATAAGACAGTTTCCAAGGCGGCGAGGCGAAGCCTAAAACCATCGCCCGGGATTTGCACAACAGTCCGGTAGGGAAGTGTGCTCAAACCGGCAAACGCGGGTGCACCGGCAACGCCTTCATGTCCCACCATTGCCACAGCAACAGTCTTGCCTTCCTTTGTTGCGACGAGAATGGAAACCAGCCCGCGATTCGGGAAGTAGACATACTCCAGTTCTTGTCGCGGTTCGTGCAGGATTGCGCGATGCTGCAACTGTGAAACGTCAGGGATGAGCGAAGGGAATGGAATTCCGTGTCTGGAAGGGACAGGAGCAGTCGATTTCGAATGGACCTTCCTTCCCAATTTGTACGGGCGTTACCGAGAAACACTTCAGACCCGGAATTTGTCAACGGCCGCAGCGCGCCTGTGAATGTCTTCGGCTGCACGCTAGTCAGATGCCAAAAGTGCGGTTAGTGGTTTAATCCCCTCAAGTGGTTGTGAGCCTTGTTCGGGGATAGGAAACATTGCATACGGTACATTCGGTATGAACGCTGCACGGTCAGCCGCGCGGTTTGACACAACAAGGTCAAGAGTCGGGTTCCTGCGCCGGTTCAGGCCTGGCCGGCGGGGGCGCCTGAGATGTTACGGACGAAGAACTAAATGCCTGCACTATATTGTTGCGTACTGCGTACAAAACCAGTTCGGTGACAGAGTGGAGTCCAAGTTTATTCATGACGTTGCTGCGGTGAGTCTCTGCAGTTTTTACGCTTAAGTTCAAGATTGCAGCGACGTCCTTTGTGCTTTTTCCTTCTGCTAGAAGTTGGGTGACCTGCCGTTCCCGGGGCGTAAGCGTGTCTTTTTCGAGCACGCGCCGACTGCCCCGCAGATTGTTTTCCAGAACGGTTTGCTGGATCCGTGGAGTGAAGTAAGTCGAATTCTTCTGAATGGCTTCGATCGCAACCAATAATTCGCGCGCGGCGTCAGATTTAAGGATGAGGCCTTTAGCCCCCAGTTGGATTGCGGTCTTAGCGGAATGATCCGTATCGTAGACGGTCAAGAAAAGAACCTTCATTTTTGGATTGTCACGAAGGATCTGGCGAGCTGCGTCCAAGCCATTCAACTGGGGCATTCCGATATCGAGCGCGACCAGATCGGGTTTGAACTGCTCGACTTTCTTGACGGCTTCAAAGCCATCCGCGGCTTCGGCGCACACTTCCCATCCGGGGCGAGATTCAAGAAGTGAGCGCAGGCCCTGCCGGACGATTGCGTGGTCGTCGGCAATTAAAATGCGAAAATTGGACATCCGGTTGGCGCCTCCCCAGTGCGCGCTCGACCCTCGATCCCATCATCGAAAAAGAGGCTGACACGGCCTCTACAACAAGTCTAGCGTCGAGATCAGCCCCAGTATATACAGGAAATCCCGTAGGATCAGTCGAGCGAACTGGCCAGCTGGCAATCATTACATGTTGGGAATCGGGCAAAGTTACTCGCGCAGAGTCAAGATCGGCTGCTTACCCGGCGGGCGGGCGAGCCTAACTTGTTCCTACGCGTGGGTTCTTCCGGGCGGGCGGCTTGGAACTCGGTTTGCACCGTAGCGAGCGAGACGTTATCTCCTCAGGACGCAGAAGCACCTGCTTTTTATTGCCGATCGATAGGAGCGCCTGTGAAAAGCAAGAAGCGTGACTGGAAGGAACTCTGCGAGGCTGCGAGCAAAGAATTCGATCCGCAGCGGCTCTTGGCGCTGGTTTCCGAATTGACGGAAGTGCTCAGCGAAGAGTCAGCCAATCTCGCCCATATCCCGAAGCGCGAGATGGATACTGCGAGTATTTAGTCGGGTGCCACCTTCTGCGGCAATAGGCCTCGCTGCTTTCCGAAGCAGAATCGGCTTCTATCCAGGCGGTCAAATTGAAGGTGCCCGGGGAATAGTCGTCCGCGAGCGCGCTTCAATTGGCGGTACAGTATTTGCTGTAGTCTGGAAAGGCCGATCTGTTCCGCATGTAAAGGGCCTCCAACCCCTTGGGCCCGTCGGCTTTCACCCTGACCGTTGTTACGCAAGAATCAGGTATGGCCTGTATACCAGTTACTGCTCGAAGTATGGGACCATGGTCGCTAGTGCGCGATAAAGTCCGCCAAAGACGATCGACAAGCGTAGGGAAAGTAAGGAAAGAAGAGTCGATAGCGTGTTGGTATGTTTAAGGAGTTGACGATCGAAATCGCATCAGGTCGAGACGGTCTAAAAACAATTCACATGTCTTCGATTCGGCTTTTACTGGTGGACGATCACGAAGCCGTGCGGCGCGGGATCCGTTCCGTTCTCGCCGGCAATCCCAATATCCAAGTCGTCGGCGAGGCGGCTGATGGCGAAGAGGCGGTAAAGAGAGCCACTGAGTTACATCCCGAGATTATCCTCCTGGATATCAGCCTCCCCGGAATCAGTGGCATCGAAGCTGCGCGGGGTATCCGAAAGGTCTCTCCTGAATCACTGATTGTCTTTGTTAGCCAGCACGATTCCATCCGGATAGCGAGAGACGCCTTACTGGATGGGGCGTCGGGTTATGTAGTTAAGTCCGATGCAGGCCGCGATCTGCTGAATGCGATCGAGGCCGCCCAGATGGGTCGGACCTTCGTAAGCAGAACGCTCATTGCGCGCGGCTGGATTTGAGGGCGCCCCCGGTGGAATCGTGGAGATTTCCATTTCCGAGCACGATTGCGTTTTCATCGGAGTACGCTGGCGGCGGTTTGCGAACTGTCAAGGCGGGTGGGGAAGACGCGGCGGAACAAAAGCGTGTGCCGCGGGGACTGGAAAAGAAAAGCAAGCGGAGGAACTTGCGCTCCGCTTGCCGCTTCCTGCCGTCAGCTCGCTTTACGTTTCTGATACTCATCGGTTTCGTGCGAGTCGGAATTCAGCCATTCGTCCACTTGTTTCAGGGCTTCCTCCTTGGCGATGCCGTAGCGTTCCTGTACGCGCCCGATTAGTTGGTCGCGTTGCCCGTTGATGATTTTGACATCGTCGTCTGTGAGTTTGCCCCAGCGTTCTTTGACATTGCCTTTGAACTGTTTCCACTTGCCTTGCAGTTGATCTGAGTTCATGGCCACCCTTTCCGGTAAAAATCCAGGTTTAGCTCCACATCGAGATTAGGGCGCGGCCTATCTTCGGTCGATCCGGTAGATCCTATAGGCGGTGATGTGAGAATCACTCAGGTTGTGCGGTCGCACGCGAAGAAGAGGATGAATCAGTCACTCGGAAGGAATGAAATTGACAGGACCGCTAAGAAAATACCGTTCTAACCGTATGGCCTTCTCATTCAAAAGGACTAATCTGCAATTCAGACTACGTAGATTGTTCCTTAGACCACCGAACATCACAGGGATTCAGGTAAGTTTTGCACTTGGATTCAGGCGCTCGCACACTAGAAAAACGAGAAATCTCAAGGACTTACTGAGTTGGCAAGCTGCATGCGTTGGATGGTGACGAGAGCTACTACGTAACTGCCACGACGCGTCAAGGCTTGGCGGTGAAGCTCTTGTATCCCAGGGACTGTTTCTTGGACTTTCAAAACTGGTTTCCCCGGAGGCACGACCCATGTCCTTTCGAATTTTGCTGGCGGACGACCATGAAGTAGTACGTCGCGGTTTGTGCGCGCTTTTGCGGGCGCAGGCTGAATGGGAAGTATGCGGCGAAGCGAGCAATGGGCGCGAGGCAGTCGACAAGGCGCTCATGTTGAGGCCTGAAGTCGTGATCCTCGACATTGGAATGCCCAGCCTGAATGGCTTGGAGGCGACAAGGCAGATCCTGAAAGCGAATCCACAGACAAGAGTACTTATCCTCACATTGCACGATTCGGATCAGGTCGTCCAGGAGGTTCTCAATGCGGGCGCGCGTGGATTTCTTCTGAAGTCGGACGCGGCACGCGACCTGGTAGCGGCCGTCGAAGCATTACGGCGGGATAAGATCTACTTCACTCCCAAGGTTGCATCCATGGTGCTCGACGGCTACCTCCGCCGGGACACCAAAGTAAACGACCTGGAGCCGTCGCCACGAAGCCGGCTAACCCCGCGAGAGAGAGAAATCGTTCAGCTTCTGGCGGAAGGCAAGAGTTCCAAGGAAGTTGCCGTTGTTTTTGATCTGAGCGTGAAAACCGTGGAGACCCATCGCTCCAACATCATGCGCAAACTGGGATTGCACTCGGTCAGCGATTTGGTTCTTTATGCGGTTCGCAACAATATAGTGCATGTCGTGCAGCCTTCGCTGTGAACGGACCGGCGCTCCTTGAGTATCCCTTCTACCGCAAAAAGGCGTTGTTGGTACACGTATAACCGGATGGACCGTCGCCCGCCCTGCCGATACGCTGCAAGTATGTGGATGTGAGAGGTCAATCCTTCATGACGACACACGGAAAGGAGAGTCCAGTGAAAACCGACGCTAGTCGCTCCACCCAGACGATGTCCGATCTCGAACTTGTGCAGATGGCCCAACAGGGAAACGGGGATGCTTTCGCAGCCCTGTTCAACGCACACAAAGCCAAGATCTATTCTCTGTGCCTTCGGATGACGAGCAATACGGCAGAGGCCGAGGACCTTACCCAGGTGGCGTTTCTCCAGGTGTTTCGCAAGTTGGCCAGCTTTCGAGGAGATTCGGCTCTAACCACATGGCTCTATCGAGTCGCAGTCAATACCGTCCTTATGCACTTTCGCAAGAAGGATGTGAGGCAGGTTTCGTTGGATGAACCGGTTAGTCCGGCTCCCGACTCGCGAAAGCGAGAGATTGGAAAGGCCGATGGCCGTTTGTCCGGTTCCGTCGACAGAATTGCCCTGACGCGCGCCATGAAGGAACTCCCGACTGGATATCGAACCATCCTCGTTCTCCACGAAGTCGAAGGCTATGAACATCACGAGATTGCACAGCTTTTGCGCTGTTCCGTCGGGACCTCGAAGTCACAGCTTCACAAGGCGAAGGCAAAAATGCGCGAATTGTTGCAGGCGGCGTAAGCACGGATGCCGCCTATCCCAGTCGGCGCGTCGATTCTCGCACCGCGAGCTCGGGCGCGACTTTGCGGTGCACAGCTGCCGGCTCGCGTTTTTCAAGCACGGCATTGATCCCTTCGAGCACAATGCTCGTTGCCATTGCCCCCATAACTTCCATCGGTTGACGAATTGTTGTGAGCGGCGGAGTGCACAGGCTGGAAGCTGCCACATCGTCGAACCCCACAACGGAGCATTGCTCGGGCACTCGCAGTCCCGCTCTGGTGAGAGCGCGAATCGCCCCAAATGCCGTCATATCGTCGAAGGCCATGAGCGCGGTGAACGGGCGCTTCGCCTTCAGCATGTCCTCGGTTAGTTTGTAGCCGGTCTCAAAGCTGGAGATCGGATCGCGCGATTCTGGGAGGTCCGCAATCAGCTTCTCATCCAGCTGAAGTCGCCGGGCCTTTGCAAACGCGCGAACGCCTTTCCAGCGCGGAGCGCTGTCGGTCAAGGTCTTTGGTCCTCGTATGAACGCGATCTTGCGATGGCCAAGGGAATACAAATGCTCCACCGCGGTGTAGCCACCAAGTTCGTTGTCGACAATCACCGAGCTGATCGCTTCGTTCTTCAATTCGCGCCCGATCATCGCTGTCGGAATATTGCTTTTCTCGAGATCGCCCAGAACTTCGATATTCACAAACAGCCAGTTCGCGACGACGATTAGCGCTTCCACTCGCCGGTCCAGCAGCATCTCGAGATACCGCTCGAAACGCGCATGTTCGTTCTGCACGTCGGTCAGGATTGGCAAATACGACGCCTGATAAAGCGAGTTCTGAATGCCGCGCAACACGAGCGTGCAAAAAGGGTCGGTTGCATCGAACACCATCACTCCGACCGTGTGGCTGCGCCGGCTGCGCAGAGAACGCGCAAACACGTTTGGCCGGTAGCCCAGCCGCTTTGCGGCCGTTTCAATGCGCTTCTTGGTTGTGTTAGGGATATAGCGAGCCAGAGGAGCGTCGTTCAACACAATGGAAACTGTGGTGGCGGAAAACCCGCTCTCTCTCGCCACGTCGCGAATCGTCACCATAGGCAGAATTCAGACTGCGGATATCAAATGGATTCCTCAATCTAAGATAGCCCACTCGCGCTGTATTGGAAACAATCAATGTGCCGGCTCGGCGCCGAGCGGCATGCTCGCAGCCACAACGTTCCAACCGTCGACCGCCAGAACGAGCTCGCCACTGTTGGCTTTGCCCGGCTCGAAGTGAGCGGTGAGTTCGCGGCGCTCTCCCGGCAAAAGTGAAATGTAGTTATCGTTCCAGAAGATCGGGACTACGTCCGCTCCATCGCTTGCTCTGGCCACTCGCAGATGCGCCATAAACGCCAGGCTGGAATTGGGATTCTCAATCACGGCGTGAACCAATCTATCCTTCCCCTCCGTCGCAAGTGTGCTACGAACCGAGAGCTTTACCGGGGGCAGCGTATTCAACCCGCGCAAGTCAGCATACGAGGTCTGCGGAGTGTACACAGTGTCCTGCTGGTTTGCCCAATTAGGGACGTCGGGTTTGGTGGAGAGCCAGTAAAAGTTGTCGCTGACTAATTTGCCTGCAGAATCCTGTAGCTCCAGTTTAAGGAAATAAACCGGCGAAATGTCCTTTACGGGGGACAGTTTGAACGCGGCCACACTGCTGTCGGCGGGGATGTCTATCGTGGCATCTTGCGATGCTTTCTGTCTTGCGTCGATGTCGTAGATGGTCGCGTGAACACGGCTGGCTGGAAAATCGCGCCCGTAACCATTAACCACGGCGACTGAGTTGTCGTCGTAAGAGTACTGAACGTGCAGCTGCTCGCAAGCCTTCTGCGAGCCAAAGTATGCACCCGAGGGTACAAGATAGTAGTCGTATAAGTGCCAGATAATCGACGGCCACGCGTTATTCAGCATCCACTGAATGACGCCCGTCGCTTCGTATTTATTGCGGCCATAGGCCTCAAACATCGCGCGCTCGGCTTCGTAGTTCATCGCCTGCGACTTGCGGAGAAAATCCTCCAGGTTCTCCGCTCTGCCATATCGTTTGTCCATGCCGGTTGTGAACTTGCTGATATCCGTGAAGCGTTCAAGCCCCGCGTGGTAGTTCCAGTAATTATCAACCGGCCAAAGATGATCGGACGGGATGAATCGCTTCAAGCTCTCCAGCGTTGGGATCACTGGCCCGGGACTGGTTTCGGTATTGAAACCGAATGCTCCGCCCGCGTGTTTGTCAGTAAGCCAGTAACTTGGAGGTACATAGTCGTAGGGGCCGGTCATTTTCACGCCCGAAGGCCCTGTCACCTTTGTTGGGTCTCCCGATGCGGATGAAATCGAAGGACTCGGCCACTGTGCGTCCTTCAGCTCCTTCAAATAAAGTTCTTCGATTTTGGCAGGGGGTGGGTTATCGCTGCCGTAGAGCCAAACGAAAACACTGGGATGGTTTCGCAGGCGCCGAGCTTGATCGAAGAGTGATGCGGTGGCGATTCTTGTCGTGTCGGGCGTCCATTTCTTCCATTGCTCCCAAAAATCGCAGCAAGTCCAGCCCGGCATAATGAGAACGCCTTGCCGATCGGCTATATCGAAAAATTCGTCGCGCTCCATCCGTCCTTCCATGCGGATGGCATTCAAGTTCATGCCGCGCACGTAAGCTATCGCGGCCGACGCACGTTCCGGCGACCATCGCAACAGCATATCGGGAGCCCATGCTGCCCCGCGGATCAGCACTTTGTGCCCATTTACTGTGAACAGCCGGTGGCCTTTTGAAGTCATCTGCGATCTGACTTCCCGGATGCCAAAAGTCGTTTGCGAGGTATCGGATACTCGGCCGTCAGCTTCGACCGTGATTCGGGCAGTGTAGAGTTCCGGTGTCCCCATCTGGTAGGGCCACCACAAGCGCGGATGGTTGAGGC
>CAWDPB010000010.1:0-28857 GCA_963804075.1 uncultured Acidobacteriaceae bacterium | reverse complement strand
CCCAAATACTCAAGTGGCACGACCGGCGACACGATGTCGCCAGTGACTTTGAATTTGCCGTCAAGCCTGCCGATCCAGTCATCCTTCTCGGTCTCCGCCGGCACCAGCTTTGCCACCGGCTTCCCCCGCTTTGTAATGATGATCGGCTGCCGCGTCGACCGCACATCCTCCATCAGCGCCAGGCACCGCGCCTTGAATTCCCCCGCAGCAATCTTCTTCATGGACACATTATAACATACATGGTCATATCAATATGACCACTACTAACGGACCCTAATGTGCCATTGATTAGGATGCAGAATTAATCGTTGCCGCTACCATCTCGCGTTGGGCCTCCGTACTTCACCCAAGGCTCGTCAGTGTTTTGAGGCGGCAAGGCCGGCAGATTCTCGGGACGGTAGTCCTTCCGGTTTTCCCAGCGCACGCGCACCGTCTCATGAATCTGTGGATCTGTCGGAAGGGTGCGCGGGCTTCCCATGGGTAAAGTCCATCGGTTACCCCCCTCCTTGTAGTCCCAGGAGTAGTGGGGCAGAAACTCGAGTATCCACCAAGCCCCGCGCAGGGAAACGTTCAGGTCGGCCATGGGGTTGGGCGCGTAGCGCGGATCGGAATAAGAGAGAACTCGCCTTACCTTATCGGGGTGCAGCAACAGTCCTCGGCTTTGCGCCTCCACCAGCATCCACTCCAATGCGATCTGCGACAGTCCGCTTCTGTCAGGGGCGTAGCTTCCTCCCACATCGGAGTGCACACCCGCGAACCAGACCTGTTTGAAATCCTGGGTGATGGGACTGGTCGTGCCGTCGCCCTGGTCGTCGCCTTGCAACACCTTGATGAACGAGTTTTGCCGAAAATAAATTCTCCGTTCGTCGATGGACTGGGCGTGGCGCACGTTGGCGATAATCGGATTGCGCGCGGTGTAGGGCAGCCGCACGGGGTGGGTGATCCATCCCACTGAACTGACCGTGTCCCAGAGACCGGCAAAATGGATGAAGCAGGGGCGCGAGAAGATTTCCTTGAATTGCCTTGCTTCGGCCATCAAATCCCGGAAGTTTTCGTTGTGCCGCCTGTCGAACATCCGCAGCACATAAGGGATTTGCGCCTCGTTCCCCGGATGCAGCAGGCCAAACATATTCAGCAGGCTGGCCAGGGCGCGCGCTGTGTAGGCACCGCGGCTGAATCCGAACAGATATACACGGTCGTGCACGGTCTTGCCGTTGATCAAATAATCGTTGTAGTTGTACATCAAGTATTGGTAGGCGCGGCCAACGTCGTCAAAAAATCCTCTACCGAAGGCCAGCCCCATGACGCGCGACCACTCCTTCTCCCACCAGCCGTTGGCGGTGGGCGCCCCCATCGTTCCCACACCGGGGTGGTAGTAGGACACCTGATCCTGATTGATGACCAGTGTGCTGCAGAGCTTGACCACATTCGAGTTGCTTTGCGGGTTGAATTCGTTCCCTGTCCCGTCGCAGCAGATGACGATGTTCTTTGGCGCGTTAGGCATATTGGTCTGCCTCCAAGGGCAGAAGTCTCTTCAGCTTGGGCTCCGACCGGTTAGAGAGAGCACGCCGCAGAATCCACCATCTCGATCGAACCGATACAACAGTCCGGGAGACGTTAGATCGCCTCTAACTGACAATGTACTTGCTGCTGACCGGGTAATACAGGGGCCCAAAAGAAGAGGGCGCTAGGTTGCCATAGAACTTATTACGAGTCAAGTCGAACTGCGCAGGCTTGTAACAATAGGGCAGATTGACAATTTCTCCACAAACTATTCATCCAACTCCCATGCCTTCTTCAGCCACTTCCTCAGGTCATCGTCAATGTCTGCCTTTGACTTCACTTCAATCCGCCGTGTAACCCGGTCTTTCTTCTCATATCCGCCCGTATCAATCAGCCGCTTTGGAGTTTTCATATTTCCCAGCGCTAACCCCAGATCGATCCGCGTATTCGTCGATGGCTTGAGCGTTGCGAATACATGGTTGCGATACAGCGAGACGCCTGTCTTTCCCGGCGATGCCTTCACCTCCCTCCCGAGCGACAATGCCAGCTCCAGTAACTCCTCATACATCGGACGCAGCCTCGCCCGCGCCCCCGAATACTGTGCCTCCACCCATTCGCCCGCGGCCTTCAGATAGCCCTCCGGCGTGTCCTCCTCCGTGCCCTTGCCCTCGGCACGCTCCGCAATGCAGATTGCCGAATTTGTGCCGAGCTTGTGTTCCTTCTTCAGCCACTCGCGCCTTTCTTTCTCCGTCGGAGGCCCTGACTTCTTCACCAGCGCAATCCACTCCTCCAATGACCGCGCGGTTTTCGCCGGCAGATCCTTGATCCACTTCTGCATCATGGCAACCCCGGGATGCGCGCTGTACCTGGACGACCTTTTTGCAGCTTTCATCGAAAACTCCTTCGCGGCATGATACTCAACCGCCGCGCCCGTGAAAATCCTCCCACGATAACAAGATCCTCAGGATAAAATCCTTGCAACCCAAAATCATGCCGATGCCCAAGCCGATGCCCAAGCCCAAGCCAATGACGAAAAAGAAATCCACCCACGGCCACGACACGCGCTACGTGCAACTACAAAAGAACTATTGTTTCGCCTGCGGAAAAGACAATCCTGAAAGCATGCACCTGCGCTTCACCTACGACGAAGAGCGCGACATGTTCGTCTGCCGCTTCCGGCTCGGCAAGCGCTTCACCGGACCTCCCGGCCACTGCCACGGCGGCATCATCGCCACCATCCTCGACGAAGCTATGGGCAAGGTGAACAAGCTGCGCCACGTCATCGCCGTCACCGTCGAGATGACCGTCAACTATCTCAAGCCCGTGCCGCTCAACAAGCCGCTGTGCGTCGAGAGCAGGGAAGAGAAAGTCGAAGGCCGCAAGCACATCAACGTCGCTGAAATCCTCAATCAGAAAGGCGAAGTCCTGGCCCGCAGCCGCGGCATCTTCATCGCCATCGACGCCGCCAAGATGTTTGGTAAATTCGTCGAGAGATAGCTCCGTTGTCATTGCGGCAAGCCACCTTGTTCTACTAAGATGAGCGCCATGAAAATTACTAATCTGCTAATCCTCTCGATCATTCTTGCCGGCTGTCTATCTGCGCAGGAGGCTCAATTGCCTCCACCCCCCGATGTGGTCGCGGCGCCGTTCTACCTCGACAATACTGCGCATGAACTTAAGAAGCTCCCAAAAGAACCATTCAAAGAACACAAGGGAGCTCCCGCTGTTAGCTTCACCAATGCGTTCATCGCCACCGCGCAAGTGCAGGGCAGCGCATCTGAGTTGCGTATCCCGAGTCAGGACAAGATTGTGTTTGTGTTCGACGCAACGACCGTGCCCCGGCTTTACAAGTTCACCCAATCCAGCAAGAAGCGCGAATTCGCATACGAGAAGGGCAATCAGCGCAACTCAACCCCCATACCAGGTCTGCCGATCACTGTCTCAAAATATAAGGGGGCTCAGCGTACCAATTCTCCGCCGACGAACGGCTGGCTGCGGGTGAGTACGGTATCGTTTTCGGCGACAGCATCTACACGTTTGGCGTCGACGAAAAGAAGTAAGGCCCCTACTGAACGAGAGCGGCCAAAGGCGCGATTTAGGCTGCGCCCTGTCGACAGCTATACAGCTAAAATGTCGGCAAATTTGTGGAACGGCAGCAGGTTCTGAATTGGAGGATCACTCGTATGCGTGTACTTCTATCAGCTCTGGCTTTCGCCATGCTCCTCGCCGCGCCCAATGCCGCCGCAGCCGACAAAAGCAAGGACGAAATTGACCGCTTCAACCAAAGGCTCATCCAGCTCCATCTCAACATGGATCAGGCCGGCATTCTCTCCTTATGGGCCGAGGACGGCGTCGATCTGATGCCGGGCGACGCTCCCCTCCTCGGCAAGCCCGCGATCACCACCTGGTTCAACAATGTCCTCGCTGGCCTTAAGGGTTACAAAGTGACCAAGCAGGAAATGGACTTTCACGATATCCGTTGCTCCGGCGACTGGGCCTCCGAATGGGCTACCGACCATCAGGTGGTGCAGCCGCCCGACGGCAAACCGCCGATTGAAAGCTACGGCAAAATCGCACTCGTCCTTCATCGTGACCATGGCGAATGGAAGATCGTCCAGGAGATGTGGAACAGCGCTCCTTCCCGGAGGGCCGAGACATGCGAACAAGACTTATTTATCTGTGCCTCTCTCTGATCCTCTTATGCTCATTCACCGCCGTTGCCCAAGAGCAACCTAAGAGCGCGCTGTCCCCTCGCCAGTTTGTCGAGGCCTTCTACCACTGGTACGCCGTCCACGTCTGGCGTGAGCACGGTCCCGACGTCGCCCTCAAATACAAAAGCTCCAGCTTCAGCCCGGAACTGGTTCGGCTGCTGAAAGCGGACCTCGCCGCGCAAGCGCGGTGCGCGGAAATCGTTGGCATCGACTTCGACCCTTTTCTCGGAGGCCAGGATCTCGGCCACCACTACCAGGTCGGCGAAATCACCCCGCAGGGCGAGGCTTACGTTGCGGACATCCACCGCGTCGAGTCCGGCAAGCGCTCCGCCAAGCCCGACGTCAAGGCCAAGTTCCAGCAGACCAACGGCCACTGGGTTTTCGTCGACTTCCTTTATCCCGAGGATGGCTCAACACTATTGAAGATTCTCCAGTCCCCGCGTGAAAAATGTACCGACCCACTCCCCACCAAGAAGTGAGCGCCCACTCTGAGGTGCCTACCACGGGGTTCCGCAAAAGATGAACGCCCTGTAAAATACTCGTAGCAGCGGAAGCCGCCCAACATCATCAACATAAGGGTTCGCTCGGAGCTTGCAACTCGAAGCTCGCAGCTGCCTTTGGGAGTACGCCATGTCGCAAAATAACGGCAACAACACAACCAGCCTTCGCCTCAAAACCGGCCTCGCCGAAATGCTTAAAGGCGGCGTCATCATGGACGTTACCAACGCCGAGCAGGCGGCCATCGCCGAAAAAGCCGGAGCCGTCGCCGTCATGGCCCTTGAGCGCGTGCCCGCGCAAATCCGCGCCGAAGGCGGAGTCGCGCGCATGGCCTCGCCGAAAAAGATTCGCGAGATCATGGCCACCGTCGATATTCCGGTCATGGCCAAGTGCCGCATCGGACACTTCGCCGAGGCCCAAATTCTGCAGGAACTCGGCGTCGACTACATCGACGAATCCGAAGTCCTCACTCCCGCCGACGAAGCTCACCACGTCGATAAGCACGCCTTCACCGTCCCCTTCGTCTGCGGAGCACGCAACCTCGGCGAAGCTCTCCGCCGCATCGCCGAAGGCGCATGCATGATCCGCACCAAGGGCGAAGCTGGCACCGGAGACGTTGTCCACGCCGTCAAGCACATTCGCCAGATTGTCATGGAGATGAAAATTCTCACCGTGCTCGGCGAAGAAGAACTCTACGCCAAAGCCAAAGAGCACGGCGCTCCCTACGAGTTAGTAAGAATGGTAGCCCGCGACGGCAAACTCCCCGTCCCCAACTTCTCCGCCGGAGGCATAGCCACCCCCGCCGACGCCAGCTTAGTAATGCAGTTAGGAGCGGAGGCAGTCTTCGTAGGCAGCGGCATCTTCATGAAGAACTCGGCACAGTTCGCCGACCCAGAAGAAGCCGCCAAGCGAGCCAGAGCCATAGTCCAAGCCGCCACCCACTATCAGGATCCCAAGGTGTTACTGGAAGTAAGTGAGGACCTGGCCGGGGCGATGAAAGGCCTCGCGATAGCAGGTTTGGACGAAGCTCACATGCTCCAAACCAGAGGGTGGTAAAGGCGCGTGACAAGCGCCTTGGATCGCCCCAAGAGCGCTGGCTTAGTCATGGCCGGGACGTGACGATAAGACGGCGGATCTTATCGTGCACCTCAGAGGCGGGTCGGCGGAGGAAATCGTCCGCTACGTCGAGCATATGATGGCGGTAACGCGCCGGCGGCGGCGGCACTGCCCGGATGGTCTTTCCGTTGCCGATATCGATTGGATCTGCGCGAACCACGCCGAGCAGAGTGCCCTTCAGATCTGTGACGGCCATTATTTTTTGCATTCCGGTGCTCCTTTTCGCTGATATGTTTGACGCGCTACAAGCAAATCGGCACGGCTATGAGTATCCGCCGCCAGTTAGCGCGAATGACGTATCGGACCCCGTATTGTTTTGTATCTGAATGCCATAGGAGATGGCGCCAGATGCTACATCTTGGGCAATCAGTTGCACGCACTGGCGATGGGCGAAGGCGTGTGTCGGAAGAAGAAGCTGTTCACCAGGAAAGGCCGCGTCGAATTAGAAGGTCTGGGGCTGGGAGTGTGGGCGAGCTATCGCCGGCAGGAGTTGCTAACGATGCTCGATCAACTCGACGCATCGCTGCACGCGATGGATCGCGCGGTGGCGGAGCAAGCGGAACAGAATGCCGCGGCGGTCCTGTTGATGACGCATCCGGGAGTCGGGCCGGTAACTTCGTTGGCGTTTGTGTTGACGCTGGGACCAGTAGAACGGTTCGAGCGGAGTAAGCAGGTGGCGAGTTACCTGGGGCTGAATCCGCGCGAGCATTCTTCGGGTGGGAAGCAGAGGTTAGGTGCGATCTCCAAGCAAGGCAATCCGATGATGCGTTCGCTGTTGGTGGAGGCCGGACACACGGCGGCGCGATTGGACGGCGAGTTACGGCAAGACTATCAGCGACTGAAGCAGCGTCGGGGCAGTGGCGTGGCCAAGGTCGCAATCGCCAGGAAACTGGCGGTACGGATGTACTGGATGCTGCGCGGCCCGGCCAGTTATGCGCAGTTGGTTCGCATGCAAGGCAGCCCGAGGGGCACCCTGGTGGGCCAGTAAGACATCGTTGGCCTGATTGGGCGCCTTGCCTCCCTGAACAAGTCGGGGAGTTCGAACAACGAATCATGGTCGGAAGTCGCGTGACCGGATAGATGGTTGGTGGAACCAAGTTTCCACCGCAGGATTCTGAAAGCGGGCCTTGGTCGCATGAGCAGAGCAAGAACAACACCAAGAGCAAGAACAACACCAAAACCTTCCACGAAAGGAAAAGTCAAAACCTTTCGCCGGTCGAAGTGTCTCTTGACAACGCCGACACGGTTATAGAGGGTGCCCCGCCCTTCGCGGTTTTCGAAGGGCGGGATTCCACAACCGCATGCATCATGGGTTTTTGATTCCGCGGGAAGGGCACGACTTCCAGTCGTGCCGAATGGCTACTAACTAACATCGCGGCTTCAGCCGCTGAGGGCCTGTACTCGGAGCGTATTTCAAAACGTACACTTCCCCACAAAAATCAAAAGCCCCGGTAGTCATCCGGGGCTCATAAAATTGCCAGTCGGTACGCTATCTTTCAAGCATCTTCATGATAGAACGAGCGCGGCAAAATCTTAACCGCTCGATAGGGCATCTCCCGGTTGCGCTTTCCCAATTTGGAAACATCACAAAAATGGTGTGACTGGCCGCCTAGCGGGAGGCCACGTTGCCCGCGACACTCTTACCAGGGCCCGTGGTGCAACGGTAGCACAGCTCTCTGTCAAAGTTGAGGCGCATTGCAGGCGTGAGCGAAGCGGGAGCCTGCAGCCGAAATCCCGAGCGAAGCCGAGGGATCAGCGGGTTCGAATCCCGCCGGGTCCATTCTCCCATCTGTGGAGAAGTTCCATCCGGGGAGAGAACGCAGAGATAACCTCCCCAAGTAACTTGACATTGTCTCCACCGCCGCCAATACTAATGTTGACAGAGTGCTGCACCACGTTCTTAATGACTCCGGACATCCGGGGTCATTTGCTTTTATTCATCTTTCGAGTTCTGAGCAGGCGGCCCACACAAGCGGGTGCGCCACCCTTCGCGGTTTTCGAAGGGTGGGATTCCGGGCCGCAGGCAACTTTTTTTAATCACGGCCTTCGCACGGTCTTACCTCAGCAATCTGACCTCTTACCTCTGACCTCTAGCCGCGGGTGCCCCACGTTTCGCGGTTTTCGAAACGTGGGATTCCACCGATGCTAAAATACCCGCATGAACGCCGCAGTCTCCGAACTTCTGAAGAAAGCCTTGGCCCTCCCGCCCGAGGCGCGTGCCGCGCTCGCCGACTCGCTGCTGGAAAGCCTCGACGAAGAACCGGTGGACGAAGGCGTCGAAGCCGCTTGGTCCGAAGAGATCAAGCGCCGCATCGAAGAAATCGACTCCGGCAAAGTTCAGATGATTCCGTACGAAGAGGTGCGCCGCCGGCTCGCGGCTCGCCTGGCCGATGCCGAAAAGTAAGCCCTACCGGCTGCATCCGCAAGCTTGGTTGGAACTCGAAGCGGCCGACGATTGGTACCGCGAGCGCAGCGCCGAGTCGAGCATCCGATTCCTCTCCGCCGTTTACGATGGCCTCGAACGCATTGGCCGAGCCCCGCAACGTTGGCCCAGGCATTTCCACGGGACCCGCCGCCTCATCCTTCACCGTTTTCCATTTTCCATCGTCTATCGCGACGAACCTTCCGCAGACAGCCTGAGTGTGCTGGCTATCGCCCATCACAAGCGCAAACCAGGGTACTGGAAGAATCGGATGTAAACTCACAGATGCCCTGCGTCGGCGGGTGGCACCCCACAGTATTTTTTCCTATCCCTAAAAATAAAAAATGGGTGCCCCATCCTTCGCGTTTTTTGCGAAGGGTGGGATACCACGACTGCCTGCATCTTGGGATTGTGATTCTCTTCTTCCATCTACCCCGTCGTTTCTAACCGTCATAAACTGGGGGGCGCCCCCATCGCGCTTTTTGCGATGAGTGGGATTCCACAACCGCATGCACCATGGGTTTTTGATTCCGCCGGGAAGGGCACGACTTCCAGTCGTGCCGAACTGGCTACTAACTAACAGCGCGGCTTCAGCCGCTGAGGGCCCGCACTCGGAGCGTATTTCAAAACGTAAACCTTCCCCACAAAAACCAAAAGCCCCGCTAATCAGGCGGGGCTCGGCAAAATCGCCAGTCGGTACGCTGTTTGCCAAACATCACCATTGTAGCATCGCGACGCAAGTCATCAAATTACGAATGTCGAGGGCCGAACGGAGGACGACGGAGTTGAACCGTAGTGGCTGATTAGACCCCTTGACTGTTTGACAAACAGCGTCCAGTACCCACTGGCAACGTCCTCCAGACGCAATCTGCTTGAAATCAATATCCGCTTCGCGTCGAGCATTCGCAATTCCACGAAAGTAGCCGCTCCAAAAGAGGTAGACTTCCCCACAAAAATCAAAAGCCCCGCTAGTCATCCGGGGCTTAGTAAACTGCCAGTCGCTACGCTATCGTTCAACATCAGGCTATTCAACATCGGGGCTACTCGACATCCCGGCCCCTTAACCTTCCAACTTCTTCGTGGGCGCGCAGAGTCCCCCCCTCGATCCTTGATCCCCCTCTATCTAAGACCACCGCATGGGTCAATGGATGAATCGCAGGGAGAGCCGGCGGCGAAATGAACCAAGTTTCCATATATCATAAAACCGGCCTGAATCCGACAAGTTCTCAGGCCCTTTTGTCTACTTTCGTCCCCCCGTAAATGTCTACCTTAGTACCCTCTACGAAAGTGGATACTTCCGCCTTGCAAATTGCCCAAACGACTGCCCTCTCGCGACGTCGAACCAGCCTTCTGCCCAGGCCAAATGCAAGCCGGATCTGTCGGTCGCAAACGGGAATCTCGGACGGACAAATGCCTCCGCCTCTACGCCATCCGTTCGCCTCATGCGATCATGGATTGTTTGCCTGTTCGACTGCTGCGACGTCAAACCAATCGCTTAGATATGCATGACCTGCAAGGGTTTCGCGGGATTTGCCATCCACCAGAATTTTTACGCGCTGAATGCCGGGAACGTTCATGGCCAGCGTTTCCACCAGCGAATTCACGGTGAGCTGCTCGACCTGAATGCCGGAGCGATGCTGGTCGGCAAGGGCGGAGTTGAGGTCGATAACCGCCGCTCCCGGATCGATCAGAATACACGCGTGCGAAGATCCGATGTAGGCGCGAGCGGATGTGCCGCTCCTGGCGTTTGATAGATCCGCAGCAGCGCCCGCAGCAGTTCTTCAGCCCGCTGCTGACGGCCTCCGGGAAGCGGAATCTGCGCAGACTGCGCGCGTAACGCGCCATCTGCGTCATTGGCGACGTAAAGCGCGACAGTTTCCGTGGGGCCAGAAGCAGGGGGAGGAACGGGAAGCGTTGCGGATGCATTAGGCTCAAGCTCCGCTTGCCGTCGCATTTTGCGGAAGTAGAAGCCCAAGGCAATCACGAGCACGATCATGACGGTGATTGCGAATAGGATCTGACGCGGGATCATGGCTGCTCCTTCACTGATTGAGCGCTAAGCCGATCGCGCACGCTGGCCAGCGCCTGCCGCGATTGCCGCAGCGGCTTGTTGCTGATATGCCACGGAGTCGAGAGTGGGGAGGCCATCTGGTCCGGGAGCAAGTTCTAGGGCGATGGCCGGCATGAGTCAGATTATTCAGCGGACGCAGGGACGCAGATGATTGGCGGGCAGGGAATTGCTTCTTCAGCATCTCGGCTAGGACGGCGGATGCGCACCGTGTGGCTGGCGGACAACGCAGAGAACTGTGCTGTGTTCCATGCGTGAAACGGGCCTTTGCTGGGGCCTTCGGCGGGAAGCAGCGCTGTGTAAATGCGCACGCCGCTGCCCTGGGAAGCGGCGTGCAGGCAGATGTAGACGGCACCGCGCGCGGCATTGGCCGAACTGGCGCGCTGATCGAGCGCAATCGCGTTGTCGGAGTCGCGCAGCAGCAGCACGGCGAAGCCGCGAAGATCGAGTTCATGGCGCAGCAGGCGAGCCCAGCTGAGCGTGACATCTTTTTCGGCGAGTTGATCCGTAAGGGCGGCTCCGCGTTCGTCACCGCCGTGAGCGGCATCGATGACAGCGAGAAGGCGTGCGCTCTTGGCCGGCGCGGCGGGCGGCGCGGCAGTAGGCGCGGGTCTTGGCGGGCACCGGCGGAGTCTTTGCCACGGTGGGGAGCGCGGAGAGAACAATGGTCTTTCCCCCATTGGCGAAACTGGCGATCAGCGGAATGTTGGCGGAGACATCGAGTTCCGCAAAACCGTTCATCTCCGAATAGCTGGCCTGTGCGACCGTTAAGCTTTGGAACGTAATCGACTGGCTACCCGGAGAGACGACCGGATCGCGCTTAAAGAGCATGTGCACTTTGCCCGGCTCGGTGGAGATCGTCGGATTGACGGGAGCGGTGAAATTGACGATCAAGCCCTGCTGTGGGCTGGATTGTAACTGGAAGCTGGCGTGAATGCCAATGTCTCCGACGAGCAGACGGCGCGCGCTTTCGTGGAAGTCGACGGGCATACCGATGAAGCGTGGCAACAACGCGCCGAGCGACGCGAGAGGAACGAGGCCGCGCGAGTTCTCGATCAGAAATGGAGCGGGAAGATTGAAGTCGCGGCCGTGAACCTTGGCGCGCGTTTTGCCGGCCTCGAAGTGGGCGTCGATGGAGTTGTATCGGATGTTGCAGTGCGTGCCGCGGGAATCGCTGGTAACCCGGCCAAAGGGCTCGAGGAGTTCGAGCAGGCCCACATACTCGTGGCCGGCGCGATCGAGGACAGGGAGGGTGTAGTTGGCGGTGGCGGCGTAAACCGAGAGTTGCTTTTCGTCGGCAGACGTGGCGGCAGATAGTAGAGACAGGATGGCAAGCAGAACGGCGAGAAAGTTCTTGACTGCCGCGTGGACTAACTGATTGCGCATGAGAAGCGGATTTATGTGCGGTGCCACGGTCGAGGTTAGTTTAGCCAAGGTTAGTCTAGCGGAGAATTGGCGCAAAGCTAATCCAGCGCATAAATTGTGAGGCCGCTCAGCAGCTTGGGGTAGAAGTCTGTGGATTTCTGCGGAAGCACCTCGCCGCCAAATGCGATGTCGCGGACCTGTTTCATGCGAACAGGGTTCATCAGGAACGCGAGTTGAACACGTCCGTCGCGAACCTGCGCGAGAGCCTCGGAAGACTCGCGAAAATACGAGACATTTTGCTGATTGCGAATGGCGTCCTCGGAGATGCCGAGACAGCTTTCGAGCAGGCACTTGTGGAGTTGTACGACGTCGAGCCACTGCTGGCTTAAGGACAGGTTGCCGAACAAAGTGGTGCCGATAGCTTGGGGCGTGTGCAGAAGCAAGGCGCGGTCGCGCGCTACGGCGAGCATAGCGGGACCGACGATACCCGCCTGCTGGAGAATCGCGGCAGCGCGCGTGGCGTCGATTGCCGGGATCGACGTCTTCGACTTTGAAGAACCGGAGAACTTCGGTTCGGGAACGATGCGATTGTCGCAGGAGAAAGGCCGAAGACGGCGCGGTGCGTGGGCAGGATCACAATGCCGGGACGATCCATATCGACGAAGGTCATCATGACGTAATCGTAGGGCGCGGGGGCCGTGCTGGAAGCGGATTGCCGCGGCGCTCGTTGCGGTAGGCAAGAGCCGTTTCATAACGATGGTGGCCGTCGGCGATGATCAGTTTCTGATCGCGTATCTGATCTTGCGCGGCGGCGATGGCGGCGGGATCGGAAATCTTCCAGACGCGGTGAATCACATTGTATTCGTCAGTGACTTCGATATCGGGGCAGCGCTGGAACGATGCGCCGAGCAGCGCATCTATTTTTCCGGCAGCGCTGTAAAGCATGAAGATCTGGCCGAAGTGGGCGCGGGTGGCGCGAAGAAGGTCGAGCCGGTCGGTTTTTGGCTTGGATAGCGTTTGCTCGTGGCGGAAGACGACGCCGTCGGAGTAGTCCTGGATGCGCCCGAGAGCAATGAAACCGCAGCGCTCGGCGCTCGATTGTGTGCCGGGGACAATGAATGCCTGTGAGTAGCGGTAAAGCGAGGGAGCTGCATCCTGCTCCAAAATGCCTGTCTGCCGCCAGTCCTGGAATGATGCGGCGGCACGGCTATAGACGCTGTCGGAAGGATTATCCGACGCGAGCCGTTTGCCGAGAATGATTCTGACCAGATTGTATGGGCTTGCCTGGTAATAACTTTCCTGCGTCGCAGGAGTAATTTTGTCGTAGGGCTGAGTGACGACTTGCCGGATAGGAACCTTCTCGGAGGCGTAACGCCAGGCGCGAGAAGGGGGAAATGGAAGCCATCATTGTGAACAGAAAATTGTAGCAGGGAGGGGCTGAAGCGATTTGAAAATACGCTTAACTCTCTACGGGTTTCCGCGCCGAAATCAGAAGAAAAAGTCCGAACCTGTGGCCCAATACTCGCACGATGACCCGCGGATACATCCTCCAGATCATGCGATACAAGGCTCCGCGAAATCGCGGCGAGGGATCGTTCAATAGCAGATCACCGGGGCTGAATTCGTGCCGCAAGTCGATTTCCGCGAACCCGCTCATCAGCTGTCTCGCCTCGTAGGTTGTAAAAGTTTTCGTTCCCGGACTCTCCAGATGATCGTAGACCGACCGCCGCAGCGACTTGCCACGAAGCCATCCGTAGCGCAGCCAGAGCATCAGGCCGGTAAGAGAGGGATGATGATAGAGCATAATGCGCAGGGAACCGCCGGGCTGCAAAATGCGCCGCGCTTCGCGAATGCATTGTGTCGCGTCGGGACTGTGGTGCATAACGCCATACGAGTAAACGATGTCGAAACTATTATCGGCAAAGGGGAGGTGTTCGGCGTCGGCCTGATGAAGATCGGGCGTGTAGCCTGCCATTTCACAGCGCCGTCTGGCTCTTGCCAACGACGCACTCGACAGATCCACTCCGGTCGCCACTGCTCCGGCCTTCAGCCACTCCAGATAATCCGCGCCCATGCCGGCGCCGATTTCAAGCACGCGCTTGCCTTTTGCGCGCTCGAACCCGGCAAACTCACGAATGAACGGTTCCAACTCATAGCGCCTCCTGGCATGGGCGTCAAAGTCCTCGTTCTCTCCCAGGTAGCGGGATCCGCATGGCTCAGCGTTCCAGAAGGTTTGGACGTCGGCCTTAAGTTCAGTGGCGGTGGGCTTTTCCGGCATGATTCGGAAACCGAATACCAATCATATTAGTCCGTTAAATAGATCCTTCACCGTGTTCAGCCGACCGCTTGCACTTACGGGCCCATGAGCGGGGCTTCTTGCGCGGTGTTCTTTGAAACACGGAGTTTTCGCGGGCGAGGGCGTCCGCGCCACATGGTTTGGCTCACAGTCATTTCGAATTGGATGTCGCGAGTTGATTGTGGGCGTGTAGCCAGGCTTCAGCCTGTTGGCGGATGCCGGCGACCTGTTCGCCCGTCAATTGAGTGGACAGGCCTTCAAGCAGCGACTTGCTGTTCTGATCCCCTTCGGCCAGCGCCAGTTCATACCAGAAGTATGCTCTCGCGTAATCCTGAGGAACCCCTCGTCCGCTCCAGTAGGAAGATCCCAGAGCCGAGAGAGCGCGAACATATCCCTGGTCTGCGGCGCGCTGAAACCAGTCGACAGCCTGCTTGTCATTCTGCAAAACGCCATCGCCGCTGCGGTAAAGAGTGCCGAGCAGGAATTGAGCCTCGGGATTGCCTTGTTCGGCCATTCTGTGCAGATCGCCCGGCTGGATCTTGCCTGTCCCCGCGCCTCGCTCGGAGACCGGCGATGCCGCGGCCGACATCTGGGCCTGCCCGCGTACGGCTGTCCAAATGCCGCTCAATGACAGGCGCGAGCAAATATCCGAGCGCCAAACACACTGCCGCTAAAGACGAGAGGATCAAACCGAGGTGAACAACGTGGGACCGCGCTGCGGGTGCAGACCTCCGATCCAAACTCTCCAACCGTTCCTGCAGCCGAGCGGCTTCCACTTCACGTTCAAGCGCCGGAACACGCTCCTTGAGTGCGTCGCGCAGGCCGGCAACCGCAGCCGCTTCGTCGGGCGCTTCATCTTGCGCAGAAGGCGGTTCATCGGCAGGCGCTACGGCAACAAACGGCACAGGATCGGGCGGTACGGGCGCAGACATCGGAATTTCGATTTCGAATGGTTCGACCGGTGGCGTCTCTTCCTTATTGCGGGGAATTCCGGCATAGCCGGCGCCGCTGATTCGGCCGATCTCGGAAGCTCAACCGATTCCGCTATCAGGTCGGCCCCATTCCTCCGTTTCGGTCGCTTCGCTATAGTCCGCGTTCGCTTCCGGTATTCCAACATCGTTCGTTGCTTCCTCGCCGGATCGACTTCGAAAACGAGTTTCGCGAGGTGCTCAAGGATGTCTGCCTCGGCTGTCGAAAACTTGCAGACCTGCGGGGAGAACACTTCCAGAAGGCCAATGGCGTGGGAATCGGAGAGAATCGGTGTGGCGACGAAAGAACCGATGCCAATGGCGAGGCAAAGCTTGTTGTCCACGCGAGGGTCTGTGGCAGCGTCCTCGCACATAGCCGGTTGGCCTGTGCGCAAGCATTCACCCGAAAGACCAGAATCGACGTTCACTTCCGAACCCAGCGGGGGCGCAGGATAACCCGCCCGTGCACAGCACACCATTTGCCCGCCGTTAGCAACGCGAGTGCCGAACCGCTTGCGCCGGTCAAGGTCAGGGCCCGATCGGCGATGGACTGAAGGGCGGCCTGGTCCCTGTCTTTATCTCTACCTCGCGGCTAGGCTTCTTCAAGAGGGCCCGGCGAATCTCCGCGCTTGGTCTGCTCGTCGCCGACTTGGCGGGATGCATCCGAATCTGTCCGCCTTTGGCCTCTTGGCCTTCAATTGGGCCAACCTGGGTGCGCAAGCCGTCCGCAGTGGAAATCTCCCGATCGCAATCGGATTGTGGAGCGCGGTTCGCGGATACGAGCAATACGGCCGTAATGGCCGTGGCACACGATTCGTCTGTTGCCGCTGCTTCTTCCTGGCGATAGTGCTCCAGTTGTTCAGCGCGAGCCGTGTGGTTGGCTGTGCCGACGAGCATGTTGACGAAAAGCCACTCCTTCAGCGTGGCCATGGCGCGGTCGGATAGAAAAGAGAAGCGTATACCTGCACGTCCGGTGTCATCGCGCCACACGACCAGCCCGCTGCCATGAACGTAGCTCTTGGTCTCGGGTAGATCGAGACAGATGGTGACGGGGTGGTTTACTTCCAAGCCGTCTGTGCTGCGCAAGTCGGTACTGCCAAATCCTACGCTTGAAATTGGAGTGCTCGGAACCACCGCGCTTTGCACGCCTGTCTGAACGCAGAACCCGCCTTCGCTTAAATCGACCAATTCGCTCAGGTCTACAGTCGTGCCGGTTTGCGGACCGTTGAAGCTGGCAAAAACAGGAGTATGGAGTTTATGACGGACGCGGCGGCGGCGATCTCCGTTCGGAGAAGCGGGCAGTGAACTCTGCAATGCCTCGGTGCTGCGATACATTTCCCCAACATATTAACTCAGAGTGTCAAACATATTGGAGTAGTCGGAATGGAAGAAGCCAACAGTACGAAATAGGTCGGGAGATTCTGCGGCTAGAGATTGGCTGCCAGCGACGGAAGATCTCTCGTTGAGGCCACTTGGCTCTGCGGAACGGCGGGTGCACGGTCCAAGGCATCGGCCAGCGCCCGGGGAAATTCGGATGTGAGCAGGTTCACATCGAGCTGTAGATCGCCATTCATGTAGCTGCGATGAACAACGAGCGAACCGCGCCGCTCGTTGGAGGTTGTTACCAAGTCAAGGGTCAGCCTCCACGAAGGATTGGTGGAGATTGCCGCCATGTGGGGAAGTTTGCTCCATTGCACGCGGCGAACGGCCTCACCCGCTCGTGAGCGTTCTCCGAAGGGCGGCGCGAATGCCTGAAGCTCGAAGCCATCAAAATCGTTGCTATTGAAGGCTGCAATCAGGATGCTGCGGACCTGGTCGAAATCCACGGAGACTTTGAGCTCCTCGATCGCGCGGCGGATGGAGAGATTGTTGATAAAGATCTGGCGCTGGTCGATTGTGCGCTGCGCGACACGGCGCAACTCGCCGAACTCAATGTAGTTGAGGTGCTGAATGCCCACCCAAAGTCCAGTCCCCACAACAGCCAAGACCAGGCCGAGCGTGCTTCCCGTCGGCCACAGCAGAAACAGGCTCAACAAGGCAAACAGCGCCGAGACGGCGTAGAGCACGATCACGACCTCACGGTGTGACAATCCCATTTGGAGCAACTTATGGTGGATATGTTCGCGATCGGCGGTGAAGATGGGACGGCCGCTGATCAAGCGGCGCAAAATAGAGAGGGAGGTCTCCAGAATCGGCAGCCCGAACGACACCACCGGAATTGCGACTGCGACAAAGGTGGGCGCTTTCTGCGCGCCAGCGAGTGCGAGCGCGCTCAACACGAAACCGATAAACAAGCTGCCCGAGTCCCCGAGAAAAATCGTCGCGGGGTTGAAGTTGAAACGAAGGAATCCGAGCACCGCACCGGCAAGCGCAATACTCATCAAAGCGCCCAGCCACGACTGATCCACGAGGGCGACGACAAAAAAAACCATCGTTGAAAACAGGGCCGATCCCGCCGCCAGACCATCGAGTCCGTCGATCAGATTGAAAGCGTTCGTGACTGCGACCACCCATAAAACCGTGGCCGGCAGATCGAGGAACCAGGGCAGCGAGTGTTGGCCAAATAAAACCGGCACACTGAGCACCCGCATCCCGCCGGCGAACAGCATCACCGCTGCAATCGCCTGGACTGCAAATTTGATGTATGGTCCGGCTCCGCGAATATCGTCGTAGATGCCCAGGAAAAAGATCAGACAGGCGGGAACGTAGATGCGGAGCAGCACCGTCGCATCAATTCCCAAACCCATGCGAGGAAAGACCAGGGAAAGAGTGAACCACAAGCCCAACGTGGCGGAAAACGCCAGGAAGATGGCAACACCACCGAGCCGGGGAAGCGGGGTCTGGTGAACATGCCTGCCATCCTGCGGACTGAAAAACCCAGCCACGCTGGATGGAGATATTTCGAACCTCGCGCGTGGCGATAAAAGAAAGTGCCAGCGAAGATGCAAATAATCCAAAGAACAGAAGCGTCAATCAGACTTCCTTCCGGCTGGAGTGCTTCGCATTTGCAACCAATTCGAGAGCGGCGTTCAATCATTTAGCCCTCAACTTCGCCACGCCCGGATATGTTAGTATGTGTGGTTGAAATATACCGCCGTTCCATGAGGGACGGCAACTAGCCGGATCGGGCACGCGGGCTGGCGATTGTCATTTCTTGAGCGAAATATCGTCACCTGAGCGTATGCTAAACTCGCATCACCGATCGACCCTGGAGTCTCCTATGGCGGAGTGGAAGCGGCGCTTATTCTTGTGCGCTGGGCAAGCGCTTCTTGTTAGCTTGTGCGGCTTAAGCGTTTGGGCGCAGGTCCCGGGAGCGCAGCTGCAGGCAGGTCAGGGTCCAGCATCCGGTGCCGGCGCAACGCCCGCGTCCGATTCGTCTCGTGCCGGTTCCTCCTCGCGGCGTGATGGCGAATTCCAATGTGAAGATCGGTATTGGAGACCTGGTCGAAGTCAATGTCTTCGGAGTGCCCGACCTTACCACAAAGACCAGGATCACCGGCGCAGGAGACATCTATTTGCCGTTGATCGACTATGTTCATGTGGCGGACCTGACCACGGATGAAGCGCAGGAATTGATTCAGAAACGGCTCGAAGATGGAGGCTTTGTGCGCAACCCGCACGTCTCTATCTTTGTCGATGAATCTGCCTCCCAATCAATCACCATGGTCGGAGAAGTTGTTCATCCAGGTCCCTATCCTGCGGTCGGCGATCGGCAGGCTCTTCGACTTGATTTCCGCCGCAGGTGGTCTTACCGATAAGGCTGGTCGTTCTGTCACCATCGAGCATCGCGACGATCCCGATCACAAAGTTGTGCTGCAACTCTCGTCCAACCTCGCCGAAGACACGCAAAACAATGTCGAGGTTATGGCAGGAGACACGATCATTGTTTCGCGCGCGGGCATTGTTTACGTCGTTGGAGATGTGCAACACCCCAGCGGATTCCTGATCGAAGATAACTCGCTGACTGTCCTTAAAGCGCTTGCCCTGGCGGGTGGCAGCACGCGAACTTCGGCTTTGAATAAGACGAGAATTCTGCGCCAGACGCCAAGCGGGATCCAGCAAATTCCGGTCGAGTTGAAAAAGGTCTTATACGCAAAAGCGCCAGACGTACCGCTGACAAAAGGCGACATTCTGTTTGTCCCCGGCAGTTCCGCGAAGGCAGCCGCATATCGTACTGCCGATGCAGCGGTGTCGATGTCGGCTGCGTTGGGTGTAGTGGCTGCGCATCCCTGAGCAGAGGCATCTTAGAAACAGCCCGCGGCGACGCGGCTCCGTCAAGCGGG
Source organism: uncultured Acidobacteriaceae bacterium (assembly GCA_963804075.1). GTDB lineage: Bacteria > Acidobacteriota > Terriglobia > Terriglobales > Acidobacteriaceae > Acidiflorens. Next base: position 9,627 of record CAWDPB010000010.1, on the reverse strand, counting down.
TTGGGGACACGCAGAGGTTTACGCAGCCAGGTCTTGCCCCAGCTTTTCGCCACCGAGCAATTCATCCAGCACTGAAATGTAATCGCGAGCCGTTTTTTCGCGGGATAGATTGGCCACAATGTGCTGCCTCCCATTCCTTCCCATTTGCCGTGCTCGCTCGCAGTCCCGCTCCAGCTCGCAGATTGTGTTCGCAAGAGAACGACTGTCCTCCGGCTCCACGAAAAGGCCTGCGGCTGCCTTTTCGACAAGATCGCGTGACTGTCCATCGACCGCGACAACGACCGGTGTCGCGCAAGCCATCGATTCAAGCAGCTTGGTGGGAATGACTGTTTTGAACAAATCGTTCTTTTTAAGCAAAACAAGACACACATCGGCAGCGGAAACGAAACAGGGAATCCGCTCGCGTGGTTGCTGCTCGAGAAATTGAATATTGGTGAGACGACGTGAATTCGTCAGGTCGATAATCTTCTGCTTTTCTGCGCCTTCTCCGATGAGCAGAAAAGTGGCATTGGGCAGCCTGGCTTGTAATTCTTCGGCGGCAGCAACCATGGTTTCCAGCCCATGCGCCATGCCCATTGTGCCGACATAGCAGATCACGAATCGGTGATCGAGACCAAGTTGCTTGCGAACTTCGCCGGCGGAAGCTGCGTTTGGGCAAAACAAATTGGTTTCAACGCCGTTCTCAACGACCGCGATTTTCTCGGGAGGCACTCGCCAATGTTGGATGAGGTGGTCTTTGAATGCGGAGGTGACCACCACAATGCGATCGGCTCGCCGATAGAGAAAGCCGGCAATCGATCCCAAAACGCGATGCAACAGAGTGCCTTCGCTGCCCGCGCCCACCGCGGCAAGCGATTCTGGCCACAGATCACGCACCTCGAAAACGAAGGGCACGCGCATGGACCACGCAACCCGCCAGCCTGCCAACGCGCAAAGAAGTTGGGGCGAAGTGGCAATCACAACATCGGGCCTGGAGAGAGTCAGCCCGCGTATTGCTGCCGACAAGGCGAACGAAACATAGCTCCGGATTCTCTCGTGTGCTTTGCGATTGGGCAGCGGCCACAGCCAAGTGCGCTCGACCCGAACTCCATCGACTGTTTCCGAGTCCCGCAGTCGCCGGAAGCGAGCGCGCCATTCGGTCGGGACGATTCCAGTGGGATGGTTGGGAAATCCGGTGAGGACCGTGACGTGGTGTCCCATTCGCGCCCAATGGCGCGACAACTCGGCTACGCGAGCTGCTGGCGCTCCCATCTCGGGGGGGAAGTACTGCGAAATGTACAGAATCTTCACGAACGGTAACCACACATCCTTCTGCGATTAAAACAACTGAGCGGAATTCAGTTGATCAAACAGGGTTTTGCTCGCTAAAACCCAGCCCTAATCCAAGCGCGGCTTCAATAATGAAGCACCTTGAACACACTTTTCTCCACCAGCGCGCGGGCACGATTGGCGGGACGATCCGCGTATCCTTGCCATCTCTCCGCAAAGTTGGTGAAGCGAGGATCGCCGGTCAACAAAGCCATCACCCGCAATTGCACGATATGCAGCCGATGATAGAAAGGGCTGGCCAGCATTTTCAGCCGCGTGCCGGATTGCTCGTAGAGCGACCAGTATCCCGTATCGTAGCGCTCGAGATTGCGCAACAGAGTTTTCACCCCGCGATCGAACACGGCGCGGGCACTGAGGGTTGAGATCTCGCGCACAAAAGTGTCCGCGCCATACTCGACCGCCTGCCAGTAATCGAACACGCCCCAAAGCGCCCATATGAATCCATTAAGAATGTGGGTCGGCGGATCGACAAGATACTCTTCGATCCACAAGTTGCTTTCTGCGTCTTCAAACAGAACGCCGCCTTCCGCGATCGGCTTGGTCAGGGAAATGAACGCGCGGTTTGCAGCCTCCGCGTACTTTTCGTCGTGTGTCTCCGCATAGGCGCGCAGCAAGAGCGAAACTCCCTGGCCCTGCGCCAGTCCCGAATACCACGGCGTTTTGAGTGTGCTGCGATATTCCCAATCGAAATGATGGCTCCACACCCAGAGGCCGGGTGCATTTCGCTCCAAATTGGCGGTGAGCCAGTCGGAGGCTTTGAGAAACTTCTTCCGTCGAGAATCTTCCCGCGTACAACAGGAAATATTGCAGTTCGCCAGTCCCCATTGTGCAATCGCGATCGGGTTGTATTGGAGGCCAATTGCGCCGCGATAGTCGAGCATGGGGATCCCGTCGGCATCGTAAGGTCCGCCGTAATTGGCCTTCTGATGAAACAGCATGTAGTACGGGCCAAGTTGTGCGTTGGTTGCGTGCGGATTGATCTCCGGCACTTCGTGCCAGAAGGTGAGCTGGCTTCGCCCTTGGCCGAGATAGGCTGGAACAATGCGGCGATAGTAGTTCCAACGTGCGGCGAGAGTCATGGGATTGAGCTTTCGGCCTTGGTCTCTGGGCTTTGGGACTTGGCTCTCAGGTCGACTTCCCAGATCGTGGTGACTTGGTCGTCTTCCTTCGTCGCGATTGTGGTCGCGGCGAGATAGTTTGTCGCATTTTCGCCATCGGGCAGGATGACGTTGCCGTACTGAAAGTAGCGCATGGGAAGCGCATCCTTCTGCCAGCTCGCCACTGTCTGCCAGTTGGCTCCGTCCGCAGAGGCAGTGAGATGGACTTCGTCCGTGGGATTGATGGGGCTGGGCTCGGCCATGGTGGAGAAAAAAAGCGCATTGGCAGTGCGACATCCGAAAATGGACGAACTGACGACGTTCGCAACGTTTGCGATTCGTCCCGAGCGGTCGAGGCGCAAGACATGGTTCCGCTCGAACGGCGTGTCGGTCGATAAATAGAGCGCGTCTTCTGTGGGGATGGCGGCGACGGCGCGTGCCTGCTGATTGCCGGAAAAAACAGTTTCCACGGTGCGAAGATCGCGGGACGCGCAAAGCACTCTGCACTCCGATCCTTCGTCGCCGGTTAAAATCCACAAGCAATCGCCCCAGCGATCATAGATGATATTGTGCACGTGACGGATCGCGCCCGCGGCGAAGGTGTAGGCTACATGCCACGTCTGGCCGCGGTCAGCGGAAGCGTAAATGTGAACTTCGTCGCGGCTGCGGTTGTCGAAGTATTCGCCCCAATAAATGTTGCCGCGCGGCACAGCCGCAATGTGGAGCGGCCGCGTGCCGCGAAGAATCTTATGCGTGGGCTGAAACTCAGCACTTGAGGCGTTTCGCGTGATGATAGCGCCCGGGACGGCGGCGATCATTATCTGGTCTTCAGGCACCGCGAGTGCGTGAAAGCCGTCGCGCACGAGGCGGGAAGTCAGGCAAGTTCGCGATGTGAGGTTTCGCCACCAGACGGGACTGAATCTCGCGACTGATTCCCATTCCGCGTTGCGGGAATTCAGCAGCCTTGCGCTTTGCAGGCGAACAAGATGATAGCCGCGGTTCGCATAGAGGATGTCGCCATCCCAGGCGAGAACTCGAATGCCACGCAAGGCGGCGAGACGGCGAATCTGTGGTGTTTTCGTGTGCGTCGTGTCTTGGTCTGACGTAGACGCGGTTATTCTGCGCTCCTGTGGGAGACCGTTATTTATTGCCCGAGCGCTCAAGAATGACGCGTGCATTCTAATTGTCACTTTTTCGGGCGAGAAATGGGCCGATTGCGAGCGCATCCATTGTTGTACGCTGAAAGCAGTCAATCGCTTCCTCGGGTGTGCAGACGATGGGCTCATTCTCGTTGAAGCTGGTGTTAAGGATTACAGGAATCCCAGTCTTGCGCCCAAATGCCTGGATCAAATCGTAGTAAAGAGAGTTTACGTCGCGCGTCACGGTCTGCAAGCGTCCGGTATCGTCCACGTGATTTACTGCGCACAGGTTCTCTCGCTTCTCCGGACGAATTTTATAGACGTGAAGCATGTAGGGCGAAGGATGATCGTGCTCGAAATATTCGGACTGCGCCTCGGCGAGTATCGCTGGTGCGAAGGGTCGAAACCACTCGCGATGCTTGATGCGCGCGTTCAGCACGTCTTTCATATTGGGTAGTCCCGGATGGGCCACGATCGAGCGATTGCCCAGGGCGCGCGGCCCCCATTCCATGCGGCCCTGGAACCAGCCAACTACATTGCCGCGGACCATTTCCTCGGAGACGGCGTCGAGGAGAGGCTCGCGTTCGAGCCGCTGATATTTCAGGCTTGCGAACTTCAGCGCGGACTCGATTCGACTGTCGGAGAATTCCGGGCCGAGATAAGCGTGATTCATCTGCTCGCGGCGCGGTTGCCGCAAAACGGCGTGATAGGCATAGAGTGCAGCGCCGATTGCGAGGCCTTCGTCCCCAGCGGCGGGCTGAATCCATGTTTGGCGGAAGGGTGTTCGCGAGAATAACTTTCCGTTCGCCACACTGTTGAGCGCGCATCCTCCTGCCATGGCCAGGTTTTCTTCGGGCACGCGCTGATACAATCTCGCAGCAAGTGAAAGGAAACTTCTTCGAACCAATGCTGAATGGCATAGGCGAGATCCATGTCGCGTTGGGTAATGTCGCTATGGGGTTCGCGCGGCGGGCCGAACAGCGTCTCCATTCTGTCGCTGAAATGCCGTGCCAGGAGCACCGTTCCATCGGGCAGCACCTGCATTCCTTGATTGCTGCCGAGTGGCATGAAGTAACTCATATCGAGTTGGAACGCGCCGTTCTTCGTTACGACGATCCGGCGGAGATCCTCGGCGAACTTATCCTTGCCGTAGGGAGCGAGCCCCATGACTTTGCCTTCATCGCCGTATTTGTTGTAGCCAATGAATTCGCAAATCATGGTGTAGAAACTGCCGAGCGAGTGCGGAAGAAAAACGCGGTCGAGAACCTGAATATCGTTGCCTTCACAGCGCGCCATCATTGTGGATACGAAATCGCCCGAACCGTCGTAACTGAAGCCGGCTGCCTTTTCCCACGGAGAACAATAGTAGGCGCTGGCGATGTGCGCGAGATGGTGCTCGATGCGATGCTCGCGGAATGTCAGATGTTTGGGGTCGGCGTCGAGAGCTTGCGCCAGCAGCGAGCGCACGTTGCGCATGGCCTGCTTGCGCTGGCGCATTTTGATGAAGTTCAAAATGCGGCCGGGATTGGCGAGCGCGTACTGTACCTTCCTCGCGAGATTAGCGTCGCTGTCCTGACCTACGGCTACGTGATCGACATCGGTGACCTTCGCGCCAACGGCATCGAGGCAGGCTTTCACGGCGAGCGCGGGAAAACCGCCGTAATGTTTGCGGCGGTTGAGGCGCTCCTCAGCGACGGCGAAAAGAATCTTGCCGTCCTCGACGATTGCCGCCGAGGCGTCGGCGTGAAACATGTTGAGGCCTAGAATCAGCATGGATACACAATCGCGCTCGCACCACGCGCGGATTCATTCACTGTGCGATTCTTCCTGTAGTGCCGCGGCGACGAATTCGCTGAGATCGACTGGCAGGGGCTGGCCTGTCTGGCAGGCATTTTGGAGGCGCAGCGTCGCCAGCGTCGAGCCCATGATCTGTTCGAATGGAATCGGCGGTGGAGTTGTTCCCGCGACAGCGTCGACGAAAGCTTGCATCTCGGCCTTATGTCCTTTGTCCTGCCGGAGGCGCGCGCGCACTAGTTGTTTGCGGCCATTGCGGATCAATTCAAGCCTGCGGAAATCTTCGAGGATCGCAACCGATGCGCCGCCGAAAACCTCAAGGCGTTCCTTGGATGCCGACTTGTCGCCGTTGGCCATGTAGGTGATCGTGCCGAGCGAGCCGTTGGGGAAGCGCAGCTGCGCGACGATGTTATCCATGCTGTAGTGACCGGCGTTGCCGACGCTCTGAGCCTGCACCTCGATGGGGTACGCGCCGGCAAGGAAGCAAAGGAAATCCACGAAGTGACAGACCTCGCCGAGAATGCGGCCTCCGCCTTGTTCGGGATCGTTTGTCCAATGATCGCTGGGTAGAAAGCCGGCATTCACGCGATAGTGCATGAAGATCGGTTCGTGGATTTCGTCCACAAAAGTCTTCAGCCGAGCAGACATGGGAGCGAAGCGGCGGTTGAAGCCAACCATGAGCATGGGAGTCGGCGGCGGCGTTTGTTCAGAAGCTTGGACCGAAGCGCGACATGACGCGGACGATTGCGGCGAGTTCGGCTTCGCTCAAGCAGAGCGGCTTCTCGCAGAAGACGTTCTTGCAGGAATTGAGCGCGGAGATCGTCTGGCTGGCGTGAAGGTGATGGCGCGTCGCAATCAGGATCGTGTTGATTCTCGGATCATGCAGGATTTGTTCCTCTGAAGTTGAACCATTGGAGAAGCCGAACTTCTCTGCGGCGCTGCGGGCACGCGGGCTGGTTGCGTTGCAGACGGCGATAAAAGAAACGCCGGGAATCAGCTTTAAAGCGGGGAGCAATGTGGACTGTGCAAAATTGCCTGCTCCGAGCACACCGAAAACGGCCGGAGTTCTACCTCTGGAGGATGGGGAAGTGGGAGCGTGTTCGTCGCTCCAGGAGTTGATTTCTTCTTCGCGCAGTTCCACGCGCTGAAGCGCGGGGCTACACTTAGCCGCCCGCTCGGGGCTGGAGTCTCGCGACACTATCTGCGCCGACGCGATCGCCGATGCGGCCACGAAGCGACTTTCGCTTCCATCCGGTGCTGCGCTCGATCCCGCGTTCGGGTAGGTGAGCAACACGGCCAGCGACGGCTCGCTAGTGCGGCCCATGATTTGCTCATAGGCGCGATTTGCCTGCTCGATGGGGAAGCGGTGCGTGATCAGCGAGCACAGGTCGAGTTTGCCTTCGGCGATGAAGCGAAGAAAAACTTCCATGTTGCGCGTTTCAGTCCAGCGCACTTGACCGATGGGATAGTCGCGGCCTTTCTGTTCGTAAGCGGCGTCGTAGCGTCCAGGTCCGTAGGAACGCGAGATGCGGAAATCGAGTTCCTTTTCGTAATATTGTTTGCGCTGTAGTTCCATGCCGACTGTGCCCACGGCGACAACGATGGCGCGGTCGCGTGCGACTTCGGCCGCCAGATTGACGGGATCGCTCGACGGTGTTTCGGCGGTAATCAGTACGGCATCCGCGCCTTGGCCTCCGGTCTTCTGAAAGCACAGATCGCGGAATTCGCCGGGTCGCGTTGATGCGGCCTCGGCACCGCTCTGGATCGCGAGTGCGGTGCGCTGCTCGATCAAATCCATCCCAAACACGCGGCAGCCCGCTGCTTTCAGTAACAGCACGGTGATCTGACCGAGCAGGCCGAGTCCGATGACCGCGATCGTCTCGCCGAGGGAGACCTCGGCGGTGCGTATGCCGTGAAGGCAGATTGCACCGACCGTTGCGAAGGCGGCTTCTTCGAAGGAAACAGGGAAGAGCGGCGAGCATACGTCGGCTGCGTCCGCGGCTGTGACCGCGTGAATGTTCCCGTGAGCTTCCGATGGAATCTTCGCGACCAGCAGGCGCGGCACGCAGGCTAATTCAGCGTGGACTGCATAGCCAGCGCCCGCACAAGCGATGCGGTCGCCCACGCCGATATCGGAGACGCCGTCGCCGACCGCGATCACGGTCCCGGCGCTGCTGTAACCGACCGATTGTGGTTGATCGAGCCGGGAGCGAACGGTTCCGATGGTTGAGGCCAGACCGTCGCGTTTGAGTTTTGCAAGCACATCGCGCACCAGGTCGGGGCGGGCCTTGCCTTTTGCCAGCAGACTCTTGCGCGCGAACTCCGCGGATGCGCGCTCTGTGCCAGCGGAAACCAGCGAGGCGGCGGTTCGCACGAGCACGCAACCGGGCAACAACTGCGGAGCGGCAACTTCAGTCACGCTCAGGTCGCCGGTTCTCGCGTCTTGGAGAAGTTGCTTCATGCGGTTGCCAACTGCGCCGCCACCGCTCTGCGTTGCGGCTGCCCGAGAGTCTTTTGCGCGAATCCTCGCGCGCCTCCGTCGACGAAAAGCTGCATCCAGGTTTCGAGCGTCAGCAGTTGCCAAATTTGCATTGACCAATCGTCCGCACCGCGCCGGTGCTCATCGACGTACCGCCGAACGGCTTCGGGGCGAAACAGTCCGCGTTTGCGAACTTGCGATTCGGACAGCAGATCGTCCACAACCGGACGCAGCGCGTGCGCCAGCCAATAGTCTACCGGAGCGGCGAATCCGGCCTTGGGCTGGTCGAGCACCTCTTGCGGCAACATGCCGCGCATGGCTTCACGGAAAATGTGCTTCGTTACTGGACGCCACTTGCCTTTAAGCTTCCAAGCGGGGCGCACATTCCAGGCCACGAATTCCGCGAACTCGCGATTGAGGAAGGGAACACGGACTTCCACCGACGATGCCATGCTCATTTTGTCGTTGTAAGTGAGGTTGAGCGTGGGCATGAAGATCTTGGTGTCGAGATAGAGCAGTTGGTTAAGGCAATCGGCATGTGAGATTCTAGCGAAAGCTGCCTGATGGCGCGCGGACGGATTGAGGCTTGTAAGTTCGTGGAGCGCCGGAGAGTAGAGGTCCGATTTCTGCGCCGCGTCGAGATACGTGCAATTGCGGATGAACGCATCGGAGGAGTTGAGCGATGCGCTGCGGGCCATCTTCTTGGCCAGGCGGACGGAGCCTTTCATGGCCGTGCCGCGCAGGCCGGGCAGTGCGAGTGCGGCTTGCTCGGCGGCAGAGCGGGCCAACGCTGGAAGTTGGCGATACTCTTCGGCCCAGACGTGGGCGATGTGCTTGCGATAACCGGCGAATAACTCGTCGCCACCGACGCCGGAAAGCAGGACAGTCGCTTTTTTCCGCGCCTCGCGGCAAACGAGGTAGGCGGCGATGATGGCGGGATCGGCCGTGGGCTCGTCCATGTGCCAGGTGAGTTCGGGCAGGAGTTTGACGACGTCGGGTTCGACGACGATCTCGTGATGATCGCAGCCGAGTTTGCGCGCAAGGCGGCGCGCGACGGCGGGATCGTCGATGGTGGTTTCGCCGACACGATACTTCTCGGGAAAGGTGATCGTGTATGTGCGCACAGGCTGCTTGCGCGCCATCGCGGCAACAATGCTAGAGGAATCGAGGCCTGCGCTGAGGAACGCGCCGATGGGAACGTCGCTTACCATCTGCTGTTCGACCGAGGCATGGAAGCGCTCGCGGATCTCTTGCTGCAAGTCCGCTTCGGATCGCTCGAAGCAATGATTTTCCGGCGGGAAGGTAAGGTCCCAATACTGTTCGATCTTGAGTTCGCCGCGCTGCCAGATTGCGAAGTGTCCCGCTTCGAGCTTGCGGATGCCTTCGAACATGGTCGCTGGATCGGGGACCCAAAGGAAGGTCAAATATTGATGCAGCGCTTCCATGTTCATGCGCGCTTCGATGCCGGGAACTTCGAGCAGGGCCTTGATCTCGGATGCGAAGGCGAGTGTGCCAGACTGTTCGTAATAATAAAAAGGCTTGATTCCGAAGTGATCGCGGGCGAGAAACAACTTTGGCGAGGAGCCGCGCAGGTCGCAGATCGCGAAAGCGAACATGCCATTGAGGCGGTTCAAGCATTCGACACCGTATTCCTCGTAGAGGTGAACGATGGCTTCGGTGTCGGTGTGCGAGCGAAAGCGATGACCCCTGCCTTCGAGTTCGCGGCGCAGATCGACGAAATTGTAGATCTCTCCGTTGTAGGCGATCCAGATGGAACCATCTTCGTTGC
>CAWDPB010000009.1:0-26773 GCA_963804075.1 uncultured Acidobacteriaceae bacterium | reverse complement strand
ATGGCCGTCAGTTGCCGTATTGCTATCGCGGCCAGGCCGACGCGCAGACCGGTAAACGACCAGGGCCGGAGACCGCCGCAAGCGCCGCCAGATCCTTTTTGCCGAATCCGTGTTTTTCGAGGAGTGCCGAAATCTGAGGGATAAGTTGCGCGGAGAATGTGCCGCCGGCGAGCGGAACTGCCTCGATGATCTCGACCTCGGGACGGCCAGCCGCTGCCCGCGCCAGGGCCACGCTGCCGTTCTTGCCGGATGTATCAACCGCGAGCAGGAGCATGGTCAGTGTCCGCCGTCGACCAGTTCCAGCAACACGCCGCCCGTGCTCTGGGGATGCACGAAAACATAGCGATGGCCGCCGGCGCCGGTCTTGATTTCCTCCGACACTAGCCGCACTCCATCTTGCTTGAGTTTGGCGACGGCGGCAGCGAGATCTGGCACGCGCATGCAGACGTGATGCAAGCCCTCGCCGCGCTTGGCGATGAACCTGGCGATGGCCGAGTCATCAGAGGTCGCTTCGAGAAGTTCGAGGCGGCTTTCGCCAACCGGAACCATGACTAGGCGGACTTTTTCCTGCTCGACAGTCTCTTCGGGCGAGATGCTTAGGCCCAGTTTTTCGTAAATGCTCTTGGCCGTCGCCAGCGACTTCACGGCTATACCGAGATGATCAATGCTGAATTGCATAATGCCCCATACGAATTGTCATTCCAGGCCGTCCGCAGCCGAAGGCGAGGACGAGCGAGGAATCCGCAGTTTACCTCGACGGCCCACTCACTATTTCTTCCACCAGCGAATACGGATCGCGCTTGTGCTCGGCGATTTCTGCGGCGTAACGGTCAAGGATGTCGCCATCGATGCGCGCCGCGCTTTTTCGAGCATAGCGTCGCGAAGCATTTCTACGAGCCGCTCGCGCCAGTTTTCCACGTTTTTCTGCAGGAGCAGATTGTCCTTCTTCAGATATGCCTCGTAACTGGCGATCGCCGCCGCGAGTTCCGTTGTGCCCGTCCCGTCGCTGGCAACAGTTTTCACGACTGGCGGAGTCCATCCGTCTTTTCGCATGTCGAGCGACTGCATGGCGCGAATCTCGCGCTCCACACGCTCGGCACCTTCACGGTCGCTCTTGTTGATGACGAAAATATCGGCGATTTCCATAATGCCGGCCTTGATGGTCTGCACATCGTCGCCCATACCGGGCACGAGAATGACAATGGTGATCTCGACCAGCCGCACAATGTCGACTTCATCTTGCCCCACGCCGACGGTCTCGATCAGGATGCGGTCACGACCGGAGGCGTCAAGCACTGTAGCGACATCGGCCGTTGTGCGCGCCAGACCGCCGAGCGAGCCGCGCGTAGCCATGCTGCGGATGAAGATTCCGGGATCGCTGTGATGGTCCTGCATCCGTATGCGGTCGCCGAGGATCGCGCCACCGGTATAGGGGCTGGTGGGATCGACCGCGATGATACCGACGGATTGATTCTGCTTGCGATAGTGCCTGGCGAGTTGATCGACCAGCGTGCTTTTCCCCGCTCCCGGCGGGCCCGTGAGGCCAATGGTCCGCGCATGGCCGGAGTGCGGGAAGAGCGCCTTGAGCAGATCCGCCGACTCGGCGCGGCGGTTCTCGACGATCGAAATGGCGCGGGCGAGGGTGCGAGGGTCGCCGGAGCGGAGAGACTTCATCCAGGAATGTACTTCTTGATTCAAACGATTAGTGTAAAGCAGTGAACTGGAAACGGAAACGTGAAATGCAGTGTGGCGGAAAGTGTCAATTCGCCTGCTTTGAAGCCCTGCGGGCAACAGGGGTTGGCGGCCTATCCGACTCTCTCATCTGAGAACAAATCCGCTCAACCTGCCGGACAACTTGGATCGCGGCTGCGAGTTTTGCAGAGCCGATGTTTTTTTCAAAGCTGGTTTGCATGTGGTCGAGAGAGCGCACCATCTGCATCGCAATTTTCTTGCCCTGGGGTTTGAGCAGCAATTGGTAGGCTCTGGCGTCTTGTGGATCAATCCTTCGCGCCAAAAGGCCCTTAGCCTCCAGCGACGAAACGCAATGGCTGATATTCCCGCGAGTGGTGGAAAAGGCCTCCGCTAGGCGCGAGGGGCTGACGCTCAAAGGCTTTTCAAACACGATCGACACCAGCACCAAAGCCTCCAGAAAGCTCACTTCTCCGCTGAGTTGCCGGGCCAGATGGCTCTCGACTTGGCGCGCTGCCCAATTGATTTCGAAGAGCGGACTTTGCCGTAAGAATGTCTCGATTTTCATGGCGTTTGCATTGTAATAATTGCAGATCTCAACTATTTAGCACAATCCTAAACTTAGCTTTGCATGCTGGCTTGCGGATCGGATAATGATCGGTCTCGATACTTGTGCAGCCGATTTAGTCTTGGAGGGTCATTGAAGGCATTCGTCTCTTGTTTCTTATTAGTCATTTCTCTTGGAGCTTTGCACGCGAATGCGCAGGAAACTCCTTGCCCGCAACCAGCACCGCCTTCGACACTACCGCCCTCGCCAGCAGAATCTTCCGTAGGACCGTCACAGACCGCGCCGTCTCAAACAGGATCGTCTTTGCCAACCCAAGCTGGACAGTCGCCGACGCCGGCCGGCGGCAACCGCGAAAATAAACAGCTCCCTATACATAAAGAAACGATTGCAGTTACGGGAACATTCGCGCCAGTGCCTGTAGAGGACATCGACCGGGCTATCTCGGTGATCGATACGCGAGAGCAACCGCTGCTTTACACGCACTGGGTCGATTACCTGCAACTCGATCCCTCCGTTGATTTGCAGCAACGCGCCCCCGATGGCGTGCAAGCCGACCTCACCATTCGCGGATCGACGTTTGAGCAGACGCTGGTACTAATGAATGGTCTGCGCATGGATGACGTCGAGACCAGTCATCACGATATGGATCTGCCCTTGCCGACCAGCGCAATCGAACGAATTGAAGTCCTGCCGGGAGCGGGGTCGATTTTTTATGGATCGGATGCCACCGGCGGGACCGTCAATTTCATCACAGGGATCCCGCAGTATTCGCAAGCCCAGGCTGGCGCCGCGATTGGCAATTTCGGAACCAACCAGGAAACTTTTTCGGCCGGCTTCGTTGCCAGCCGGGTGGATGAACAACTGGATGTGGCGCGGGATTTTTCCACGGGCTTCATGCCCGGCCGCGATTATAGAAGTCTGACCATCTTCTCGAACACTGGAGCGCAGACCGCGCTGGGCCGCAGCCTCATCATGCTGGGATTGGGCGATAAGCCTTTTGGCGCGAACAATTTTTATGGCGACTCTCCTACACAATGGGAGAGGACAAAGTCATGGTTCGCGGCGTTGAAACAAGACCTGGGCAAGAAGACGGAATTGGACCTCAGTTTCCGCCGTCATACGGACGAGTACATCTGGGAGAAACAAGATCCGTCGTTGTATGAAAACAACCATATTGATCATAGCCTGCAAGGATCGCTGCGCCGCGCGGAACAGCTAGGCCAGAACTCGAGCTTGTTCTATGGCGTCGAGGGCTTTTACGAATCGATAAACAGCAACAACCTGGGGGACCACCATCGCACTCATAGCGCCGGGTACATTGACTATGACGTCAGAGCATTGAGCCGTTTTTCCTTCTCGGCAGGTGCGCGGGAAGAAGTCTTCGATGTCCAGGGATCGAAGTTCAGTCCTTATGTGTCCGGTGGTGTCTGGCTGAAGCCGGGATTGAAGTTGAAAGCGAGCGCCAGCCGCGCCTTCCGGCTGCCCAGTTACGTTCGATCTCGATTACAACGAATTTCAGCACAACAACCCCTACGCGACTTCATTTGGAAACGCTAACCTGCTCCCGGAAAACTCCTGGGGCTATGAGGGCGGTTTGTTGTGGGACCAGGGAGGGCATTATAAGGCGGAGGTCACGGTGTTCGAGCGGCGCGATAGCAACGACATCGACTGGGTGGCGCTCTCGTCAAGTCCGGTTTCGCCCAGCAATCCCTACAACGCGCAAAATATTGCGCGCTTGAACTTCACGGGAGCCGAGGCAACGTTCGGAGTCCGGGTGCAACGGCAGCAATTCAACATCGCCTACACCCGCGTGTACAGCGGGCAGAACTTGCTCCCAGGGTTGGTATCCGAATATGTATTCAACTATGCATCGCACAATGCAGTGGTGAGCTGGCAAGGAATGCTGCCGGGGAAAGTTGTCGCGCGCAGCCGGATCGGCGTTGTGCAACGCTATGCGAACGATCCTTATGCGCTCTGGGATGCGAGCGTGGGGCGAGAGTTCAAGAACGTGAGCGCGCACCTGGCATTCGCAAACCTGACCAACACGGGATATCAGGAGATTCCAGGCGTGGCCATGCCGGGGCGCAGTGTTGTTTTTGGCATGGATGTGTTTGTGCGGAGGAAGCGGTGAGTGGGGGTTGGCCTGGACCATCTGCGGGGTTTCCTTTTGCCAGAGATAGCTTTTGACCTCAGCTGCCGAACCACTTACCATATTGGGAGGGAGCCAAGGCTAACATGGATATGATCCCACTCAAGCCGGAGCGAAGGGCGCAACTGGAAGAATACGCCAAACGGCGTGGACAAGACCCTGCGGCTGCACTCGACGATGTTCTTGCCACCTACCTCGAATGGGAACGACAGGACTTCGCGGAAGCTGTCGAGGGCATCCGACACGGCTACGAGGATGTAAGAGCCGGACGTACCAGGCCGGCTGCCGAGTTTCTCTCCGATCTGCGCGGTAAGCATGACCTTCCGCGTTGAGACAACGACAGCAGCCGAGCAAGACGCGGACGCTATCCTTGACTGGTTGTTGTCTCAGCATGCCGGAGATGCTGGCTTACGGTGGTTTCTCTCCCTACAGGACACAATTGCATCGCTTGCTGAATTTCCCGAGCGATGCCCGCTAGCTCCGGAGAGCGCGGTCTTCCCTTTTGTAGTGCGCCATCTGCTTTACGGCCGCACGCCGCATGTGTATAGGATTCTCTTCACGATTGAAGATAAAACGGTGTACGTTCTACATATCCGCCACGGTCGCCGTCAGCCACTTAAGCAATAACGGAAGCTAGTCCTTTAGCAACTGCCTTGCAATCACCAACCGCTGAATCTCGCTTGTGCCTTCGCCGATCGTGCACAGCTTCACGTCGCGATAGAACTTTTCCGCTGGATAATCCTTGATGAAGCCGTAACCGCCGTGAATCTGCACGCCTTCGTTGGCGCACCTGACGGCAACTTCGCTGGCGTAGAGCTTGGCCATGGACGATTCCAGCGTGGTCTTCATACCCGCATCTTTCATCGCGGCGGCGCGCAGAGTGAGCAGCTTGGCCGCTTCGATTTCCGTGGCCATATCGGCCAGCTTCCACTGGATGGCTTGAAATTCGCTGATGGCTTTGCCGAATTGCTCGCGCTCTTCGAATACTTGAGCGCCGATTCATACGCTCCCTCGGCCATGCCGAGCGAGAGCGCGGCAATCGAGATGCGGCCGCCGTCGAGCACGCGCATGGCATCGATGAAGCCGTCGCCTTCAATGCCAACCAGATTTTCGGCGGGCAGAAAGCAATCTTCAAAGATCAACTCCGACGTGTCGCTGGCGCGCAGGCCGAGCTTGTTTTCTTTCTTCCCGGCGCGAAAGCCCTTCGTGTCCTTTCTCGACGATGAAGGCCGACAAACCATGCGTGTGGGCGGTGCGATCGGTCACCGCGAGCACCACGGCGACATCGGCGTAGCGGCCGTTGGTGATGAACGTCTTGGTGCCGTTCAACACCCATCCGCCTTTGGCTCTGGATGCGGTCATGCGGGCGCTGCCCGCGTCCGATCCCGACGAGGGTTCGGTCAAACCCCACGCGCCGATGAACTCGCCGGTCGCTAGCTTGGAGACATATTTCTTCTTCTGCGCTTCGTTGCCGGCAAGAAAATATGGTTTGAGCAGAGCGAGGTGTGCGCGGCCACGATGATGCCAACCGATCCATCCACGCGCGACAACTCCTCGATCGCGGTGACGTACTCGACGTAGCCCATGCCGGCGCCGCCGTATTCGGCGGGAAAGATCGTCCCCATCAGGCCCAGTTTGCCGAGTTCCTTAATCGTGGCCAGGGGAAACTCGCTGGCTTCGTCCCACTTCATGACGTTGGGAGCGATCTCATGGGTGGCAAACTCGCGCACAGTTTTTTTCAGGTGAAGCTGTTCGTCGTTCAGTTGAAAATCCAAGTTTCCTCCGGGACGCACAACCTTCCGTCGATTCCCTTCAGCGGCATTCAGGGGATGATCGGAATGACAGATACAGCCGCAAACCGTTGCGGCTGGCGCTGTAGATGGGCCTTCACTTCCCGCCTACGAGGCCGACTTCATTTAAGCATGATCGCCCCACATCCACGAAATGCGCGTACCGACCGGTTGGTGCGCCTTCTAGCGAGTTAATCGGACCTTGTTCTGCAATCCAAACCGTGCACCTCGGCCACGTGAGAAAGCGGCGCAAAACAAAAAAGCCGGAGCCATATTCGGCCCCGGCTGTCCAGTTGGTTGTGTGCCCGGAGAAAAAAGCAAAAAACTGAAAACGTTTAGGCGCTACGTCTCGGCCGCACGGTCAGATCCCGCACCTGTGCCAGAATGCTCGACATCTGCATTCCATTCAGCTGAGACAAGATATGGCATGACTTCCGAGACGAACGAGTCTTCCGATAACTCGCGAATCTCTTCCTGCCGGCTGCGTTCGCCGCCGGAAAGCAGCATGGGAACGCTCACTTCAAGCGCGCGCGCCAGCCGCTCCAGCGAAGAGAGCGTGGGCGTCGCCTTCTCGTTTTCGATTTTCGATACGTAGGTGCGCGGCACCGACATGCGTGTCGCCAGTTGTCGCTGGCTCATGCCACCGCGCAAGCGCAGTGACCGAATCGAGTGCGCCAGGTTCAGGCGACCTCTGCCAGGGTTGTTGAGTGGTGTCGGTTACAGCCTGGGCACCACCGTAATGGCGGCAACCTCGACTTCAACCTCATCCAATGAAAGATGACACCGGCGGCACAGACTATTGCTTGTGCGGAACTGTACCAGCAGACAGTGATCGCAACGAACTACTTCCCGTGAGTCGACGGGAGCGAGTGTGGTAGCCATCGGGTTTTGGGAGTGCCAGAGCAGGGGCTACTCTCAAAGCCAACTGAGAGTGTAATCTGCTGGATGGTCCTGTGGAAGTCAAGAAGAAACAGCGGCGAAACACGGAGTCTCTTCGATAAAATTCAGCTTGGCCCGCGAAAACGCGCGGGAAATAGGCACAAACCATGAATCAACGCGATCGGCATGGTGTTTACTAACTGAGTTCACCCAATCGGAAAGCCTGCGTAAACATGCGCTGGCCGTCGAGGCTTGCATGCGCGCCTATGCCCGCAAAACCGGCGCCGACGAGGAGCTGTGGGGCATGGTCGGGCTGATTCACGATTTCGATTACGAGAAATATCCGACCGCCGAGGAACATCCTTATAAAGGCAACGAAATTCTGAAAGAGCGCGGATACCCGGACGAAGTGCGCCGCGCCATCATGTCGCACGCGGAGTACACCGGCGTTCGCGCGCGTCACGCCGATGGAGAAAACGCTGTTTGCCTGCGATGAACTGGCGGGATTCATCACCGCGTGCGCGCTGGTCAAGCCGGGCAAGTCGCTGGCGGAGGTGGAAGCCCACTCGGTGCGAAAAAAGATGAAGGACAAGGCCTTCGCGCGCAGCGTCAATCGTGACGACATTGTTCAAGGCGCGGCTGAACTCGGCATCGACCTGGAAGAGCACATCGCGTTCTGCATTGAAGCGATGAAGACGATTGCGGGCGAACTGGGGCTTGATGGATCGGTTGCGAAAATGGCTCAGGAAGGAATGTGAGCACTATCGTGGCGAAATCCCCACTCAAGCCAAAACCGGGCTTGAGTGAGGCACGAGGCAGGACCCTTAAGAAAAAACCTCCGCAGCCCTTGCGGGATGCGGAGGTGAGTTACAAGTCTAGTTTGTCCTACTTTTTATTTTCATTTTCCGTAGAAGGAGTCGGCGAACGCTTGGGCGTTGGGAGATCCCACGCCGGTCACGTTGTCCCAACCCTTTTTTGTGTGCAGCGCCGACGGGACGTTGCAAGGAGTCGCGAAGGTCGCCGACGCATCACAGTCCGTTCCGAACGAAACGACCACCGCAGTGTCCTGATAGAAGGGGTAATCCCAGATCGAGGTGAAAAACTTCGCTGGGCCCGCTGGACCAAGCACCGCAGCTGCGTTGTAAGTGTTGGTACCGGAAGTCTCCTGAATGGAAGCCTTGACGTTGGTTTTCGAGCCCACGGGAACGATATCGAAGATGGCGCCCGCCGGCAGCGAATAGAGGTAAGGAGCAGCCTGACCGAGAGGAGGAGCTCCGCCCGCCTGGGCTTCCTGGTTGGCAATGGCCCACAGTCCGGAGAACATTGGGGTGGCCAAGCTGGTGCCGCCCCAGATCTGCCAGACCTGAATTGGAGAACTGCCGGGGATGCTGATCAGGATCGCGGCGCCGGTGTATGGATCCGCGAGCCAGCCGACGTCGGGAAGCTGACGATACTTGCCAGGCAGTTTCTTCTGATAGGGCGGCTTGGGGAAACCACTGAGGCAATCCCCTGAGGCATCCTGATTCGCGCAATTGCTCGGACCTCCGCCAGCGCCGCCAACGAAACCGAACACAAGCGGGGGATCTGGCACGTAGCCATCTTCGGCAAGCAGCGTCTGGTCGTTGCCCCAGCCTGCCTGCCACGCAATCGAGTAGTCAGGGTTCAGCGCCAACGAGACACCGCCTACGCCGGTCGCCCAGGGAGAATCCGCAGGCGCAAGCACAGCGGCGGGAATTCCGTCGGCAGTGAAATCGCCGGAATCGCCGGTAGCAAAGTTGGCCGAGATACCCGAGACTGCCGCGATCTCATTAATGAGGTTTTCATTGGCCACGACCGACGGGGGTGTGAACGATTCGATCGAACCGTAGCTGCCGGAAAGCACGTTGGCCAAGCCTAGGTTCACAGCTTCGAACTCAGCTTGGTTTACGTCCGTGAAGCTGGCGGAAGGAGGAACGATGAGATTGATATTCGCGCCGGGAGCGATGGCGTGCGACCATTCGACGTCGAGATTGATTTCAACCTGATCGTAGGCTTCGCAATAACTCTGCCCGGTGTTGGTGATGGTGAAGTTGGATGAAGTCAGCAATGGCAGGCCGTACTGCGCCGAGAAACCGTTGGCATCGCTCTGAATCGTGAACGAGCCGCACCAGTCGATGATGCCGATGGTTTGGCCAGTCCCGGTGTAGCCTTCGGCATAGAGACCGTTCAGGTTGTAGGCCGTCTGGATCATCGGCGGCGTATAGCCGCAGCCGTTGCTGGTCCCGGTGCCCAGATTCAAGTGATTGCCGGAATATGTCCCGATAGGCAAAGTACCGTTGCTGTCAGTGGAAAACGACTCTGTCTCGACGCCGTCGAAGCAGGTTGGCGAGTAGATATCCAGAGGCTGGCTGACTGCGGATCGAGCTTTGCCGCTCTTGCCTTGTGCGACGGCCTTAGCCAGGATCGGGTGCTCGTACGCGCCGCTATCCAGACCGAGGATACCGGCCACTACCGAGGCGGCCGCTCCATCGACGTAGGGATCGCGGTCGTTGGCACGAATCGTCTTGCCTAACACCTCGTAGTTGTTGAGCTGAACGCGGAATGCCTTCTCGATGTCACCGATGGTGCCGCTGGCTCGCACGTAGAAGTTATTCGAGCCGACCTTGACCACCTTCAGATTGTTGGCCTGCAGGAATCGCTGCACAGTCTTGGCTTCCGCGGCCGTGGGGGCAAAGCGAGCAGCGATGTCCTTGCCCGTGAGCCAGTGGCGGTAGTTCGGGGACGTGCGGTCGTAGAGCGACTGCGCCAGGGAGTCGAGACCGGCGCGATTGTGCGGATTAAGCCACACGCTTACCTCGATGGTTTTCGATGGGTCCGCGGCGCCGAGGTTCTTCGCCGTAGAAACATAGCCCGGAGTGTTATGGGCAATAACTTGACCGCCAACGGAACTAGCCGACAGCAGTGCACAGCTCGTCAGGATTAAAGTTACGGCAAACAACCAGCGCGCGCTAGCTGCTATGTATGTTGCTTTCTGCTTCTTTCTCATTTACTCACTCCCCTAAGAGATTCTTAGTGTGATGCCCAAAACTGGGCCGTTCTGGTGGAGGTGGTCCCTTATCGTCTATCGTCCTGGTGCGAGACAAAGGAAACTAGAACCGGGGCACGGCGTTCGGATTCCCACAATCCTGATCGGACCCGGCTCCTTGATGAGCGAAACACCGCAATGTTAGCCCCTTCTCACATGGTTATCAATGAACTCGGCGATTTTCTTTTGCTTTGGAACATCGCTGAGTATGAGTGCAACTTTTTGCAGCATTCCGGGGTGATTCCGCAACATAACATCGCATTCGACAACGGCATCGAAGCCGCAATCGCAAGGATGTTGAGAGTAGGTGGAACGCTCAGACGAAAGCTTTATTGGAAGGCGTCGAAACACGCGAGTAGTTAGCCCACAGCAACCATCTCTTTCAAAGTCGAAAGACGGACTTGATTAGCAGAGCACATGCGCGAGGTCCCCACGTGCAATGACCTCGGCGATGCGGGCAAAATCCCGATACATGACACGATCTTTCTCCATCGTCGCGCATACGGCTCGTATGGCGGAATGGGCTTGCTGCAACGGTTTTGAAGGCTTAAGCGGGGCGAGAAAATCGATTGCCTGCGCGGCGGCCATGGCTTCAATCGCCAGCGTGTTGCGCGTGTTCTCGACGATTCGGCGCAATTTGTTCGCCGCCGTCATTCCCATCGAGACGAAGTCTTCTTTGTTGCCCGAAGTGGTGATCGAATCGACCGACGCGGGATGCAGCCAGCACTTTGTTTTCGCTTACCAGCGCGGCCGCCGTCACCTGCGGCATCATGAATCCCGAATTCAGGCCCGCGCCCGGCGCCAGAAACGGCGGCAACCCCTCGCTGAGCGCGGGATTCACCAGCCTTTCGAGACGCCGCTCGCTGATCCCTGCCAGCGCGCTCAGCGCAATTCCAAGGAAGTCGAGCGCAAAGGCAATCGGCTCGCCATGAAAATTTCCGCCGGAGAGCACGTCGCCGTCGCCATCCATGGCTTTGGGATTTTTCACAAAAACCAGCGGGTTATCGACGGCCGAGTTCATCTCGGTTTCAAACACGGACCGGCAGTGGGCCAGCGTATCGCGCACGGCACCGTGGACCTGCGGTATGCAGCGCAGAGAATAGGCATCCTGCACGCGACCGCAGTCGCGATGCGAATAATGGATTTCGCTGCCTTCCATCAGGCGGCGAAGGTTGGCCGCGGTCTTCATTTGCCCGGTGTGCGGGCGCGCTTTGTGAATGCGTTCATCGTAGGCGACGTTGGTGCCCTGGAGCGCGTCGCACGACATGGCGCCGATGACGTCGGCCGAATCGACCAGCGTTTCGGCGGCCAGCAGCATGAGCGTGCCTACGGCCAGCATGGCTTGCGTGCCATTGATCAGGGACACGGCCTCTTTCGCTTCCAGCACCAGCGGCTTGATCTGCGCACTCTTCAGCGCGTCGGCGCTCGCGATGCGCCCGCTCTTTTCGTCGAAACATTCGCCCTCGCCCATCAGAGCGAGCGCCAGATGCGCCAACGGCGCCAGATCGCCGCTCGCCCCGACGCTGCCCTGTGACGGCACAAACGGAGTGACACCGCGATTCAGCATCTCGCAAATCGTGTCGATGGCAAGCGCGCGCACGCCCGAGTTCCCTTTCGCCAGCGAGGCCGCGCGCAATAGCATCATGGCTCGCGTCTCCGCCACCGGCAGCGGTTCGCCAACGCCCACCGCATGCGAGCGGATGAGGTTTACCTGCAATTCGCGAATCTGCTCGCAAACGATTCGCACGTCGCTGAGTTTGCCGACGCCTGTCGTGATCGCGTAGGAAATTGTGTTGTTGGCGACGAGCTTGTCGACGACGGCGCGCGCGCGGTTCACCGCCTCGCGCGCATCGGGAGCGAGCAACACCGGCCGTTTCTCGGCGGCGACTTCGCGCACCGCCTCGGGAGTCAGATCGTTTCCATTTATATGAAGAGCTTGCAAGACAGTTCCTGACGGTGAGTTTGGATTTTACTTCCCTTGTAACACAACTTTGAACGGGTACAGTGTCGCGGTCATCACGCCATTCTTCACAGCCGGATCTCCGTTCATAATTTGGCGGGCAGCTTCTTCTGATTCGGCACGGAAGACCGCCAGACCCATCGTATTTTCGTCGGTGGTCAGCGTGCGTCCAACGAAGATCACCACGCCTTTCGCCGTGAGATCCTGGAGATATGCGAAGTGCTCGGCCACCACCGCCTGTTCCTGCGGCGTGGGCCCGGTGCGCAGCATATCGCCACGGACTAATTGCAACTTGTAGAGAAATTCTTGCACCGGATTGTTCTCCTCTTAGCTCCCGACTGCGGCCCGGAACACCTTCATGTATTTCTCCGGCAGCTTGCGCGGCTTCATCTGCGAATCGGCAACGATGTGGATTGTCTCGCCCTCGGCCAGCACCTCGCGCTTCTCCGCGCCCAGAAGCTCATAGCCAAAGTGGATCACTTTTTCGCGCACATGCTTCATGTACGTGCGCACAATGACCTCGTCATCATAATGCACCGGGGCTTTGTAGCGGCAGCGCGCCTCGACGACGGCGATAAAGCAGCCATCCGCAGTTTCCATTTCCTTGTAGCTGAAACCAAGCTGACGCAGCAGTTCGACTCGCCCCACTTCAAACCAAATGAAATGATTCGAGTGGTAGACGACGCCCATCTGATCGGTCTCAGCGTAGCGCACGCGGATGCGGGTCTCGTTGATGCCTTGACTCGCATTCACGGCCGTCGATGTGATATCGCCGCTCATTTTCCCGTCCACACCGGCTTGCGCTTTTCCAGGAACGCAGTGATGCCCTCGCGAAAATCGGCGGTCGCACGGATACCTGCATTCTCACGAATTGCCGCTTCAATTTGCGAATCTAGTTCGTGGTGCGCGTGATCGGTAAGCAGGCGTTTGGTATAGGCAAGCGAGAGCGGGCTGCTCTCCATCAGTTGGGCCGCGAGTTCCCGCACACGTTGCATGAGTTCTTCCTGCGGAACGATTTTAGTGATCAGGCCCATGCGGAGCGCTTCTTCGGCATCGAAGATTCGCCCGGTCAGTAACAGATCGCGCGCTATTTTTTCGCCTACCTGGCGCAACAGAAAAGTCGAGACAATGCCGGGCACAAATCCGATGCGGACTTCGGTGTAGCCAAACTTGGCTTCGGGCACGGCCAGAGTGAAATCGCACAAGCAGCGCCAGGCCAGTGCCTCCGGCAATCGCCGCGCCGTTGACGGCTGCAATCGTCGGTTTGGGAAACTCATACAGCGTTGCGGAACAAGCTGGCCATGGCGCGCGTGTCTTCCATGCTTTGTTCCGGCGACCGCCCGATCAGCGATTTCAGATTCTCCAGGTCCATGCCCGAGCAGAAGGCCTTGCCTGCGCCGGTCAGGATGAGGACGCGCGCCGGCGATTGCTTTACTTCGTCGAACGCGCGCAGCAATTCGGTAATCAACTCGTAGCTGATTGCGTTGCGTTTGTCGGGACGGTTGAGAGTGATTGTGGCGACGCCACCGTCAAAATCGAGTTGTAGAGTTTGATAGCTCATATGAATTTAGCGCTAATGCCTTAGCCCGCGATGCCCACCGGCGTTCATTCCGACGAAATCTTATACCGTTCTGCAATCCCCGCCGACGCCCTCAGCAATGCATCAAGCGGCTTCAAAACTGGCAACGGCGCGCCGCGGCTGCACAGAGTTTCAATCAGAATCTCCGTCGGAATATTTCCCACTAACGCATCCTGCGCAAACGGACACCCACCCAGCCCGCCGATCGCGGAGTCGAAACGCCGGCATCCCGCGTCGTACGCAGCAAGAATTTTCGCCGCCGCTTCTTCGGGCCGGCTGTGCAGGTGCACTCCAATTTCAAGATAGTCGAACTTCGCCATCACCGCCGAAACCACTTCCTTTATCTTCTCCGGCGACGCCGCGCCAACTGTGTCCGCGAGCGAGATGGTCTTAATGTCCTGCACTTCGAGCAGATCGACGGCGTCGACGACTTCATCCACGGTCCATGGGTCGCCGTAGGGATTGCCGAACGCCATCGAAATATAAACGACCGTGCCGCAGTCGGCCTCGTCGGCGGCCTTTTCGATTTTCTCCAGTTCCTCAATCGCATCTTCGAGCGTCTGCCGCTGGTTGTTTTGCAGGAAGGTCGGCGAGATCGAATAGGGAAACCCGAGCGTGCGCACTGCATCGGTCTTGATCGCCCGCTGTGCGCCTTTTTCGTTAACGACAATGCCGATGATCTCAACGTCGTCGGGCGGATCGAGTTCCTTGAGTACTTCTTCGGAGTCGGCCATCTGCGGCACCGCGTTCGGCGAAACAAATGAGACCGCGTCGATGTGCTTGAACCCCGCGCTAATCAACGACTGAATATAGCTGACCTTCAGCTCGGCAGGGATGTGCCCTTTGAGGCCTTGCCAAGCATCGCGCGGACACTCGATTAATTTGACTTGGTCCCCCAAATTCTTCGACCTTTCAATTACGTCGTGCAGATTAAAAAGCTCACCGCACGGTTCTGAACGCTGGTAAGAATATAGCCGCTGCCACGCTCCCGACTATGAGGATCAAGCAGGACGCGATTCGAAAAGCGATCATACCTCGGCCCGCGCGCCGACTGGCGACTACCAATGAGATACTCCAAATAGCAAGCACGAGGCCAGGGATAGAACCGAATGCGGCGCGAGCGGAGAATACCATCTCGCCTGCAATGAATAGGAAGAGCAGTCCCACCCAAAAACTCGGCAACCCTGATACCTCTTCGACTGTGCTAGAGGATTTTTCCATCTGAGTTAACAAACGCATTCTATGTTTGCAGCACCCCTACCTTGAACTCGGGCACATCCGGGTTCAGCGACGCCGCTTCCAGCGCTTGCGTGATTGCCTGCCGCGTCTCCATGGGGTCGATGATCTTGTCGATCCACAAACGCGCCGCTCCGTAGCGCGGATCGGTTTGCTCGTCGTAGGTTTTCTTGGTTGCGTCGAAGAGTTCTTTCTTTTCTTCGTCGGTCAATTTTTTGCCGCTGCGCTCTAGTTGTTTCACTTTGATTTCCACCAGCGTGCCCGCCGCCGAATCGCCGCTCATCACCGCATATTTCGCGGTCGGCCACGCGAAAACAAAACGCGGATCAAAAGCCTTCCCGCACATCGCATAATGTCCCGCGCCGAATGATCCCCCAACGATGACGGCGATCTTCGGCACCACCGAATTCGATACCGCGTTCACCATTTTCGCGCCCGCCTTGATAATCCCGCTCCACTCCGCGTCGCGGCCCACCATGAAGCCGTTCACATCATGAAAAAAAACAAGGGGAACCAAATTCTGATTGCAGTCCATGATGAACCGCGCCGCCTTCTCCGCCGACTCGGTATAAATCACGCCGCCAAATTCAATGCGCTTGTGGCCTTCGTGATCGGTCTGCTGCGCATGCAATTTCTGGTTGGCGACAATGCCGACGGCAAATCCTCCGATGCGCGCATAGCCGCAAAACAGCGTCTTTCCGTATTCCGGCTTGTATTCGTCGAAGCGACCCTCGTCGACGATGCGAGCCAAAATTTCCTTCATGTCGTAAGGACGCGCCGGGGACGAATCATATACTCCATAGATTTCCTCGCCGGAAGCGCCGGGTCAGCCGGCTTCTTGCGGTCCCACAGCGATTGCCGGCGGTATCCCCACTTCTCCACCAATGACCGTATGCGCGCGATGCATGCTTCGTCGTTGGGCTCGTGGAAATCGACCGTGCCGCTGATCGAGGAGTGCATCGCCGCTCCGCCCAGATCCTCCGCCGAAACTTTCTGCCCGATTGCCGCCTGCACCAGCGCCGGCCCGGCCAGAAACAGCCCGCTGCCGTCGGTCATCAGTACGTGGTCGCACATCACGGGCAGATATCCGCCGCCCGCGACGCACATACCCATGATGGCGGCGATCTGCGGAATGCCCATCGCCGACATCACCGCATTGTTGCGAAACACGCGGCCGAAATCGTCAGTGTCGGGAAAAACGTCTTCCTGTAAGGGCAGAAAACACGCCCGCGGAATCGACGAGATAAATCGTCGGAATATGGTTCTCGATGGCGATATTCTGCGCGCGAATCACCTTCTTGGAGGTTATCGGGAAAAACGCGCCCGCCTTCACCGTGGCATCGTTCACGATCAGCATCACCAGCCGCGTGTGGACGCGCGCCAGGCCTGTTATCACTCCCGCCGCCGGCGCGCCGCCCCATTCCTCGTACATTTTGTGCGCCGCGTAGAGACCCAGTTCGAAAAACGTGCCCGTGTCGGCCAGCAGGTTTATGCGCTCGCGCGCCGTCAGCCGGACTTGGCATGCTGGTTCTCAATCGCTTTGGGCCACCGCCTTCGCGGATCTTTTCTTCTTCGTTGCGGACCTGCGCGACCAGATCGGCGAGTGAGCGCATGTTGGATTCAAAGCGCAGCGAGCTGGGATCGGCTTTGGTTGTGAGGACGTTATTGATGGCGATGGCCGTGGATTCCGTTCGTTCAGGCATAGGACCGCTCTGCGGACCTTTTAATATACCAGCGCGGCAGCAGGCGGCGCGCTGGGCAACGCTTCAATGCTCGCGCGAACCGATCACCACGGAGGCACGGAGACGCGGAGAAAACCTCAAACCTGCAAAGGCCTATTCACGTCCGCGCTCCCGGGCGCTTATCCAGCGCAACGCTTCCGCGACGGGATCTTCGGCGATTGCATCGACCAAGCCGATTGCGAAAGCGCGCTGCGCCGACACTCTCTCTGCGGCTGCAAACATTTCGAGCGCTCTTCCCTTCCCGATGAGGCGCGGCAACCGTTGCGTTCCGCCCCAACCAGTAATCAGCCCGAGCGCGGCACCACGATGCCCAAACACTGCGCTGGGCGCGGCAACGCGGCGATGGCAGGCGAGTACGAGGTCGAGTCCTCCGCCCATGCAATGGCCTTCAATGGCTGCAATGGCGAATGGCGAGTGCACGCTCACGGCGTTCATCAACGCATGGCCCATCTGCGAGAATTCGTAGGATGCGGGACCGGTGAGCCTTGCAATCTCATTCAGATCCGCACCGACAGAGAAGAACTTGCGGTTGCCCGCAAGAATAAGAGGACGCGTGTCGTGCGCCAAGGAGCGAATTTTTTCTGTGAGCGCGAGCACGCAGGCGCGTGTCAGGCGATTCGTGCTGTCGGCGGAAATAAGCCGCAGCACGTCAGCGTCGCGCGTTCGTTCGATTTCAAAAAGTTCATTTGGTGCGCGCTCGCGATCGGACATTTTTGTTGAGTGCGATCCGCACACAGATCATCTCGCGGCAATGCCCTCAAACTTCACGCGCTCACGGATGAACTTGACGATATCGTCCATGGGGGTGCCGGGCTGGAAAATGCCAGCGACGCCGATTTTCTTCAAGCCATCCACATCCTGATCGGGGATAATGCCGCCGACCAATACGAGCACGTCATCCATTTTGTTCTGCTTCAGCAGATCCATCACGCGCGGCACGATGGCGTTGTGAGCGCCGGAGAGAATGGACAGACCGATGACCTGCACATCTTCCTGTAGTGCGGCGTTGACGACCATCTCCGGCGTTTGGCGAAGCCCGGTGTAGATGACTTCCATGCCGGCATCGCGCAGGGCGCGAGCTATGACCTTGGCGCCGCGGTCATGACCGTCCAGACCAGGCTTGGCAACAAGAACACGAATTTTCAGATCGTCAGACATTAAATCGACAGACATCGGAAACATTTAACCACAGAGAAGATAAAGAGCACAGTGCGGATTGACGCAGCCTATCGCGTGCGCGGGCCCCCTCCCCCCCTTACCGGGTCTATTGGAATCAAGACTTTAGGAGATGATTCCTTTCAAAGTCTTGAGCCGGAAGTAGTTACATGGAAAGTCTTCCGGAATAAAGACTCAGGCCGACGTTTAAGCCGAGATCCATTTTGGGAAGCTTGCCATGCCGATCTTGCAAACCAAGGCACACGTAGACCTTCCATCCGACTTGGATATTTTTGCATGGGAGGAAGTTCGAAGTCAGTGATGTGTGTACGCAATTTTTGTGATGAAACCTCTTTGGCTTAACATGCCTAGGACGTCTCCGCTGGAAAGGAACAATCCGTATGCAGAAGATCACCCCATTTTTGTGGTTTGACACGCAAGCCGAAGAGGCAGCGAATTTCTATGTATCCATTTTCAAGAACTCGAAGGTCGGCGCAATCACGCGCTATGGAGAAAACGCGCCCGGACCGAAGGGCACGGCGATGTCGGTTAGATTCACGATCGAGGGACAAGAGTTCATGGCGTTGAACGGCGGTCCGCTCTTTACTTTTTCGCCGGCGATTTCGTTTTTCGTGAATTGCGGGACGCAGCAGGAAGTAGATGAGTTGTGGGAGAAGCTCTCCGCAGGCGGAAAAAAGGAACGATGCGGCTGGCTCAAGGACAAATTCGGGTTGTCATGGCAAGTCATCCCGACGACACTGGGTAAACTCCTGAGCGACCCGGACCCGGCGAAATCCAGCCGCGTGATGCAGGCGATGTTGCAGATGAACAAGATCGAGATTGCAGGGCTTGAGAAGGCCTATCGAGGGGAATAAGGCGACCGCGCTCGGGCATCCCCCCGAAGGATCTGCATTCCAGCCTGTATCCCATTCCAAGAGCCTCCGATAAGTGTGCAAATAATTGCCCCTACCCTCCTCAAAGTCCCGTAAACCGCTATCTTGCCCGCCAAAGTTTGGTACTGGGCTTGCTTCTACGATGTCTGTCGCAACACTCATCCGCGGCTCTGGCTGCGCGGATGATCCTTCCCTTTCTCCCCAATTTGCGCGCCATACTCGGGTTTCGACTATTCGCATTGGGAGGTTCTCTGTGCTCATCAGAAAATCGTTTGCGCTTGCCTTATTGCTCATGTTGCTCGCGTTTGCCAGCGTTTCAGCGGCAGGAACCACTTATACTGCTGCCAACGTTAAGGGAAGCTACAGCGTTCTTATGAATGGTTACAGTGGGGCATCGAGCGAAACGGCTTGGCTGGGGATATTCAACTTTGACGGCGTCAGCGCGGTGAGCGGCTCCATTACGATCATCGACAGCGGCAATCTGAGCGTCACAACGATTTCGAGTGGCAGCACCTATTCCGTGAGCCCCAATGGCAGTGGTTCCATTGCAATCAATGTCACCGGCAGCAACGGCAGCGAAACCGGCCATATCGCGTTCGTATTGAATTCGATTTCCAGTTCAGTCGCCAAGAGTCTGCAGTTGTTACTGATCGACACCAGTGCGAACGACGCCCACGTGAGGGCAGGGACGGCGAACCTGATCGGTCTTTCCGGCTCAGCGACTACAGCCAAACTGAAGGGAACGTACAGTCTTCTGCTGAATTCATGGACAACCGGAACCCAGCAGGGGTTAGTAGGGGCCCTCGTATTCGATGGCAAGGGTAAGGTGACACTTCCCTTTACAGACCAACTTGCCGAAGAGACCGCCACCACGGGCACGGGAAGCGGAACTTATTCAGTCAATTCCGATGGGAGCGGTTCCATCAGCCTGACGCTCCCGAACAGCACAACCATGCAGCTGGACTTCGTGATGAACTCAATTACAGGCGCTGCCGCCAAGGGCATTCAGTTGATGGACGTGACCGCTCTTAGCAGCACTTCGGTTAACACTGGCATCGCAGTTTACGAGTGAAGGGTGAACGGCTCGCGCTTTCTGTGCGTTTACAGTTCGGCCGAATTTGAGCGGCAAAAGAAAAAGCCACCTCGCAAGTGGCTGTATAGTACGAAGACAACAGTGGTGGGCGCTATAGGATTCGAACCTATGACTTCCACCGTGTGAGGATGGCACTCTACCGCTGAGTTAAGCGCCCACTGAAATCGCGGTAAGTCAGATCATTATACCCAAGTTTCCGTGCGGCTGAAGGAATCCGCGGCACTGGCGTCATAGTGACAGATTTCAGCACGCGCAGGCGCATCGTCATGACAAATCTCTCCCAGGCCAAGGCCGGGGAGATCCTCGCCGTGCGGATGACGGTTTTAGTGTTCGACGTCAAAATAGATTTTGGCGGTGGCGCGGTACTGCACTACGTTGGCGCCATCCAGTAACAAATCGAAAGACTCGACATGAGCCCATTTGATTGCGCGCACGGTTTTGGCCGCTTCCTTGACGGCGGCTTCCGCCGCCTTGGCGAAGCTTTCCTTGGAAGTTCCGACTACTTCAATCACTTTCTGAGTCACATTG
The DNA here is from genome assembly GCA_963804075.1 of uncultured Acidobacteriaceae bacterium. Classification (GTDB taxonomy): domain Bacteria; phylum Acidobacteriota; class Terriglobia; order Terriglobales; family Acidobacteriaceae; genus Acidiflorens. The sequence goes on along the minus strand of CAWDPB010000009.1, from coordinate 6,448 downwards.
CCTCCTGGGCGTAACTGCGGATTGTACTCCTTGAGCGCGCCTGGGAGCGAGTGCTTGCCTCACAAATTGTGGCTTCACTTTTCTTTTCTTCACCACGGAGACACGGAGACACGGAGAAAACCAACTGCTTACCGATGAACTGATCTTGCTTGTTTCTTGCGGTAATGTTTTTTGCGGCGCAGGGTTCTCGTCCGTGACTCTGTGGCTCTGGGGTGACAAAGGAAAATCAGGACACCACTCGTCGAAAAGCGCGACCTATGCGAATCGGGAATCGCCAGCGTATCGTAACAAGGAACGGCGTGAGCGCGGAATTTTCGGGTTCACGCGCGATCCGCACCGAACCATGACGGAACTGCCAACATCGGCTTACCGTGGGCGTCTCGCACCCTCGCCGACCGGATTGCTTCACCTCGGCCACGCGCGCACGTTTTGGATTGCGGCGCGGCGCGCTGCCGAACAAGTGGGGACGTTGGTTCTGCGCGACGAGGACCTTGATCCTCAGCGCTCGCGTCCGGAATTCGCGGCGGCCATGCTCGAAGATCTGCGCTGGCTTGGGATCCGCTGGAGCGAGGGCCCGGATTGCGGTGGCGACTTTGGCCCTTACGCGCAAAGCGAACGGCTCTCGCACTATCTGGAAACATGGCGGCAGTTGCGCGATGCGGGGTTCATCTATCCATGTACATGTTCGCGCAAGGATTTGGCACAGGCCGCGAGCGCTCCAAACGACGCGGACGACGAACCGATCTATCCAGGACGTTGCCGCGGGCGAAACGACGCTGGCGCATTCTCCGCGCCGGCTGGAGTGAACTGGCGGTTTCGCGTCCCTGACGGCGAAGAGATCGGATTCACAGACTTGAATCTTGGTGAGCGGCGATATGTGGCCGGACGCGATTTTGGAGACTTTCTCGTGTGGCGGCGCGACGACGTGCCGGCCTATCAACTGGCGGTTGTGGTCGACGATGCGGCCATGCGCATTACGGAAGTAGTGCGCGGCGCGGATTTGGTGAAGTCGACCGCACGCCAGTTGCTGCTGCTGCGCGCGCTCGGGTTGTCAGCGCCGGCTTATTTTCACTGTGATTTGTTGCGGGATTCGAGCGGCGTGCGTCTGGCCAAGCGGCACGATGCGCTCTGCATACGGCACTTTCGCGAAAGCGGAATGACGCCCGAGGGCGTGCTGGAACTGGCATTTCGTCCAGACCCGGCAGTTCACTTGAGTAATGCGGGTGAGTTACAGGGGTAATCCTACCTTTACGATAATCGCGCGCTACCATGAAGCTGAAAGCGGTTCTTCCTTCTGAGGGCGCGAACCATGCTCCGAACTATGGTACGAACTGTGCTCCGAATCTCCAGCCGGGCTTTTCATCCGGTAGTCGAAACCATCGCATTATTTCTGCTGACAAGCGCTGTTGCATTGAGTCAAGCGGGTCAGGGCCAGTCGCCGTCGAGCCAAGCTGTCTCTGGTCAATCTCCGTCTCAATCGTCATCTGCTCAAACCTGGCCGAGCCAATCGTCGCCCAATCAGTCGTCATCCGGCCAGTCGCTGGGAGAAGTCGCACGCAAAAATCAGCAAAAGAAAGCTGCGCAAACGTCCCCGCCCCGGCGCCAAAAGTGATCACGAATTCCGATCTGCCCAGGGACCCTGACGGATACACGACGGCAACGGCGAATCCGCACGCATCGCCATCTCCGGCGAACGCCGCAGCGAGCAGGAAAGCTGCGGCACAGAGCGCCGCGCAACAGCGCGCCGCCGCGCAATGGCGGCAACAGATTCTCTCGCAGGAAAACAAAGTCGCGAACCTGCAGGGTCGGGTTGATCGGCTCAGAGCCCAAATTCACTTGGTGAATCCGAACGCCAATTACAGTTCCAGCGAAGGCATCGCATACAACCCCGGCCAAGCGCGGCAACTGGTGCGCCTGCAAGAAATGCAAGATCAACTCAACCAGCAGAGGCAAAGACTGGAACAGATGCAGGAAGGCGCCCGCCACGCCGGCATGCACACCACCGTGTACGATCCGTAGAGATTGGCTTGGCTGTGATAAATAGGACGCGGCCGCAAAAGGCCGCGTCTTTCCCCACAGTTATTCTGTCCATTACTCAGGCGGATTTTTCTTGCGGCTCGACCGCATGCACCAGCGGCTCATTGACCAAGTGCTCACTTAGAAACCAGGTCTGGAGTTCGCTGGGGCGCAGCACGTTGCTCACGACCAAATCGTTCGTGCCGATATCGCCTAGTTCATCGGCGCGCCTAGCCAACTCCCGGCAGTGAGTGATGATGATTTCGTGGGCATCCAGCAGGCGCGAAATCTGCACTGGCACCTCTTCCCTTCCCTTCGGCGGCCGCGGAATGCGCGTCAATTCGGCAACGTCATGGGCCATGGCAATGCCGACTCCACCCAGCAGCTGAATGCGCTCCGCGATGGTGTCGACAATCTCGCTCTGCTCTTCGAAGTGCTTGTCGAACAAAAGATGCAACTGATAAAACGTGGGTCCGGCGACTTGCCAATGCGATTTCTTGTAGAGATCGCGCAGCGTCATGGTGTCGGCCAGCAGCTGGTTGAGTTGTTCGGTCATTTCCAGGCGCACGGGCTCTTCCAGTTGCAACGGGAGCATGGCGGTGACGGTGCCAAATGGCTGAAGTTCGCGCGCCGACTGATGGAACCTCGGCTGCGCGGAAACTGTGCGATGGTTGGACGTTGTTTTCCTGGCCATAAATTCTCCTCCGATTGATCTCTTGGGCAAGCGATTGCAGAGAGACGACGCGACTTGATCCGCGGGCCGTCCAATCACCCGCCTGACAGGACTTTGGATGCCGGCGGAAGAAAATGGATGACGCTAATTTCGGAAAAACCGGAAGGGAGGGGGGAAGAGCAGTGCAGTGCGGCGCGAGCGATAAGGGCCCGCGCTGCCTGCGGTTATCAGTCGGCGGCGCTGCGCCGGATGCTGAACATCTCGGTAAGATACTGAACTTGCGGTTGGCCCTTGACCCCAGCCTTGGCCATCCGGGTTTTTAGATCGTCGGACGCGACGAAGGCCCGCGCCCTGTCGTAATCTTCCCACTCGAAGAGCAGCGTCAGCTCGTTGGGATTTTGCACTCCACGGAAAATTCGACACGTGCGTTCGCCGTTTTTGGTGCGCCAGTCGAGCGAGGAATCGAAAACCGACTTCCATGCGGGATAGTCGGCGACTTCATGATGAACGAGAAGATAGATCATGAGGACAAGCCTCTCCTTTCACAGCAGAAAACCTTGCTCCAAACCGCGGAGAAATGCAAGGGCTGGGGTCACAGCGGGCGCAGTAGTTTATTGGGGAGGACTCTGGAAAAACACGGCCGCCTGCGTGAAGCGAGGGAGGAATTCCTCAAGGAACTACAGCTCGATCCGACGTCCGCCGCTCCAAAACTAGACTTCAAGGAGTTGGATTCGTGGGTGCGGAGCAACGAGGACGAGCAGTAGCAAGACTTGCAGGAGCCCACTGGCGAAATCCTGAACGAAGTGGAGGCAGTCTGGCAGACTACTGCACTTGCGATTGTCAAGGAGTGTAATCGCCTGATCGCAAGCAAGCCGAAGCGGGTGCAGGTGTAACTTCACAAAAAGAAATGCCGCCCGAGAGATTCGGGCGGCAATTCACTGCGAAAAATTCGTCCCGGCGTGCGGTGTCGAACCGGGCCGACGATTCTACGGGCACGTAGTCGTGTTGCACATATTACACTCACAGCCGGGGCGCGACTAGGAGTCAACGCTTCCAATGCTCAAGAAAGAGCGAGATCGCGCCTCCGATAAAGAGCGCGAGATTGACGAGCACCCGGATTGGGAGGACAATCGCGCCACGTTCGTGGGGCCAGACGTAGGCCAAAAAAGGGGGACTCCGATGAGACTTGAATCGAGGTCAGCGGCAACCAAACACACCAGCTCTAGGCTGCAAGCGATGCGCATGGTGCAGGAGTGGTATTCCTTTGCGCTGGCATCAATTGTGCTCGGGCTATGCTGCCTGCTGCCCCCTTCCGCGCCAGCGCAGACCTTCACCGTACTGCACGCCTTCACTGGCCGCCCGGATGGAGCAAGTCCCCATGCGGGCTTGCTTCTGGACAAGAGTGGCAACCTTTATGGCACGACCGCTGTTGGTGGAGACATTAAATCTGGTTGGGGCACGGTGTTCAAGGTGACCAGCGAGGGTCAGGAGACGGTGTTGTACAGCTTCGCGAGCGGGACGGACGGGGCGAATCCCCAAGCGGGCCTAATCATGGATGCGAGCGGCAACCTCTATGGCACCACCTCGAAGGGAGGCAGCGTCCCCAACTTCGGCACCGTCTTCAAAGTGAGTGCCAAGGGCAAGGAAAATGTGCTGTTCAGGTTTAATGACACCGATGGATCGGGACCCGTGGGATCTCTGGTCCGGGACGCGAAGGGCAATCTCTACGGCACCACCCAAGTAGGTGCCAAGGGCTACGGCACGGTGTTCAAATTGGATAGCAAAGGTAACGAAACGGTGCTGCACAGCTTCGCACGCGGCGCGGACGGCGCGTTCCCATTGGCAGGTTTGATCATGGACGCGAAGGGCAACCTCTACGGCACCACGGAAAGCGGCGGCACTCCCGAGGTCGGCACTGTGTTCGAGGTGGACAACACCGGCGAGGAAACCATTTTGTACAGCTTCAAGAGAGCTCCGGACGGGTATGGACCCTACGGGGGGTTGGTCATGGACGCAATAGGCAACTTTTACGGCACGGCCGAGGATGGAGGCAAGGACTCCGCCTTCGGCACGGTATTTAAGCTGACAAAAAGTGGCGTAGAAACCGTGTTACACAGTTTCGCCAGTAACCCGGACGGAGCTAACCCCTGGGCGGGTTTAATCAGGGATGCCAAAGGCAACCTCTACGGCACCACCTCTTTCGGGGGTATCGGAAAGGGCACAGTGTTTGAAGTGAGCAGCGAAGGCGAAGAGACCGTGCTCTACACCTTCACCGGGGGCAAAGACGGGGGATTTCCCCACGGAGGCCTGGTCATGGATGGGGAGGGCAACCTTTACGGAACTACCACCGAGGGCGGCGATCTTAGCTGCGACGACGGGATTGGATGCGGAACGGTGTTCAAGCTCACGCCCTAGCTCCGCCAGCCTAACTGGCGTAAAATCGCGATTTCACTCGTTGGCATTCGCGGATCGAGGCAGTGGCTACCGTCATCCAATCGTTGGGAGAGAATTGAAGATGCATCACGTGCGCCGAGAGGATCTGCCTTTTGTTGGTAGTTCGCATGAGTTTGTGGGATCGCAACAGGGCGACACCAGTGTTTCGGTGTTCCTGTTCCATGGTAAGCCGGGTTCCGGCCCCACACCGGCATCCTTATGACGAGATCCAGTTCATCCGCGAAGGCCGGGGCGTTTGGACAGTTAGCGGCCAGACCTTCGAGGGCAACGCGGGAGACATCTTTGTCATCAAGGCTGGCGAAATCCACGGCTTTAGGTAGTTGGAGATTCACCACTCGTACAACTCGACGTTCACCTCAGTCCCCGCTTTATCCAGGAGAACCTCTGAGGGGCTGAAATATCGTCGTCCCAGCCCTCGACAAGTCTAAACGCGGCGAAACTGCCGAAACATCCCGATTACACTCACAGCCGGGGCGCGACTAGGAGTCAACGCTTCCAATGCTCAAGAAAGAGCGAGATCGCGCCTCCGACAAAGAGCGCGAGAATCCTTGGCCCACCCGTTGGGTCTCCAGAAGCGCTACAGGGGAAACGAGCGACCATATTCTGCCCGTCCGGTTTTTCTTCGGTCGCTTCGGCATTTTGCTACAGAGTGTACTCTGGTCGTGGATTGTTGGCGAAACGTCGCGATAGCACTCATTGATTTAAAACGACACGGTAGGCGTGACTTCTCCGCGTAAACCTCTGAAACGAAATTTGAAATGAAATTGGTCGGGACGGCGAGATTTGAACTCGCGACCCCTTGCACCCCAAGCAAGTGCGCTACCAGGCTGCGCTACGTCCCGACGAGATCCGCTGCCCGAGATGGCAACGTGGGGGTTGACTCTGAAATTCTACACTACCGGTGCACGAGGCGTGCGGCTTGATAGCGGCAGAGATCTTTCGACTCCTCTGCGCTTTGCTTTGCAGCCGCTCCGCTCAAGATGACATTGTTCCTGGAGTTCCACCCTTGAGTCCAACCTTACCCTGCTTCGACTGACCCGCCGGGCTTACCTTACCGTGCCTCTTCGCGGGTTCCCTCTACCCTACTTCTTTCTGCGACGTCTCCGCTTCCTGATCGTCGGCCTGGCCCAGGCCAAATTTCTTCAGCTTATAGCGCAAAGCGTCGCGGCTGATGTCGAGCAGCTTGGCGGCGTGTGTCTGATTGTTGCCCGCCTGCTTCATGGCGAGTTCCACCATCGCGCGTTCCACTTCTTCGAGCGACGTGCCGCCCTCCGGAATATAGAGCCGCGGCAGGGAGCGTCCGTT
>CAWDPB010000008.1:0-6731 GCA_963804075.1 uncultured Acidobacteriaceae bacterium | reverse complement strand
GGTCGGGATTGAAGCTCTTCAGCTCGGGTCCGCGGGCGAGGCTGTAGAGCGGCGGAGCGTCTGAGAAGCGGGGATTGAGAGCAGTGGCGACGCGGACTTTGACGCGGCGGGAGTTTCGGAAGCGGTCGCTGGTCGGTGTCGGTCGCATAGTCCGTCGGGCCGTTGTCCAAGTTTGTTGTTTGCTGGAGGGCCGGAGTTCGGCATACTAAAGGAAACGGTGGTTAGGCTTGCCACTGATCACTGACCACCAGCCACTGATGTTTTGGGCCGTCGACTAATGGTAGGTCAAGTGCCTTTGGAGCACTTTGTCTAGGTTCGAATCCTAGCGGCCCAGCCAAAATATTCAGATCTCAGTTGTCAGGTGTTAGGTCTCAGGAAAACCTGACGGAGCCCTCTGAGGACCTGCGAATGACGCCTGAGACCTGACACCTAGACCTGAGACTTGAAGATATGGCGACTGCTACTACGACCGCGGAAAAGAAAAAGCCGATGGTGGATGAGAAGCCGGAACGCAAACCGCAGCGCGCGCGCGCTGACGACAAGTTCAAGATTTTCAGTGGCACGGCGAATGCGCCGCTGGCCGACGAGGTCTGCCAGTTTCTGGGAATGCCGCGCGGACAGGCGCAGGTGACGCGCTTCGCCGACGGCGAGTGCTATGTGCAGATTCAGGAGAACGTGCGGGGCTGCGACGTGTTCGTGATGCAGCCGACGTGCCGTCCGGTGGACATGCACCTGATGGAATTGCTGCTGATGATTGACGCGCTGAAGCGCGCTTCGGCGCGGCGCATTACGGCGGTGGTTCCGTACTTTGGCTACGCGCGGCAGGACCGGAAAGACAAGCCGCGGAGCCCGATCTCGTCGAAACTGGTGGCCGATCTGCTGACCTCGGCGGGAGCGCATCGGGCGCTGATTGTGGATTTGCATACGCCGCAGTTGCAGGGTTTTTTCAATATTCCTGTGGACCATTTGTTCGCATCGCCGGTGCTGGTGGATCACTTTAAGAAGCTGAACCTGCCGAACCTGACGGTGGTTTCGCCGGACGCGGGCGGCGTGGAACGGGCGCGGTTCTTCGCGAAGAAAGTGGATGCGGCGCTGGCCATCGTGGATAAACGGCGCGTGGAGATGAACGTGGCCGAAATCATGCACGTGATCGGCGACGTAAACGGGCGCACTTGTCTGATCATCGACGACTTGATCGATACGGCGGGAACGCTGGTGAAAACGGCGGCGGCGCTGATGGAAAATGGCGCGACGACGGTGTATGCCTGCGCGTCGCACGCGGTGCTTTCGGGGCCGGCGGTGCAGAACATTGCCGATTCGGTGATCCAGGAAGTGGTGGTTACGAACACGATTCCGCTGACGGCCGAGGCGGATGCGGCGCGCGCCGAAAAAGGCGGCAAGATTACGGTGCTTTCGATCGCGGGCCTGATTGGGCGGGCGATCCAGGCAAATCACGAAGAGACTTCAGTCAGCAAATTATTTATCTGATTTGAAAATAGAAGATAGGAACCGAATTATGGCGACAGCAACGGATATCAGCATATTGGAAGCGCAGAACGCGCGAACCGGGAAACAAGAATGCCGCGCGCAGGGTGCGCGTGGAAGGAAAAATTCCCGCGGTTTTGTATGGCGGCGGAAGCGAAGCGGCGCCGGTCGCGGTGGATCCGCGGCAGGTGCTGCGGATTCTGCGCTCGGAGAGCGGGCACAACACGATTTTCGACCTTGCGCTCGACAGCAATCGGGTGAAGGCCATGATCGTCGACTGGCAATACGAGCCGATCAAGGGACGCTTGCTGCACGTGGACATGCAGCGTATCGCCATGGACAAGAAACTGCACGGTGACCGTGCCGATCGTGCTGAAGGGCGAAGCCGCGGGCGTGAAGACAAGAGGGCGGCATTCTGGAGCAACTGCTGCGCGAGATCGAGATCGAGTGCCTGCCGGCGGATATTCCGAAGGCGATCGATGTGGATATCAGCCACCTGATGTTCGGCATGGAAGTGCGCGTCGAGAACGTGCCGCACAGCGACAAGCTGAAGTTCCTGACGGACCCGCATCAGATGATCGCCCACGTCACGTCGGTTAAGGAAGAAGTTGTAGCCGCACCGGAAGCCGTGGCCGACGCAGCGGCGCCGTCCGGCTGAGCCCGAAGTCATCAAGAAGGGCAAGCAGGAAGCCGAAGGTGAAGAAGGCTGCCGAAGATAAGGGTAAGGGCAAGGCCGAGCCCAAGGCCGAGAAGAAAGAGAAGAAATAAATTGTTCGGTGGGCCTTCGAGCTTCGATGCCTCACAGAGCGAGCGAGGTCTCGCTTGCGTCCTCGCTGATCGGTGCGAACATTTGCTGCGACGACAGCCGCGATCAGCGAGCAAGCTAGAGAGCGAAAAGCGAATCAGCGTGAAACTGATCGTCGGTTTGGGCAATCCCGGAATCGAATACCAGTTCACGCCGCATAATCTGGGTTTTTTGGCGATCGACCGGATCGCGAACGGCCTTGGGATTGAAGTAAGGAACCGCCAGTGCCGCGCGCTGACGGCGCGGGCGATAATCGCCGATACGCCACTGGTGCTGGCTAAGCCGGAAACCTACATGAACCTGAGTGGGCTTTCGGTGATGTGAACTGGTTGCGGAACATCAGGTCGAGGTGCAAGTCGGACCTGATTGTGATTTACGACGAACTCGACCTGCCGTTTGGCACGATGCGCATCAAGCAGCGCGGCGGGACGGCGGGGCACAACGGGATGGAATCCATTCTGGGTGCGCTCGGGACGGATGAGTTTCTGCGGATTCGGCTTGGAATTGGGCCGGACCACAAGGTAAGCGACGGCGCGAAATATGTTCTGACGCCGTTTCGCAAAGCGCAGGACGCGGCCGTGGACGAGATGCTCGACGCGGCGGCGCAAGCGGTTGATGTGATTTTGAAAGAGGGTCCGGCAGCGGCGATGAACCGGTTTAATCGCAAGAATGAGCCGGAAGAAGGTGGCCAGTGATTGGTGATCAGTGGCTAGTTAGCAGAAATTGATTGCGGTTACTGGTCACCGATCACGCGGCCACTGACCACTGAGTTTTGGAGAAAAACGAATGAATCGTATCTATGAATTGATGTTCATCGTCCGGCCGGATATGCCGGAAGAAGATCTGAACAAGCTGATTTCCACGCTGGAATCGTCGGTGACATCGGCGGGCGGCACGGCGAAGACGGAAGTGTGGGGCAAGCGCCGTCTTGCCTACAAGGTCGCCAAATTCCACGAAGGAATTTTCGTGCTTTTCATGATTGAGGGACCTGGCGCCGTTGTTCACGAAGTGGAACGCCGGCTGCGTGTGACGGAACAAGTGGTCAAGTTCATCACCGTGCGAATGGATGAGGAACTGAAGCGGCTGGACAAGGTAAAGAAGCTGCGGGACGCGCGCAAGAAGACAAGTGCGATGCCGGCTGCACCTGCGCCTCCACCGGTGGTAGCGGCGACTCCGGAAGCGGGCGCGGAGCCTGCACCGACAGTCGTCTAACGGCGGAAACGAGCCTTGCTCCGTTTGGATGGGCTGAGCCCATCCCCATATGATCAACACAGTCCGCACAATCGGGAACTAACAACATTCTTAGGTTTGAAGGAGCTTTATGGCAGACGAAACGAAAGCACCGGCGGCGAGCGGCGGGGAAACCCGCGGCGAAGGACGGCCCGAGCGCAGTGGCGATCGCGGACCGCGCGGTCCGCGTGCGGGTGGCCCCGGCGGTCCCCGTGAAGGCGGACGCAAGTATTTCCGGCGGAAGAAGGTTTGCAAATTCTGCGTCGAAAAAATCGAGGCAGTCAATTACAAGGATGTACGCTTGCTGGCTCAGTTTGTTTCGGCGGAAAGCGGCAAGATCACGCCGCGCCGGCTGACGGGCGTATGCACGCCGCACCAGCGCAGACTGTCGCGGGCGATCAAGCAGGCGCGCAATATTGCATTGCTGCCGTTCGCGGGACGCGCACAGTAGGTTTGAAAGCGTCGTTGGTCGCCGGTCGCTAGTCGTCCGCGGTGTGCCCGAGGAAGACGCTTTGATGGACCGGGATTTTGCGAACGACCAACGACCAGCGACTAACGACGATCTCAAGGAGTTATCGAATGGAAGTCATTCTGAAGGAAGATGTAGCGAAGCTCGGGAATCGCGGCGAGGTGGTGAAGGTCGCGGAGGGATACGGGCGGAATTTTCTGCTGCCCAAGAAGCTGGCGATTGAAGCCAATGCCGCGAATAAAGCCGTCATTGAGCAGATGAAGGCCGCATCCGTTCGGCGTTCGGCGAAGGAAAAATCGGAGGCTGAAGAGCTGTCGAAGCAATTCGACGGGTTGGAAGTGTCGTTCACCCGCAAGTCGGGCGAGAACGATCAGCTGTTCGGATCGGTGACGGCGGGCGATATTGCCGAGGCTCTGGAGAGAAAGAGCTTCCACATCGATCGCCGCAAGATTCAGCTGCACGAGCCGCTCAAGTCAGTGGGCGAATTCATTGTGCCGATCAAGCTACACAAAGATGTGACTACGCACCTGAAGGTGCTGGTCGGAAAAGAAGCCGTAGCGGAAGAGTAGTGCGCGCCTCGATCTTTCAGCTTGATGCCTTTGCAGGCCGCCTGTTTGCGGGAAACCCTGCGGCGGTGATTCCAATGGAGCATTTCCCTGCCGATTCCCTGATGCAGGCTCTTGCTGCCGAAAATAATCTGGCCGAAACGGCTTTTCTAGTCCGTCAAGGCAACGACTATCGCCTGCGGTGGTTCACGCCTGTCTTGGAAGTACCGCTGTGCGGCCATGCTACCCTGGCAAGCGCCGCTGTCGTTATGGAGCGCCTTGTACCCGGCCGTAAGCGGGTTTTCTTTCATACGGCGAGTGGTTTATTGACGGTGAGCCGCACCGGTACGGGTTACGTCATGGATTTTCCGGCGCGCTCGTCTCAGCCCATTCCCGCACCGACAGAACTGACACAGGCACTCGCCGTTGCACCCGCGGAGGTTCTAGTCAACGCCTTCAATTACATGGTTGTGTTGGCTGATGCTCAGGTTTTGCGTGCACTCGCTCCCGACATGTCAGCGATCGCTCGCCTCGACCGCCCCGGTGTTATCGTCACCGCGCCGGGGGACGAAACTTACGACTTCGTCAGTCGTTACTTCGCGCCAGCCAAGGGTATTCCGGAGGATCCCGTCACCGGGGCTGCCCACTGCATGTTGGCGCCATACTGGAGCGAACGATTGCGCAAGCCGGAATTGCGCGCCTTTCAAGCCTCCCGGCGAGGCGGAGAGATTGTCTGCCGGCTCGTGGGCAACCGGATAGAGTTGGAGGGTTCCTGCGTGTTCTATCTGGAAGGCGAAGTGGAAATACCCATCGTTAACTGAAGCAGGCAGACTGGTCGGGCCTCAGTTGGATAAATCCACCCCGAAAAACTCTTCTACTTTCTTCAGATCCGTGGTCTTCTTATAGTTCGGCAGGCTCTCCACGAATACTCTTCCATACGATTTCTTCAGAATGCGATTATCGAGCAGCGAGCAGCCCGCGATCATGCAGCGAGCGGATCAGCCGTCCAAAGCCTTGTTTGAGGGTAATCACCGCGCTCGGCACCTGGTAATCGCTGAAGGCGTTTCCGCCTGCACGGTCGATTGCTTTGACGCGCGCGGCGACGACTGGATCGCTGGGCACGGCGAACGGCAGGCGATCGATAATCACGCAGCTCAGTTGCTCGCCCTGCACGTCAACGCCTTGCCAGAATGACGATGTGCCGAACATGAAGGAGTCCGCCATCGGAGGTGAAAAAGAGCGTGTCCGTCCCTGAAGAGATAGCCGTCCATGTGATAGTGGTACAAGGGCATCCACCACTGCTATTGACTGTCGTGGTTACGGACGGCCCTGCTATGGTAATAGTATATTTGGTGACTGTATCACTGCACCCATGGCAGGAGGTGACTATCTGAGTGATAGGATATACCCCGGCATATGCCCATATGTGGCATGGATTTTCCGCAGTATCCGACGTGCCATCGCCCAGGATATATTGAAAACTACAGATATTATTCTTTGAGCTGTCTATCAGGCATAAAGGTACAGGCGGGCAGGAGAAAGATGTTCCTGGCAGCATTGGGCAGGCCATAATTTGCGACAGGGGTAAACACGTGTACAGGTTTCCATGCGGTATCCCTGCACAGTCCAAACTGGTCTGTCACTATCAGCCCGATACTGTCAGACCCCTGCGCTGTAAACTGCTCCGTGATAGAACTCTGATCGCGGGAGGTATCAGGTACCGGGCCCAGCGATGCAGGCAGTAGCCAGAAAAATGAATCAACGATACCTATCGAAGAGCTCGTATAAGTGATGGGGTTCAAAGGACTACCGTTTTGGGGGCAGGTGAAACTATCAGTCGCCATGATAGCGGCATGGATATTGTCAGCCTGTACCTGCACACAGTTCGAACTCATACACCCGCTTGTCTGGATAAACCTGCGTCAGGCATGCCTCGAACTGGCCTGTAAAATGGCCGCATTTCTTGTTGTTCGTTAATCAGGCCTCCATTTATTGGCTAAACGGTTAAACAGCATCCAGGCATGATCATAATAAATATGCTGCTGTAGAGTGTCGTGCTCTTTAAGTGCTTTATCTTTAAAGCTGTAGGCGCCTTTTTCAACCATAATGGCGTCGTTAGAGTTCATAAAATAACTGAAAGGCATCATTTTGGCCGCGGTTAAAGAGGCAGGGCCTAAGCAACTGTTGTATGATGGGC
>CAWDPB010000007.1:0-11207 GCA_963804075.1 uncultured Acidobacteriaceae bacterium | reverse complement strand
GTTATGTCCTGTACTTGGTTCAGTTCCATGTGACAACCTGGCATGGCTATGCCGAGCGGCCTTTTCTTTTCACAATCTTGGCTACCAATCCAATGCCGACAAATCAAAGGTCGGGAAATTTGAGGAGATCGGAGAAAAGTCCGGCCCGGCGCTGGCGAAGAAATACATAGGCCGCGCCGCTCTTGCTGCCGATTTCTGGAACCGCGGCCGCATGGATCTGCTATTCACCAATATGGACGGCTCGCCGGTTTTGCTGCGGAACGAAGTTTCCAATCCCGGGCATTGGCTGCGCCTTAAGACGATTGGACAAAAGTCGAACCGCGACGGCTTCGGCGCCCAGGTTGAAATTACCGCCGCTGGTTTCAAACAGTATTCCGAGGTGCGGACTAACAGCAGCTTTGAAAGTGCCAGCGATCCAAGGTTGCATTTCGGACTTGGAGCGGCGACCCGTGTCGACTCCATCGTTGTGCGCTGGCCGAGTGGCCAGGTGGATCGGCTTGGTCCTCAGGCGGCCGACCAGGAATTGGTTCTGAAAGAGGGCGGTAGCTCACCGGCACCCACGGCGAGCGGATCCAATCCGGACCGCCCGCCTCGCTAGCTCTACCAAATTTGGAATCTGCGCGCTACTGCCATTCTGTTTATCATAATTTTCCTGTGATTTTCCCATTTAACTGATTGACAAATAAGCACATTACGTTTGGTGCGACAAGTGCCACGCTAACCCAAAAGCACTATATAGACATCCTTGACCTCAGACAGAACCGGAACAACCCGTACAGGGAACGACAATTCGCGAGATAGCTTTCAGGGGGAGACGATGAAAAGATTGCAGTTCTGCTTCGCAGTTATCGCCGTGCTGGCGTTGAGCTTCAGCGCATTTGCCCAGGTTCAGAATGGTCAGTTTGCCGGTACCGTTACCGATCCCAGCGGCGCCGCCGTGGCCAATGCCAAGGTGACGATCAAGAATTCCTCCACCGATTTGAGCACCTCCGCGAGTACGAATGCGAGCGGCAATTATGTGTTCAACTCGGTGCCGGTTGGCAGCTACTCCCTGACGGTCGAAGCGCCTGGGTTTAAGACCAGTTCCAATAACAACTTGGCGCTCAATGCCGGCACAATCGCGCACGTTGACTTCAAGCTCCAAATCGGTAAAGCGTCCGAGGTCATCGAAGTGACCGGCGAAGCGGCGGCGGTGGATACCGACGACTCGAAGCTGGCTACCACGGTGAGTTCTACCGAAATTGCCAACCTGCCGCTGAATGGCCGCAACGTATACGACCTGATGCAGCAAGCGCCCGGCGCGGTCAACGTGAACGGACTCATGATGGAAGCCGGACACGGCACGGTGGTCAACGGAGTCCGCGAAGACTTCAATGGCTTTCTTATCAACGGCGAATCGAATAAGGATCTGAGCGGCGGCGCAAACAACACGCCAATCCAGGACACGGTTGAAGAATTCCAGCAGTTGCAGCTCAACATGTCCGCGCAGTATGGAAGCAGCGCGGGCACCGTCAACAACCTGGTCACAAAGTCCGGCTCGAACGCTATCCATGGCAGCGTGTGGGAGTATCTGCGCAACAACGATCTAGATGCCAACGCTTTCTTCCTCAACCAGCAGGGTGCGGCGCGGCCGCCATTGCATTTCAATCAGTTTGGCGCAACGGTAGGGGGCCCCATCCTGAAGGACAAACTGTTCTTCTTCGGGGCGTACCAGGGCGATCGGTTCAAGACCACAAGTCCGCCGTCGCCAATTACGGTGGAATCGCCAGACTTCCGAACTGCGGTGGAAAACGGAGCGCCCAACTCGGTGGCGGCGCTGCTTTATAAGAACTTCGCGCCTTCCGTTGTTGGAACCGCAAGCGGCACCACGCTGGATTCGTTTGTTCCCGCGAACTACATAAATGCGACCCCCGATTACACCGGGTATCTATGTAATTCAGCCATCGCTCCGCAGCTGATACCTGTTTTGGGAGTTACAGCTCAGGACGTTACAAACGCCTCACAATCCGGTAACCCGCTTGGAACCTGCACGTTGTCCGTAACGCCCGGAACTGCCAATCGCGCAGCGCCGTTCCTCTACAACAGCACGGCTGTTTTCGGCGCGCAAGCGCAGCTCCTGGGAAATTTGACCAACGGAAACGAAGGAATGGGGCGCCTCGACTACAACTGGAACAACAACAATCGCGCTTACATTTCCATGAATTACGACCACAACAAGGACGCTTTTGGTGGACTGAACTGTAATACGAACTGCACGCGTGGTTTTACCAATCCCAACAATGACTACTTCCAAAACGCGCAGGCCAGTTGGGTGCATACTTTCTCGCCCACAATCCTGAATGAATTCAAACTGGGATACACACAAAACAACACGCGTATTACGCCGAATTTGCCGGGTGTTCCACAGGTCACTTTCCTGGACAACGTGACCGGATTCGGTTCCTATAGCGGATATCCGCAGGCCTTCAAAGACCACGAATATTCCTACGGCGACATGGTGTCGATCACGCGCGGCAACCACAATCTGAAGATCGGAGCCGACCTGCGCAGGAACCTGGAAAACAGCGTGTTCAACGTTGCGCGCCCGAACTATTACTTCAACGACCCGCTTTATTTCGCGGCGGATGCGCCTGGCGGGGAGGCGGCGGGCGTGAATCCCGATTTATGTACGGCGGTTCCCTGCACGAATTCGACGTTGAACGCCAATCCCAATCCAGAGCTGTCCAGCAACGAACGCCATTGGCGAAATTGGGAAGTCGGCGCGTATTTCCAGGATGACTGGAAAACCACGAAGCGCTTAACGCTCAACCTTGGCTTGCGCTGGGATTTCTATAAGCGGCATACAGAAGAGGACGGTCTGGCCACAACCTTCAAGTTTGGGCCGCCGTCGGCCACGATCGCGGGAATCGCCGGAGAGGTGGCGGATGCCAACGTTCCGCTGGGAAGTCCCGGTTGCGATCCGGCGACTATTATCCCCGACACGCAAACTCTAGCGGGAATTTGCGGCCCGGGCGGCTTTGCGAGCGCATCGAGTCTCGGCCCGAATCAGTTCCACGATTTCGGTCCACGCGTAGGTTTCGCGTGGGATATTTTCGGCAACGGCAAGACAGCACTGCGCGGTGGTTTCGGCATTTCTTACGAGGGCACGTTATACAACCCGCTCTCGAACTCTCGCTGGAATCTCCCGTACTACTCCTTTAATGCGGTTGGACCGATCGAGGGCATACCAGGAACGGTCATCTACGGTCCTACGGTTTGTAGCGGCGGAACCTGCACCAAGGCACCCGGCGTTGATCCAATCTATACCGGAGCGGGGAATGCAACCAATCCCGGCCAAGGTGTGGGCGCGCAAGCCCAGGGTAACCTTTCGGGGTGGTATGGAGGCAACATCGACGCTGCCCTTCTTACCGGAATCGTCCCTCCGGAGGGTATTAAAGATCCCTATGTTTACAACTTCTTCTTTGGGATGGAGCACGAGATTGCCCCAAAGACGGTCATAAAGGCAAATTATGTGGGTACGGCTGGACACAGGCTCTTCCGTTCGCAGCAACTCAACCGCGCGATCGGCGGCGTACTACCGGCCGGGGAGACCGTGACAAATAACTTCGGACAGACGATCACCGGATTAGGTGGCTTCCCGAACCCTAACTACGGTGTACTGCGCGAGTGGCAGAACGCGGTGAATTCGAACTACAGTGCTTTTCAGCTATCGCTTGTAAAGCAGACGAGCCATGGCCTGACGGCGAACGTCAACTACACCTATAGCCACGCTATCGACGACGGGTCGTCGTGGCACGATTCGGCCACCTCGGCGGCAGGCGGCGCGGGCGGGGATGGGTACAGCACCGATACCAATAATCCGGGGCTGGACCGCAGCAACTCGCTCTTCGATATCCGCCACCGACTGGTGTTCAACTACGTGTATCTGTTGCCGGGCCAGAATCTGCATGGACCGATGGGTGCGGCACTCGGCGGTTGGAGCTTGAATGGCATCTGGTCATTCCAGAGCGGGCCGCACTGGTCGCCTTACACGCGCCTTACAGGCGCAAATCTGACCGGCGATTGCAGCCAGGCAGGAATTAACTCGGGTGCTTGCGTCAACACCGGCGGCGAGTGGACGCTGGATGGTCAGTTCCCCGGCGTAGATCGGCCGAACAGCAGCATCGAGCACTTCAGCCCGTCCCGATCCGCATGGGCGAATGGGTGGCCTGCGAATTCGCCCAATGGGTTCGCTTTCTTCAATGGCACAGGGCCCGCTAATTATTCAGCCCCAGGCTTCCCAACCCTCTCAGCTCCCTGCCTGGCTTGTGTCGGCAACCTCGGGCGCAACACATTCGTTGGACCAGGGCAATGGAGCGCCGACATGACGCTCGCCAAGAACTTCAAATTGACGGAGCGTTTCAACCTGAAGTTTGAAGCGGCAGGGTTCAACGTTTTCAACCGCGCTAACTTCATTCTCGCCAACGGCAGTGCGTTCAGCCAGCACAATAGCCTGGACGACCCGTTGTTTGGAGAGGCAGGCGGAACGCTTAACGCCCGCAATCTGCAAATGGGACTTAAATTGAGCTTCTAGTCTGCGCAGGTCAGCATCCGAGGCTTGTTCTCGAATTTCGGGAACAAGCCTCTTTTTCATTTCCAAGTCTCTTGACGTGCGGGGCGGGGAGACGCTATGCCCAGAGGCTCCAGCGTTTTTTGGTTCGTATCGTTCATGCTTCTGGGAGCGCTCGGCCAGCTCTATGCGCAAGGAGCGGGAGCGGGAAAGATTGTTGGCGATGTACGGGTGGGGCGGGGCGAGATTCCGGACCATCCGGTGCTGGTCTCGCTCGAGACGCGTGGCGACGTGATAGCCAGCACGTATACCGATAGCCAGGGCCGCTTCGGATTTTCGGACCTGGTCGGGAATCCTTATCAGGTCACGGTGAGCGACGATGCGTACGAGCCCTTCAGTTTGGCCGTCGGCGTCAATCCGGCAAGCGCGCCGATGAACTTTGTGCAGGTAGTTCTCACACCGCGGAAGAACGGAAAGAGGGATCCCTTGCCGGGGAGAGTCCCGGGCAGTAACCCAGCGTTGGTGGACTCCGCCGAATACAAGCACGAATTCCCAAAGAAAACTCTCAAGGAGTTCGAGAAAGGTGTAAGTGCCGATCATGCCGGCCGATCCGACGAAGCGATTGAGCACTACTTGAAAGCGCTTGAGAATTCACCCGATTTTTATCCCGCTCACAACAATCTTGGCGCAGCTTACCTTAGCAGAAGCGATTTCAAATCCGCGCAAGGCCAGTTTGAGGCGGCATTGAAATTGAACCAGAACGACGGCGAAGCGTATTTCAACCTCGCCAATGTGTGCATCCTGAGGGGCCAACTCGGGAGCGCACAGAATCATCTCGACGATGGCTTTCGCAGGCAGCCGGATTCAGCCTTCGGGAAGTTCTTGCAGGGCACGCTGGATTTGCGCGCCGGAAGGCTGCCCGAGGCGGAAGCGGTATTGCAGGAGGCCATCCGGCTGGATCCTTCCATGGCGCAGCCACGCCTGCAATTGGTCAATTTGTTTTTGAAGGAAGGCAAGAAGGCCGACGCCATGGGACAACTCCACGCTTTCCTGAGCGCATTTCCATCCGGCCAGCTCAGGGACCAGGCACAACGATTGCTGCAACGATTGGAGACGTCAAGCAGTACCGCGCCCAGTGCTAAATCTCCCGCTGACGCCCCAAATTAGTCTTGCTGGGTAGGACGTGACTGGACCAACCTGCACATAGACTCGCTGAGTTGACATGCTTGCGCATACTCTGCGCCTGCGTCTTTCTTGTTGCCGAGCTTTTCGTAGTCGAATCCCAAATTCAAATGCGCCTCAGCCAGCTTGGGATCGAGCTCGATGGCCCGTCGATGCTCGCGAACGGCCTTTGACACGCGCTTTGTCTGTGCGTAGCAGATGCCGAGGTAGTTGTGGGTGCGGGCGGTGTCGAGTCCAAGTTCAATCGCTTTTTCCAGATGGAGCGCGGCCGCACTGTAGTCCTTCAGGGTAAAGAGATTCATACCAACTTCGCGCTGGCCGGGGGCGAAATTTGGCTGAATGGCAATCGCTTTCTGGTACTCTGCTTGCGCGGACTTAGAGTCGCCAGCTTGATCCAGCAATCCCTTTTGATACCATGCGCGGTAGTTCGCCGGATTGCTCTGCGTTGCTTTATCGAGCCATTGACGCGCTTCTTCTGTGCGGTCAAGCTTCGAGAGCGCCAGCGCCAATCCGGTCATGGCGTTATCGAAGTTGGGATTTAGATCGAGGCAGTGAGAGAGTTGTTCCGCTGCTTCCTTCCAGCGCTGCGCGCGCAGTTCCGACTCGCCGAGCATGAAGGGAATCACGTACAGCTGCGGATCTCTTTCCAGGAGTGGGCGCAAGAGCGCGATCGCATCATCGTCACGGTTTTGCTGGTACAGGTCCCCCGCTTTCAGAATCGAGTTAAACTCTCCGATTTTGTCCTTCGGATCGGGCAGCCCGTTCTTTAGCGCCTCTGTCGAAACCGCGGCGCGGAATCCGAAATAGCCGAGCGCGCGTAGTTTTTCCTGCGCCTCGGGAGCCAGACTTCCCGCATTTTGATTTGCCGCGCCCCCTTGTCCTTGAAAGGGATTGCGCACGGCCAGTGTGCGCAGCTTCTCTCTCATCACAGTCACGGTCGCCGGCTGATCGCCCGCGATGTTATGCGTCTCTTTCGGGTCGCTCGCCAAGTCGTACAACTCCGGCTTGGGCGCATCGATAAAGTGAAACTTCTCGCTTTCAAGCGCGCGCAGCGGACTCCATCCGAACGAATTGAGCGGATAGAACGTCTCACTATACGCTGGCTCTGTGCCGCTCTGTGCGCTCACAAGCGATGGTGACTGAAATTGCGCTTCAATCGGATCCTTCACGCCCGCCAATTGCAACAGTGTTGGAGCGACCGCCGCCGTTTCGACTGGCTCGCTCTTCCGGCCGGCAGCAATCCCGCTACCCGCGGGCGGTTTCACGATCAGCGGAACATGAACGGTCGAGTTGTAAACAAAGAATCCGTGCTCATCTTCGCCGTGCTCGCCCAAGGATTCTCCATGATCGCTGAGCATGACGATTAACGACGAATCATAAAGACGATTCAACTTGAGCCACGCGATCAGACGGCCGAGTTCATGGTCGGCATAGGCGATCTCGCCGTCATAGAGATGGCCGCTATATTCGCTGCGAAACGGCTCGGGCGGATCGTACGGGCTGTGCGGGTCATAAAGATGGAGCCACAGGAAAAACGGCCGCTTCGGGGTCCTCTTTAACCAAGTAATCGCATGCTGCACGCTGTCCCCCGCACGCCGCTCGACTAGGCCAATGTCTTTTGTGGCGAACTCGGATGTCGCAAAGGCGTCGTCGTAATAATCGAAGCCGCGGGCGAGTCCCCAGCTTCGGTCCAGCACGAACGCGCTGACTACCGCTCCGGTCGCGTAACCTGCCTGATGGAATGCCTGCGCCGCCGACCGGAACTGCGGCGCCAATGGCTGTCCTGTGAAATCCTGCACTCCATTCTGAAAAGGGTAGGTTCCGGTGAGAATTACCGCGTGGGAAGGCCAAGTCAGTGGCACCTGCGAAATGGCGCGTTCGAATACCACTCCATCGCGTGCCAGGCCGTCCAGGGTGGGAGTCTTGACACTGGCCGCGCCATAACAGCCGACGTGATCGGCGCGCACAGTATCGATGGTGATCAATATGACCGATGGCTTGGGAGATCGGGGCACGCCAGCATTTTTCCGCGCTGCCGGCGCTCCTTGCCCCAATGCAGAAACTCCTGCCGCCACTGCCAGCAAAATCAGAATTGAACGGCCCGTCACCATATTTCTATTGCGGCGAAGCCTGCCGCTGTGCCCGTTCCCTTTCCGCTGCGGCCTCGGCGGTCAATCCTTTCGCATCGAGAGCTTTTGCCAGCGATTCATGCATCTGTGGCTCGTCCGGCGCCAATTGCACCGCCTGTCGCAATTCGACGATGGCCTCATCCGCTTTGCCGAGGTAGAGCAGCGTCTCTCCCAGTGCACGATGGCCGCGCGCCAGGTCCGGATAAATCGTCACCGATTTTCGAAATGCATCGGCCGCTTGTTCCAGCTGTTGTTTTTGTACGTACGCTACGCCCAAATTGAAAGCGGCATCGAAGTTGGTTCCGTCCAGATCAAGCGCCCGCCGCAACGTTCCAATGGCCTCGTCGATCTGTCCGGCGTGCGCCTGGGCCATCCCGAGGTTGAAAACCGCGAGCGCGTAATCGGGGCTCAACTCCACCGCCTTCTGCAACTCCGTTACCGCGTCGGCATACATCTTCAGACGGTAGTAGTTCAGGCCTTGCATGTAGTGGGCCGGAACCGAATTCGGCTCCGTTTTGATCATTGCTTTCAGATCCTCGACCGATTCCTGATAGCGCCCGTGCTGGCTGGCGGCCATTGCATCGGAGAATTCCTCGTACGCTTCGATCCGATCTTTGGGGTCCGGCAGATCCCGGCTGCTGATGGTCGGATCGCCGCCGCCCGAAAATGCTGCGTACCCCAGCGACTTCAAACGCTCCACCAGCGCCGGATCCAGGCCCGTCTTCTCCGCCAATTCCTTTCCGGCGCTGTACTCGCGGATCAGGGCAAGCAGCTTGGCACGCATCTCCTCACCCACCGCTTTTTTCTCGCCGAGCAGATTGTGCTTTTCCGATGGATCGCTGGTTACGTCATACAGCTCGGGCTTGGGTGCGTCGATGAAGTGATATTTCGCATTTTCCGCGCCACGCAGTTCGCTCCAGTTGAAATGAATGCGCGGCAGGAAAGTTTCACCGTACACGGTCCGCTCGCGTGCCGCCGCTGTCTCGGGCTCGGCTGCGCGAAGCGATGCTAGCAGAGCTTTTCCCTTGCACTTGCGCCGGAATCTCCACGCCCACGGCGTCCAAAACCGTAGGCATCAAGTCCACCAGCGAAGCCAAATCCGATACAGTTTTCCCGTGCGCAGCATCCGGCACGCGAATAATCAGCGGCACGTGCATGGTGGAGTTGTAGATAAAGAACCCGTGTGTTTTTTCCCCATGCTCACCCAGGCCCTCGCCGTGATCGCCCGCAAGCACAATGATTGAATTCTGATAGATACCCTTCTCTTTCAAAAACCGCACCAGGCGGCCCACTTGCTCGTCCGCAAACGCAATGCCGCCGTCATAGAGCCGGCCGGCATACTCGGTCCGGTAAGGCTCCGGCGGGTTATAGGGAAGGTGTGGATCGTACAAGTGCATCCACAGGAAGAATTTCTTCTGCCAGTTCTTTTCCAGCCAATCGAGTGTCGTGTCGGCGACGACATTTCCAGGCCGCGACATCTCGTCGAGATTCGCCTCATCCAGACGGTTGAACTCGAAGTGGTCGTAGTAAAAATCGAATCCCTGATTCAGCCCGAACCGCGAATCAAGCACCGCTGCCGCCACGACTGCCCCAGTTGCATACCCGGCCTGTTTCAGCACCGAAGCCATTGTCGGCTGCGCCGAGTTCAATTTGTTCACGCCGAAATCGTGCATCCCGCTTAGCATCGGATAGGTGCCGGTGAGCATGGTCGTGTGCGAGGGAAGCGTTACTGGAACAACCGAGAACGCGCGCTCAAAGCGGGCTCCATCGGCCGCCAGCGCGTCGATGTTCGGCGTCTTGATTTGTTTATCTCCGTAGCACCCGAGGTGATCAGCTCGCAGCGTGTCGATTGTGATCAGAATGACATTCAAAGGCGCTGGTGCGGAAGTGTGCGTGTCGACCGCCGGTTTAGCGCTCGCTTGCGCGGCTACGGACGAAATTGCCGAACATAGAATCAGGATGGTGAGCGCAAGGGCGCGAGCACTCCACCGAATTCTTTGCCTTCTACGATTCAAGGTCTTCCTAGGATTTTCCTGGAACGTTGCCTACAGTTTATCGCAAGCGCCACGCTGCCCGCGCCAATCCCTTGTGATACGCTGACCCAGATGAAGCGACTCTCGACGCGCCGGGCCGTCATTCTTATTGCACTTTTTCTCGCCTCCACGATCCCGCAGACTGCTCTTTGGGCACAGTCTTTGCCAGCTGCCAAACCCGCTTCGAAACCCGACGTATTTCTCATCACCATCGACACGCTGCGGGCGGACCACGTGGGTTGCTATGGGTACAAAGACGTCGAGACTCCCACGCTGGATTCCCTGGCCGCCGACGGCGTTCGCTTCACGCACGCTTACACGCACAGCCCCATTACGAATACTTCGCATACCACTATCCTCACCGGGCTGTTGCCCAGCGTGCACGGTGTGACCGACTTCGGAATCCCGCTCTCACCGCAGCACGCGACCTGGGCCGCGCTGCTGAAGAAGAGTGGATATCAGACGGCCGCATTCATCGGCGCGGTCATTCTCGACAGCAATCAACTTTCGCCTGGCCTCGACCGCGGATTCGATTTCTACGACAACTTTCCTGCCAAGACAGAGACCAAGGAGCGGTGGGGCCGTGTTGAACGGCGCGCCGCAACTGTCGTCGACCATGCCGAAGACTGGCTCGATCGCCATCCCGCAGGTCCGCACTCGGAAGCGCCGCGTTTCATGTGGATGCACCTCTACGATCCGCACGATCCCTACGAACCGCCGCCGCCGTTCTCGGAAAAATACGCCACGCATCCTTACGACGGCGAGATTGCCTACGCCGATTCCGCTCTTGGCCACTTCATCGCCACGCTAAAGAAATCGGGAGCTTATCGGAACGCCGTCATTATTATTGTTGGCGACCACGGCGAAGGTTTGGGCGAACATGGAGAAGAGACCCATGGCCTCTTTCTTTATGATTCCACACTCACGTCCCGCTGATCGACAAGTTGCCCGATAGCCATCGTGGCCTGGTCGTGGACGGACAAGTCCGCACCACAGACATTCTCCCCACGGTTCTTTCTTTGACTGGCACACCGGTGCCCGCTGAGTTGAACGGTGAGTCGTTGGTGCCGCTGATGAGCGAGAACGCCGCTCCGCACGACTCCCGTTCGCTCTTTGGAGAAACCGACTACCCTTTGCGCTGGGGATGGGCGCCGCTGCGCGCACTTCGGGAGCAGAATGCCAAGCTGATCGAGGCCCCGCGCCCCGAGTTATACGATCTCAAGGCTGATCCGCGCGAACTCAAGAAAATTTATTCCGCTCAGAGCGCCGACGTAGTCAGCCTGCAATCAGAAATGGCGAAGTGGAAGGCCAAAC
>CAWDPB010000006.1:0-4694 GCA_963804075.1 uncultured Acidobacteriaceae bacterium | reverse complement strand
AAAGATCGCGAACTGCGGTACCAGCACGCATCCGACATGCGGGCGGATTTGAAGCGGCTGAAGCGCGAGACGGAATCGGGCCGCGTTCCGCAAAGAAGCGACGAGACGCCGGCAGTCAGCGGCGCAACTTCTCCGAGCGGCTGTTAGTTCAGTGGCGGCGCCATCCGCCTCGGCAATCGCGGCCGGCCGATCTGGCATCTCGCAACCACGCCCTCGCAATCGTCCGCATCTTCGGGACGCGTCACCATCGTCCAGTTCGGTCTTAATCGCCGAAGCTGGCCGCCACAAGAGTGTCGTCTTCGCAGCGGCGGCCATTGTCATACTGCTGCTCGCCGCAGCCGGATTCGGAATCTATAAGTTTTTCGGCCACAGCGGTCCGGCGATTGACACCCGCAACGTCAGCATTCGGCCAATGACCGAGCACGGACAGTCCAACGGGATCGCGACGATCTCGTCCGACGGGCGATTGATCGCGTATGTCCGGCGCGAAGGCGAACGGAGTCTCAGGGTGAAACAGGTGACCACGGGCAGCGAAGTCACGGTTGTGCCGCCGCAGACTGGTTTCTTTGGCACCGGAGCCACTTTCACTCCGGATGGCAACTATCTGTACTACGCGCACGGCGACCCGGCGAACTCAACAATATCAATCTCTATGCGGTGCCTTCTTTGGGCGGGGCATCGCGGCAGATCGTGAGCGATGTAACCAGCACGGTAGCATTTTCGCCCGACGGCAAGCGCATGGTGTACCGACGGACGATCAAAGACAAGACGGACTATCAGCTGTTGGTGGCAAACTCGGATGGCAGTAATGAAAAAGTCATCTTCCGCCGGCCCGAAACCGTCAAACAATTTTATACCGATCCATCCTGGTCGGTTTCCGGCGACCTCATTGCCGTGGGCGCCCTGGAACTGGGACAAAATGTGATTTCGTCCATTCTTGTACTTACGCCTGAGGGCAAGCTAGTCAAGACCTTTCCTTTCCCCATTCTTGTGGCCCAAGTCGCATGGCTGCCCGATGGTTCCGGCATATTCTTCATTGGGGGCGAAAAGTCGACTGGATTGCGCCCACAGATATGGTTTCAACCTTACCCCACTGGGGAGCCGTTCAAGATCACCAACGATTTGAGCCGGTATGGCTCGCTCGGCGTTACTGCGGACGGCAAGTCATTCGTGACCACCCAGGGTCGCCCCCAGGCAACGATATATGTCAGCGATTCTCCCACCGTCCTCAATGACAAGGTGGAACGGAAGCTGACTCCGATCTCCAACGAACAAGCAACCGGCTACTCGCTTTCGTGGACTGCAACCGGCAAACTCATTCAAACCGATTCCGCAGCCCATGGCTATGTGACTGGAGCCGACGGATCGAACCGTGTCCGTCTGCTGGAGAATGACTACTGGACGGACGAACCGGCAGCCTGCGGCCCAGACGAAACGGTGATTGTGCCGATCATGAAGGAAGACAACGCCATGCACTTGTGGCGTCTGAATTCCGCAACCGGAGAGGTGAAGCAGCTTACCTCCGGAAAATGGGAATCGGGAGCTTCCTGCACGCCCGACGGCAAATGGGTTCTGTACTCTGGCATCGCCGCGGATGGATTGGATCATGTTTACAAGATTCCGATCGACGGCGGAACGCCAGTGGAAATGGCCTCCAGAACCGATGCCAGACCTGTAGCTTCTCCCGATGGCACTGAGATTCTATACGGCAAGACCGACGGACAGGGAGCGAGCGCCAAGTCGAAATTCGTGGTGCAAAAGCTGGAAGGCGGCGCACTCGTGCAGGAGATCGATGCGCCTTCCACTTACAATCGGAGTCGGCTCGGATGGACGCCGGATGGGCATGCGCTCACATTCATCAACAATACGACCGGCAATACGATGAACGTGTACATGCAGCCGCTGGCTGGCGGCGCACCGGTGCAGTTGACCCACTTCGATTCCGAGCCGGCGGTTGTGTCCGCCTATGCCTGGTCGCGCGATGGCAAGAAGTTCGCCGTCACTCGTTCCCGCTACAACGATACGGATGTAGTCATGTTTAGCGGCTTCCGCTAACCACACTCGTTAGACCGCACCTCCAAGAGTTGGAAAGGACCATCGCCATGCTGACGCTTCAGACCAAAAATATCGAGCCCGACATCGTGGTTCTTGAAGTCGCCGGAAAAATCACGATGGGGCGCGAGTGCAAGGAACTGGAGTGGTCCACCGAAACCCTCGTTCGCGAAAACAAGAAGAAGGTTGTCTTCGATTTGAGTGGAGTCACACACATTGACAGCACCGGCATCGGGATTATTGTGATGTGCGCCGGCAAGCTTAAGCAGGCCGGTGGAAGTATGCGAGTGTGCGCCCAGGGTCATGTCGAGCAGGTTCTGAAGCTGACGAGCATCGACAAGGTCATCGAGATTCATCCAAATGTCGCGACGGCAGCAGTTGGATTTTAGCTAGGCCCGAAACAGCCTCTGGGAGTTGGGTTTTCCGGTCCGACTTGAAGGCTCAGCTTTCACTCCCGGCCAGTCCGCAATCGCCACCGTCCAATCTATCCAACTCGCCATTGCGTCAGTCCCCAGCCAGCGCTAGAGTAGTCGTAGCTCTGGCGGTCTCCTACCTTCTTAATTCTTACCGTGGATTTGTGCAGAATTGCTGCGCTCCCTGTGCAATGGACGGCGGTGGTCGGAATGGGACCCCAATATGTGGTGTTTTACTACTTGACCCATCCCCTCATTCGCCGTTAAAGTGAGTCAACGCTGTGGTGCGAAATTACGTTTCTGTGAATCGCGCTCCAGCAATCGGTCGCAGAGGAACCTTGGCAGTTAACATTGACGGCGTAAGGACGCCAATGAGCCAGGCTCCCGCGACGGATTTGCAGTTGACCAGCCAAAGCGTACGCGGAGCCGATTCCGTGCAGACACGCACGCCAGCAGAGATGCTAGCGCCGAGGAAATAAACCGTACCCGAAGGAGTGACTTTTGCTCAAACTCAAGAAACTGCAAATTCTGGGATTCAAATCGTTTTGCGACCGCACCGAGCTGAAGTTTCACGGTGAAGGGATCGCCGCCATCATCGGCCCCAATGGCTGCGGCAAATCGAATATCGCGGACGCAATCTCCTGGGTGCTGGGCGAGCAGTCGGCCAAGACTCTGCGCGGGTCGCGCATGGAAGACGTCATTTTCGCCGGCACACGCGACCGCAATCCCACAGGCATGGCGGAGGTGAGCCTCACGTTGATCGATCCGGAAGTCTACTCTGGCGCCGATTCGAACGCACCTACCGAGATCGAGATTCAGGATGAGCTGGCGGATGAAAATTGGGACGAAGCCGAACTGCGCGCGCAGGCCGCAGCCGAGACGGAACTGGCGGTGGAAGAAGCTCAACCCGGGAAGACGGAAGAAGTAGATGCTCCAGCGGCTGGCAGCGCTCCCGTCGAACGTATGGAGGCAGGTCCAATCGCCGTCCCGACCCCAGATGGGGGAGTGGCTGGGTTGCAAATCGTTCCCCCACAAGTCGTATTGAAGATTCGCCGCCGAAAGTTCAACCAGCAACCGTCGCATGCCGGCGAAATCGCAGTCACGCGACGCCTGTTCCGCAGCGGCGACAGCGAATATCTTCTGAATGGAAAGCTCTGCCGTCTGCGCGATATTCAAGAACTGTTCATGGGCACCGGCCTTGGGCCGGAATCGTATGCGCTGATCGAGCAGGGACGCATCGGGCAGATTCTCAGCAGCCGTCCCACCGACCGCCGCGCCATCATTGAAGAAGCGGCCGGGATCACACGATTCAAAACCAAGAAGCGCCTGGCCGAAGCTCGCCTGGAAGAAGCCAAACAGAATCTGAACCGCGTAAACGATATTTTTGAAGAAGTCACGCGGCAGATGAACTCGCTGAAACGCCAAGCCAGCAAGGCCGAGCGCTACGGCCGCCTGCGCGATGAGATGCGCGCCAAGCTGCGCGTTGTGCTGGCCAGTAAATTCACGCTCATGGACGCCGAGCGCCTCGCGCTCGATTCGCAGGTTCAGCAACTGGGCGAGCAGATTCGCGAGCTGACCGAGTCGGTGCAGCAGGCCGAAGCGGAGCACTCCGAAGGCACGCAGCGCGGTTATGCCATCGAAACCGAAACACGAGAGAATCGCGATCGCTTGAGTCAGATTGCGATGGAGACGGACCGCAGCAAGGCTCGCATCAAGACCAACGAAGAGCGCTGTACGGAACTGCTTGTGCGTGTGGCCTCATCAGAAGCGGAACTGGCGCAAGTGAATCACCGCATGGCCGCGCTGGAAGAAGAACTGGCTGACCATCAACGCCTGCTCGATTCCGCCGCTACCGATCTGGCCGCGGCCCAACAGGAGCTCGCGCTCAGCCAGCAGGAAGCCACTGGCGCAGCGACTGAATTATCGGCGCTCGAACAGGGGCAGGAATCCTGTCGCGCCGCCATTCTTCAGGCCGTCGGGCAGGCTTCTCATCTGCGCAATCAGCTCACGCAGTCGCAGGAGCGGCTGGCGGGCATGGATCGCGAGGAGCAGCGGCTCCGCGCGGAAATGGGAGGCGCAACAACTCAATCGGAGACGTTCGGCGGGCAGCGCGGCCAGATCGCGTTGGAATTTGAAACCGTTTCGCACCGCGTGAATGCCCTTACGACTGAAATCTCCACGCTGCGCGCAACCCTCGAAAACAAGCGCAACGAAGAGCGCGACACCAAA
>CAWDPB010000005.1:0-6257 GCA_963804075.1 uncultured Acidobacteriaceae bacterium | reverse complement strand
GCCTGAACGCAGCCATCGAGTTCACCGGCCCCGGAGTGGCGTCGCTCTCCATGGACGCGCGGCTTTCCATCTCCAACATGACCACCGAATGGGGACCGCTGGTCGGATGGTTTCCCGCAGATGCAGTAACGATTGCCTATGTGCGCAACGTACATCAGCGGCTGAAGACGCTGGGAGTGGAGCGGTTCACGGAAGCCGACATTGCCGCGTGGGAGAAAAATCCTTCCGCGCCGGATGCAGACGCTTCGTATGCGGCGCGCATTGTGCTCAATCTGGCCGAAGTGACGCCACACGTTTCTGGCCCAGATACAGTGCAGGCGATGCAGTCGGTCGCTGAGATGGAGACGAAGAAGGTCGCAATTCAGAAGGCATATCTCGTCTCCTGCGTAAATTCGCGGCTTGAAGACCTGGAAGCGGCCGCCAATGTGCTGAAGGGCAAAAAGGTCGCGGCCGGTGTGAAGTTTTATCTCGGCGCGGCGAGCAAGTGGGTGCAGGAAGAAGCCGCGAAGCGCGGTGTCTGGAGAATACTGATCGATGCGGGAGCAAACCCGCTGCCTCCGGGATGCGGTCCGTGCATCGGGTTGGGAGTTGGGTTGCTGGAAGCAGGCGAAGTTGGAATCTCGGCAACGAATCGCAATTTCAAGGGCCGCATGGGATCGCGCGATGCGAAGTGTTATCTGGCGAGCCCGGAAGTTGTGGCGGCCTCGGCGGTCGCGGGGTATATCTGCGGGCCAGATCGGGCGGACAAGAGTGTCCGCCCCACACAAGCAGGACCCACGCGGAACTTAACAGCGCTGGCAACGGCAGCAGGCGGAGCGGAAAAAGTTGAAATACTAGCTGGCTTTCCGCAGCGCGTGAAGGGCCGGCTCGTGTTCATGCCGCAGGATAACGTCAACACCGACGCGATCTACGGCAAGGACTACACCTATCGCGACGACATGACCCCGGAGATGATGGCGAAAGTTGTGATGGAGAATTACGATCCGCAGTTCGCGGCGCGCACGCAGGCGGGCGATGTGATCGTCAGCCAATTTAATTTCGGCACCGGATCGAGCCGCGAGCAGGCAGTGACGTGTTTGAAGGCAAAAGGAATTCCATTGGTGATCGCGGCCAGTTTCTCACAGACCTATTTGCGCAATGCGTTTAACAATGGATTTCTGTGCATTGAGGTGCCCGAGTTCGTGGCGCGGTTGCGGGAACAGTTCGCCAAGGAAATCGCAGCGAAGGAAAAGACGATTATTCCTGGTGACGGTGCCACCGGCGAAGTTGATATCGACTTCACTTTGAGTACGATTTCCTGGCGCGGCGAGAAGTTCGCGTTCCCTGCGCTGGGCAGCGTGCCGCAGTCTCTGGTGATCGCGGGCGGAGTCGAGAATTTAGTGGCGAAGCGGCTGGGAGCAACATAGTTTTCTCACCGCCGAGACGCAGAGAGCGCCGAGAAGTGCAGGATCTTCCGCGCAAAATGAAATGTTGTTTGGCTAAGTTCGTGGAGCATTTTGCTACGTATTCTCGGCGTACTCTGCGTCTCGGCGGTTCAAGATTTTGATCTTTATTGTAAGGAGCATTCATGGCGAAACATACAATCATCACCATGCCGGGAGACGGCATTGGAAATCAGGTTTTACCGGAATCATTGCGCGTTCTGAAGGCGGTCGGTTTTGACGCCGAGTACATTCATGCCGACATCGGCTGGGATTGCTGGTGCAGTAACGGCAACGCGCTGCCCGATCGCACGATCGAACTGCTGACCAAGTACAAGCTCGGCCTGTTCGGCGCGATCACTTCCAAACCGAACAAAGCGGCGCAGGCGGAATTAAAGCCCGAGTTACAAGGCAAGGGATATGTCTATTACTCGCCGATCGTGACCATGCGGCAGAAGTTCAATCTCGATATCTGCATGCGTCCGTGCGTGGGGTTCAACGGGAATCCTCTGAATTACATTCGGAAGAAAACTGATGGCGGATTCGACGAGCCCCACATCGATACCACCGTCTTCCGCCAGGGCACGGAGGGAATGTATGCCGGGGTCGAGTGGACGAATCCTCCGGAGAATGTGCGCGCGGCGTTGAATAGCCATCCGCGGTTCAAGGCTTTCGCCAATGTTCATGGGCCGGAACTGGCCGTCAGTTGCCGCATCATCACCCGCAACGCTGCGCAACGCATCGTGAAGGCGGCCTTCGAATTTGCGAAGAAGCGCGGCTTTAAGGGCGTGACCATCTGCGAAAAGCCGAACGTGGTGCGTGAAACCTCGGGGATGATGGAAGAAGTGGCGAAGGAAGTCGCCAGAAATTATCCCGGTATCGCGCTCTGGTCAACAAACATAGACGCGCAGCTCATGTGGCTCAACAAGAATCCGGAAGAGTACAACGTCATTGTCGCCTCGAATCTGTTCGGAGACATTCTCTCCGACGCATTTGCCGGCCTCGTCGGCGGCCTGGGCTTTGCTGCCTCGGGCAACATTGGCGATGACGTCGCCGTTTTTGAGCCTACACACGGTTCCGCTCCGAAATACGCCGAGCTGAATCCGCCAATTGTGAATCCGATTGCCATGATTCTCTCGGCGGCGATGATGCTGGATCACGTGAATGAAACTCAAAAAGCGGATCGGATTCGCAAGGCCATTGCCGAGGTAGTGCGCGAAGGCAAGGTCCGCACCTACGATATGATGCGCATTCCGGGCGGAGCCAAGTCGATCAGCCAGGGCGCAGCGTCAACGGTGCAGATGACGGATGCGATTCTGGAGAAATTGAAATAGCGGCTCGCATGCTGAGAATCTCCGCAGTGAAGGGTTGCCATGACTAGTGTCGAAGTGAAGCCTTCGCATTCCGGCGAAGCCGGCCATTGGGGCAAGGATATTCGCTCCGACCTGCACGTGGCGTTTGAGGCGCGCGACAGCGGCGGAATCGAGATTTCGCTCGACTCGCGAGTGGCACCTTATTACGGCGCCGCGATTCAGGAACAGGCGCGGGCAGTGCTGGCCGAACTGGGAGTGAAGCACGCCCGCATTGCCATTCACGATGAAGGCGCGTTGCCTTTCACAATCGGCGCGCGAATCGAATCGGCCGTTCGGCGCGCCGGCGCCGGGCTTGGCAAGCGCTGGCTGCCGGATCAGCATCCGCTGCCCGCGCCATCTCCAAAAGAAAGGTTGCGGCGCTCGCGGCTTTATCTGCCTGGTTCGGAGCCGAAGTATTTCATCAATGCAGCCCTGCATGGTCCCGATGCGGTCATTCTCGATCTGGAAGATTCCGTCCATCGCGGCGAAAAGGATGCCGCGCGCATCCTGGTGCGCAACACCCTGCGGGTGGTCGATTTCGGGCCGTGTGAGCGCATGGTGCGCATCAATCAGCTGCCGCTCGGGCTCGAAGACTTGGCGGAAATTGTCGGCCAGAGTCCGGACCTGATTCTGATACCAAAAGTCGAGCAGCCAGGGCAGGTCGAGGAAGTGGATCGGATGATCGAAGAGATACGGACTCGCAATGGAATTACGCGGCCCGTGTGGATCATGCCAATTCTGGAGTCGGCGCTGGGCATCGAGAACGCGGCCGCCATCGCAGCCGCAAGCGAAAAGGTGGCCGCGCTGACCATCGGGCTTGAGGACTATACCGCCGATTTGGGCGTGGCAAAGACTGCGGAAGGCCGCGAGTCGCAATACGCTCGCTCACGGCTGGTGAATGCAGCGCACGCAGCCGGCGTGCAGGCCAGCGATTCCGTTTATGGCGATGTCGGCGACATGGACAGCCTGCACCGTTGGAGCGAGGCGTCACGCGCGATGGGATTTGAAGGCATGGGCTGCATTCACCCCGGCCAGATTCGCGTCATCCACGATGCGTTTCGGCCGACGGCTGCGGAAATCGCGAAGGCGCAGAGAATTGTCGCCGCTTTTGAAGACGCGCAGAGCAAAGGGCTAGCGGTTGTGAGCCTGGGATCGAAGATGATCGATCCTCCGGTGGTGCAGCGGGCGTTAAAACTAGTGAAGCGGGCCGAAGCGATGGGAGCGATTTCGTGAGCGATCGGGTGGAACTCGCGCAGAACGCGCTGGGGCGGAAAGTTCCGGCGACGGTGAACGGCAAGCCGCAGACTCCTTTCATGGGCGTCGGCAAATTCGAGCCGCACGGTCGAAAAGCTGCGCCACCCATTCATTCCAACAAAGACTATCCCGACTCGGGCGACAAACGCGTGCCTGATCTCGAAACGGCGTTGCGCAAATGCGGACTGAGCGATGGCATGGTGATTTCGAGCCATCATCATCTGCGCGACGGCGACAAGGTCGCGATGATGGCTCTGGAAGCGGCTGCGCGCATTGGCGCGAGAGACCTGCTGTGGTTTCCCAGCGCGTCGTTTCCTTCGCAAAAGGGCGCGATCGATCTGATGGAAAAGGGAATCATCCATCATATTGAGGGCTCAATGAATGGTCCTCTGGGCGATTACTGCACACAGGGCAAGATGCGAGGCATGGGCGTGCTGCGCTCGCACGGTGGGCGCTATCAGGCCATTCAGGATGGCGAAGTCCATATCGATATTGCCGCGATCGCCGCGCCAACTGCCGATTTCTTCGGCAACGCCGACGGCTCGCATGGCAAGTCGGCTTGCGGGTCGCTTGGGTTCGCGCTCGCCGATTCCATCTATGCCGATCGCGTCATCGTGGTGACCGATAACCTCGTGCCGTTTCCCTGTGTGCCCTGGCAGATTCAGGGCAACAACGTGGATTACGTAGTCGAAGTCGACTCCATAGGCGATCCCTCTAGAATTGTCTCGGGAACTACGCAGATTACACGCTCGCCCGATCGCCTGCGGATTGCCGAATTGACCGCAAGCTTTCTGCGCGCAGCCGGAATCATGAAGAACGGATTTTCGTTCCAGGCTGGAGCGGGCGGCATCGCGCTGGCCTTCGTTCAATACCTGAAGCAGATGATGAAAGAGGAAGGAGTCAAGGCGCGCTTCGTTCGCGGAGGCTCAACCAAGTTTCTGGTTGAACTACTGCAGGAAGGCCTTACCGACTACATTCTCGACGGCCAGACGTTCGATCTCGATGGCGTGAAGTCGATGGCAAAAGATCCGCGTCACGTGGCCACCTCGCCATTCACGTCCTACAACTATCACGGCAAGGGAAATTTCGCGTCGCTGGTCGATGCGGTCGTGCTGGGCGCGACCGAAGTGGATGTGAACTTCAATGCCAACGTGGTCACACATTCCGACGGCCGCCTCCTGCACGGCATTGGCGGCTGGCAAAACTGCCTGTTCGCAGGCTGCTCGATTCTTGCAGTGCCATCGTTCCGCGACCGCATTCCGGTAATCGTCGATGAAGTTACAACCATGACCGGGCCGGGCGAGATGGTCGACGTGATCGTGACTGAGCGCGGGATTGCCATCAATCCGCTGCGCACCGATTTGCTGGATGCGGTGAAGGGATCGAAGCTGCCAATTCGTCCGATTCAGGACATCAAGGCGGAAGTGGAGAAAATCTGCGGCGGCAAGCCAGCAAAGCCAAAGCTCGGCGATCGCCCGTGTGCGGTCGTGAAGTGGGTGGACGGTACGGTGCTCGATACAGTTTGGCAGGTCGGGTAGTAAATCTCTGGATGATCCGCTGAATTTGTCGTTTAGCGTAGGTTTGAACTGCGATGCCTATACTTACGTTCCCGGATGAGATTTACGAATTGTATCGAGAGCTGCTGTCCCGCCTGCCTCAAGGCGCCGCAACCCTGGCTAGACAGCCGTCTGGTGACCCGTCCGGTGGCGAAGACATTGTGGTTACTCCGGCAAACTGAAACAGTGCAGCTATCTGTCTTCACCCTGGGGGCGACATAATCTATACAGGAATTGGACGGCACACGACCATGGAATTGTGGGTCAGCTCACGAAAGTATGAGGAGCAAGAATTAGGGAAGTTGCAGAAGATCTCGCGAGCTGTTATTGATGGCAAGTTCAGCGAAGATGTTTTGATGGTAAACGGCAAGATTGTCAGGTCTCAAGGAATGTTTGAAATTGACGGCAGAATGCAAAAGATGGGTGGTTTTTTGACATTCTTTAATCCGTTGCGCCGGAAACAATGGCAGCACTTCGATTACGCCCCTACGTACAGCCGGGAACTCAAACCACGACTCCGATGTAGGCGGTGCTTGTGGCGAAAGTCTGATTTGGCCCGCATCACCTAGGACGCCCCGTCCCCGCAATCATTTTTTCCGGAACCGATTACAATTACCTTACGTATCCGTCTAAAGAGCAATATAAGTTGTAACCAAGGTACACGTAATAACATA
>CAWDPB010000004.1:0-29215 GCA_963804075.1 uncultured Acidobacteriaceae bacterium | reverse complement strand
ACCGAACACGTTTGCAAACACGACCACATTCTTCTTCTCGCGCAACGCTGGCAGCTTTTCGTCGAGAAATGCCTGCGCTCCGATATTCTGCAGCCCAATCGCATTCAGCATTCCGGCCGCGGTTTCATACAGCCGCGGCGGCGGATTCCCGGTCATGGGCTCAACCGACAACCCCTTCACCACCAGCCCGCCCAGCCGGTCGAGATGCACGATATCTTCGAATTCCACTCCATACCCAAACGTGCCGGAGGCCGCGATAATCGGATTCTTCAGCTCGACGCCTGCAACGGAGACGCGCAGATCCGGGGTCCCTGAGGGCTTGCTGGAGCGGGTCGTGGAAGACGGGCTCATTGCTTGCTCTCCGTGGGCGTGGTCACGTGGCCGTTCTCAGCGGCCGCCGGAGAATGATCCGTTCCGTTTGCACCTCGATGCGGCGGCGCGAGCGCCTCTGTCAGCACTCTACCCGTGGCTTTCGCCGGAGCGTTGATCCCAAGCAGCGATGCCAGCGTCACGGCAAGATCGGTCGGCTCAGCGTGCGTCCGGTAAATTCCCGGCTGAAACGCCAGGCCATAAAACGCGAGCGGTACATGAGTATCGTAAGAAAAAGGCGTGGCGTGATCGGTGCCTGCCGTCGTTCCCACCTGAAACGGTTTGGGCACACCGAGAACATACCAACCGCCCGCGGGAGAATAACTGTGGGCATACCGTCGGCCCAACTCCGTGTTCGGAACCTGTCCCCGTGCCAACTCCGATTTGGTGAAGTATCCGGCCAGCCCAAACTGTACAAGCGCTTGGCCCGCGTCCGTCTCGGCATCAGGCTCTTTACGTCCAGCGGCAGCGAATGCTTCTTCGTTCAACCAGGCATCGGGATAATCCACCGCCAGCACGTAATCTCCAGTTTTGTTGTACTTCTTCGAGAGCAGGGAATTGACCTGTTCGCGCATCGCCTTCGTATCGAGATTGGCTGCGGGCAGCCGCAGAGTCTTCGCAAACTCCGGCAGCGGAGCGATGCCATGATCGGCCGAGAGCGCCAGCCAAACATTCGCCAGTCCGATCTGATGCCCAAGAAAGCGGAAGAACTCCGCTAACTGCTTATCCATGTCTAGCGCCATGCCGCGCATTTCCGGCGAATCGGGACCTACTCGGTGTCCGAGAATGTCATTCGCCGAAAGGCTGATGGCGAGCAAATCCGTCGTCGTCCCCGAGCCCAGTTTTTCATACAGCACGAGTTCCTTTGCGAATTCAAACTGATATTCATTCGCAAACGGAGTCGCGCCTACCACTTCATAAAATCCCGCCGGTTTTCCATCCCGGCCATTTCGCGGAGCGGTTGACCCGAGCGCCTTTCCGTCGCCATCTTTCCATTCGCGATTCCAATATTTCTCCGCACGATGGCTGCCGTTGAAGTTGCGCACCCACTCCGGCAGATCGTTCCGGTAATAAGTTGAGGTGATCCACGCCCCGCTTTTTGGGTTCGATCCAATAAGCGCCATCGCCCGCAAAACCCGCAGGCAGCACAGCCGCGCGGTCCTTCAGGGAAATCGCAAATACGCGCGCCTTGCCGCCGGTGGCAAGTTTCAACTCGTCTCCCAACGTGTCGCTGAGCAAGTTATGCGGAGAGGCACCGGGTCCGGTTTGATTGGCCGCGCCCGCTTCCAAGCCGACCAGTTTGACCGCGTCGTCTTCCACTGACGTGGCGGTTTTCTTCTTCAGCGGATCCCACCATTCATTCGCAACAATGCCGTGCCCGCTCGTGTAGCTTCCCGTGAAAAGCGTCGCGTGTCCGGGAGCGGTGCGCGTGTTGGCGTAATCGTAGTTGCAGTCGCTGAAATACGCTCCGCGATCGAGAAAGGTGCGGAACCCTCCCTCCACGAACTCATTGTGGTAGCGCTCAAGGTAATCGCCGCGAAATTGATCGATCACGATGACAACGATGAGCTTGGGATGGCCATCGTAAGCGGAAGGGAAGGCAGCTGGGGCGCAAGTGGAAACCAGCAGAACGAGCAAACTCAAGGCGCGGAGTACTCGCGCCGCACAAAGCAATCGGGGGAGTCTCATTGCGAGCTAGTTTACAGGAAGAAGGAATGTAACCGCGAGAACGCGGAGACAGAACTTAACCGCAAAGGGTGCGGAGAGCACGGAGGTTGTTTAGCTGGTTCTTCTCCGCGCGCACTGCGCTCTCCGCGGTTGAAGACTTTGATCGTCCACCCCTGCACGAAAGCGCATTTTTCAATTAAAGTTAATACAGAATGCTCGATCTTAATTTCGTTCGCGATAATCTCGCACTCGTAGAGGAAAAGCTCTCTCAGCGTGGAATGAATCCCGCCGAGGTTCTCAAAGACTTCCGCACTATCGACGCCGAGCGCCGCCAGGCCATCACCCAAACCGAGACCCTGCAAGCCCGCCGCAACAAGGCTTCCGAAGAAATTGCCAAGCTCAAAAAGAATAAGGAAGACGCGAGCGCGCTGATCAAGGAAACTCAGGAACTGCGCGGACAAATCCAGGAGCACGAAAAGAAAGCCGCCGCCGCCGATGCGCGGCTGCGCGAGATTCTGACCGCGCTCCCCAATCTTCCGCACGCGAGCGTGCCCATCGGCACCAGCGAACACGCAAACGTGGAAGAGCGCCGCTGGGGTACTCTGCCCGCATTCGATTTCATTCCCAAGCCGCACTGGGAGCTTGGCGAGCAGTTAGGTATCCTGGATCTGGAGCGCGCAGCCAAACTCTCCGGTGCCCGCTTTGCCGTCTACTGGGCTCTCGGCGCGCGTTTGGAGCGCGCCATTGCAAACTTCATGCTCGACCTGCACACGCGCGAGCACGGCTACACGGAAATTCTGCCGCCCTACATGGTCAATTCCGAGTCCATGTACGGCACTGGCCAGCTGCCAAAATTTGCTCAGGATTTGTTTCGCGTCCCGCACGGAGAAAAAGACCTCTGGCTGATTCCGACCGCAGAAGTCCCAGTCACTAATCTCTATCGTGACGAAACTATCGACGCCGCCAAGCTGCCCATCTGCCTGACCGCTTACACGCCGTGTTTCCGCAGCGAAGCCGGCTCGTACGGCAAAGATGTTCGCGGCATCATCCGGCAGCATCAGTTTCAAAAAGTAGAGTTGGTGAAATTTGCCCGTCCCGAGACTTCCTACGACGAACTGGAAAAACTGACCAATAACGCGGAAACCGTTCTCCAGAAGCTCGGTCTGCATTATCGCGTCATGACGCTCTGCACCGGCGACATGGGCTTCTCTTCGGCCAAGACTTACGACCTCGAAGTCTGGCTGCCGGGCCAAGGGCTCTACCGCGAAATCAGTTCCTGCTCGAACTTCGACGCCTTTCAGGCGCGGAGGGCCAACATCCGCTACCGGGCGAGTTCCGGAAAGGGCGCAGGCGGCGCCAAGGCCAAGCCCGAGTTTGTGCACACGCTCAACGGCAGCGGCCTGGCCGTGGGCCGCACCTGGCTAGCGATCCTCGAAAACTACCAGCAGGCCGACGGCAGCGTGCGCATTCCGGAAGCCTTGCACCCCTACATGGGTACCGACCGCATCACACCAAGGACGTTATGAGCCGGGTCTTTGAACGAGAGTCA
Organism: uncultured Acidobacteriaceae bacterium; assembly: GCA_963804075.1. GTDB lineage: Bacteria > Acidobacteriota > Terriglobia > Terriglobales > Acidobacteriaceae > Acidiflorens. The sequence goes on along the minus strand of CAWDPB010000004.1, from coordinate 25,629 downwards.
TGAACCAGGATCACGACGCTGGGTCATGAAGCGGGATCATGAACAAGGATCATGAACAAGGACTTACAATCAGGAGCGATTCACCGGGCAATCGTCGAGTTTGCTATCCCATGAATTCCCAAATACACTTGCACCAACCCGAAGCAATCCTGGCGGCGCCAAAGGCTCCCGTCTCTCCCATGGGCACGATCTGGCGGACAATTCGCGGATACATCCTCTGGTCTTACGAGCGCGGCAGCCTCCACTACGACATCATGGTCACGCTGATCCTGCTGTTCGTTTTCATATCGCCGCACGTCATCAACTTTAAGGACAAGCCGGTCGAGCATATTCCGCGCCTTACCGGAGTGGTCGTGGTACCCGGAGCGAGGGGCGAACTCATTTATCAAATCCAGGCCTCAGCCGTAAATGCCTCGGGAGACGTCCACACCCAGTTGGAGCAGATCATTGAGCCGATTTCCGGAGCCGTCAGCATTACCGACATCGAAACCGTCAAAGACGCTTCCGGGCATCTGCAGAGTTACAAAGTCTGGGTGAAGAAAGAGTAGAGCGCGCCGATGAGACTTCCGATTTTGACGCTCGCCGTCAGCCTGCTGCTCGCCGCTCCCGCCTTCCCGCAGTCCAACCCGGCCGCCCTGGATCATGTCCTCACCGCAATGGATACATCGGCCAAGGGCTTCCACACTGCTCAGGCCAACTTCACCTTCGATCAATACACCAAGGTCGTAAACGACACGGACACGCAAAAAGGAAAGCTTTACTTCCGGCGTCAGGGCAAGGACGTGGAAATGGCCGCCGATTTTTCCGTGCCGCAGCAATACGCCATTTACTCCAACGGCAAGGCGCAGCTCTACAATCCCAGGACCGACACGGTAAGCGTCTATCAGGCGGATAAGAACCGCGCGCAGGTGGAAGCCTTCGTGCTGCTCGGCTTTGGTGGTGGTGGCCACGACCTGCAATCCACCTATGATGTGCAATATCAGGGCCCGGAAACCGTGAACGGCATCAAGGCCGAGAAGCTGCAACTAACGCCCAAATCCCAGGCGTTGAGCAACAGCATCTCGAAAATCATCCTGTGGATCGATCCGGCCGGTGGTATCTCTGTACAGCAGCAAATGTTTTTCCCAGGCGGCGATTACCGTCTGGCGAAGTACTCCGATATTCAGCTCAACCAGAAGTTGCCGGAGAGCGCATTCAAACTGAAAACTAGCCCAAAAACCAAGATCGTTCCACCGCCGGGCTAGGAGAAAGGCGGCAGATGTAGCGCCAGTAGGGCCAGTACTGGTACCAACAGAATCAAGCTGAAAAACCACCGCCGAGACGATATACTGCACGAAGCCTCTAAAAACAAAGTTCAAATGGCGAAAGTTTTTACCATCCCCGTCCCGCCCGATCTCGGGCGCAAGCGCCGCGAACGCACCTCCGACCCGCGCTACGTGGACGGTCAAAAGGTATTGGTCGAGGCTCTCAAATACCTGGCAAAGGCCGATCCCGTCGCCAATCGCGAGGCCATTGAACTACTCTCGGAACACGTCCGCACCCGCTTCCGCATGACCGACTCACCTTTGAGCTAATCTGAGCCGGTCCGAATGCTCCAGGGCGTAAGCTGCTGGGTGAAATCGTAGCTTACCTGGAATGCGGGCGCCAGCGTCATTCCGCTCGTCTCCCGCCTAGGACAATTTCCCTTAGAAACTGAACCTCAGCGCAAATTGGACGACGCGCGGCCCCCGGTAGTAAGTCGAGGTCGGAGCAGTACTGTCCGACGTCACTTGTCCGAAGGTTGAAGTTCCGCCAATCGCTCCCGCGCCCAGCGTCGGGCTGAAGAACTGCGTGTGGTTAAATGCGTTAAACAAATTGCCCTGGAACTGGAGATTCTTGTTCTCGGTGAACTGGAAATTTTTCATGAGCGAGATGTCCCAGTTATTGATGCCCGGCCCACGAAGGACATTCCTGCCCATGTTGCCATAGGTGAAGAGTGGAACTCCGCCCTGCACCAGACTGCTTCCCGCAGGGACCGTCTGACCAACTGGCGGACCGGGGGCACAAACCAGATTCGTTGGATCGAAATAGAAAAGGCCCGTCACCGTTGGATTTCCGGAGTTGTCGGTTCCATTGGCCGACACGCAGCTTAGATGGAGAGGATCAACCGCCGGATTGGGAAGCGTAAATGTCCGCAACTGTCGCGGATTGTGGAATATTGGAACCGGTCCGATCACATCGGGACGGTCCAGCCCTCCATTCGAAAAGCTGGCGCCGTTGTTCGAAAAAAGCGTGAAAGGATTTCCCGACTGGAAACTCGTGATGGTCGAGACTTCCCAGCCTCCAAGCACAGTTTTTCTCAGTCCGCTTCCGTGGTTTCCGAACGGAATCTCCCAGATCGGGCTCAACACAAGTCGGTGCGTCGCGTCAAAATCCGCCAGACCGCGGTCAAACGCTGGATCGAGCGGATTTGTGTACACTGACGACCGAGTTCGGAAGCCTGAGGTCTGGTCCATCGTCTTGCCGTACGTATAGGCCACTCGGAACTGCAATCCGTGCGACACCTCTCGATCCACGGTTACTTGCAGCTCATTGCTCGAAGAGCTTCCTTCGCTCACATTGGTCAGAATTTGCGTCGCACCCGTGGGATTGCCCGTAAAAGCCGGGCTGCCGTTGCAGGCTGCCAGAGGCCTTGCGCAGTCGGCGGTGATACCAAAGTCTGGGTCGATTCCCTGGCTCACGTAGTACTGATATTGCGCCATCAATCCATTGGGTCCGCCCAGCGTGGGATAGTTGTAGTTCTGCCCCGCAATTGCTTTGCGGCTGAAGCTCCCCACATACACCGCCTCGATCATCGTGTCTTTCGTCACCTGATATTGAAAACCGTAATTCACATGTTCCGCATAAGGCGTTCGGAAGCGAGGCGTAACGACGTACGCAAACGGGATCTCCGGATTGAAGAATTGCCCAAGATGACCGCCCGCTATAAATGGGTAGGGATCGGAATAACCCGTGTTCGCCGTTTGGAACGGGTCTGCGCTGTAGGAGCCATTCACCGGTTCAAGACAGCCGGTGGAGGCTCCCTTGCCTTTCGTCGTGAAGCAAGGGTAGTTGTTCGCCCCATAACCGAAAGGAGGTTCGCCACCAAACTGGAGGTTCAAGGCTCCGTCCTCGATGTCGTAGAAAACTCCGAAACCACCCCTCATCACTAACTTCGCATTTCCCAGCATGTCCCACGCGAAGCCGAAACGCGGCGCGAAGTTGTTTCGATCGGGGTAGGCTAATCCACGGTTCGGTGTTCCGGGGTCGCGGGGATACAAAATGTCTGGCGGCGCATCGGGATAGACGGTGGACTGCTGCCCCGGAAACCACCCTAAGATCTCGTTATGCAGGTCTTCCTGGGGAGAGTTGTATTCATAGCGCACCCCATAATCCAGGCTAAGCCTTCTTGTGATCTTCCACGCATCCTGCGCAAAAAAGTCCAGCTGGTGCGTCCTGATGTTGTATGTGGCATTCGAGAACTGAAAGTAGTTGTCTGTATAACCACCCACAAAATCAGCCAACGCACTGCCCGTGTTCGGGTAGTAGTTTCCGTAGTCGAAGGACCCGTTGTTGAAGAAGTCGTAGTCGAAGTTGTCCCGAACCCAATGCATGTCCGCCCCAAACTTCATCGCGTGTCGTCCGTGTGTCCATGAAAACGTGTCCATGTACTGAAACACCGCGTCGTGGGTTTTCGTCGGACCATAGGGAGACGGCCCCAGAGCGAACGCGCCCGAGACGCCTACATACGGCGGCGCTGCGCCTTTCGGATCATCGGGGATCACGGTTGTAAACCCCAGCGCCGACGGCGGTGTTGTATCGGTCGGAATTGACCCAAGAGAAGCGATGCGGTTTGCCGTAGCCCGCAATTCGTTCAACATGGTTGGAGAAATCGTCCGTGTCCACTGGATCGAGCCATTTTGAGCACGCTCATTGTCTCTGTACCCGGAACCCACAGGAACGTTTCCTCCCAGAGGTCCGACGGGATAATTGTCCGGGTCGTCATCGAAAATGTAGGTCGCTGAAAGCGTGTCCTTGGGCGATATCGTGTAGTCGTAGCGGAAAATAAACTGGTCCGCCTGCAAGCGCGCAATTGGGTCTTCAACAAACTGATTGAAAGGAGCGTTCGGCAGGGGCACGAAATTTTTGATGTAATTCTGCATCACGGTATCCACCGGAACCTGATTGCAGGGTTTTCCCTTGCACTTGAATGGCCCCCCGGTTACCGGATTGGTTAGCTGAGTCCCAAGCTCGCTGAAATCCCCCGTTCTTTCGTTTGGACTGAGTACCGTCAGAATTTGAGATTGGCCGATCTGCTTGCGTTGTCCCTGATACGAAGCGAAAAAAAACATCTTGTCCTTGAGAATCGGAAAGGCAGCGGTGCCCCCGAAAATGTTGTATTTGTAAACCGGTACCTGGTCGGTAAAGAAGTCCTTTGTATCCAGCGCCGTGTTGCGAAAGTAATCGAACAACGAGCCGTGCAGTGCATTCGTCCCGGACTTTATCACCTGGTTAACAACGCCACCCGATGTCCTGCCATATTCCGCCTCGTAGTTGTTGGTAATGATCTTGAACTCCGCAACAGCATCCGGACTTGGATTGACAACGATGTTGTTTCCCAGGAAGTCGGTGTTGTCCGCTCCATCGAGCAGGAATGTCATGGATTCCGAGCGCTGGCCGCTCACGGAGAACTGATTCCCGGATCCGTCATCCTGGTCCGGCGCGAAGACCCCCGCCTGCAGGAGCCCCAACTGCAATGTATCGCGCGCGGCAAGCGGCAGCGTCTCGATCCGCTGCGTCGTCTCCACTTTCCCCAGCGTCGCGCTGATCGTGTCCACTTGCGTGACGTTGCCGTTCACTTCCACCACCTGGCTGCTGGTTCCGACTTTCAGATCCACATCCTGCTTGGCATTCTGGTTGATCACCAGCGTGATGCCCTTACGCACGTACTTGCTGAATCCCGTTTGTTCCACCGACAGTTCGTAGGTTCCAATCGGAATCAGCGTGAACAGGTAATCGCCATCTTTATTCGAGGTTGCCACCTTCGCGATATTTGTGTCGGTGTTTCGTAGTGTTACCTTCGCTCCAACCACGATGGCATGGGAGGCATCCCGGATTGTGCCCGTAATCTGGGCCGTGGCCTGTTGTGCGGACGCCTGCTTCGGGCCCCCCAAAATCAGAGCCGTTAACGTCATGAAAGCGGCAAGCGAAATGGCCATGTAGGAGCCGGTTTTGCGGAGGGAGACAATTCTCATAGGGTCAGGGCCTCGAAATGTGGGCATAACTATTGCACGTTAGACGCCATAAAGACAAGAGGCTATGACCGCGCCCAAAGTTGATTTGGAGCCAGCGAGAAGCGCGGCTGACTCCAGCGACCATCCCCGCAAACTATTTATCCTGCTGGCCGTCCTTGGATTAATCGATCTGTCTAAGTCGGTCGAACCAGGTTGCTGATGCGAAGTGCGGAGAACTACTTTGACGCCCGCGCTGCTCGCCGTCTTCAATATTGCGGATACCACTCCAATAAAGCGAATGCGTCAAGTGCGAATGGAGCGTTCACCGTCTGAGGCGCCGCTCGAATTTCTCACTCCAAAACGCCGCTGCCCACACCATGACCACCGGATAGCATTCCAGGGTGTAGCGCGGCTCCGGATTTTCAATTGTTCCCAGAAACACCGAGCGCAGCAAGAGGAATCCGGCCAGCAATCCGACATAGCGAAGGCGTGATGTCCCTCGCGTCACTGCCAGGAATGCGGATGCCACATAAATCAGATTCAACAACCCAAATCCAACGGCCAGAGCCGACTCCCGCCGATCGTCATTGAACTCCCACCAACGCGGATCGGCAGGCAAAAGCTCGGTGCGCGGACGCAGCCACATGTCCGCAACCCGCAGGGCCGGCAATACGACGTAGTAACGCACTGGATGCGCTCGAATCCTCTCCGCCGCCAGCGCCGCAAAGCGCTCGTCCGCTCCGCGCCGTTAATTCCTGAGTCTGGTTATAGTCGGCGATCAGCGCTAGCGTTTCATCCCGCCCCGGTTCATCTAGTGCTCGCGAGGGCAGCTTTTTTGCGTCGATCTTGTCGCCCTGAACGTTCCAATAGATTTCCTCCACCGACGCGTACTCCGCCATCCACGTTTTCACCCACGCATTAAATCCGCGCGGCGTGAGTTCTTCCGGTTCGTTCGCATAACGCGGCGCCAGCGGCTGAAAATGGTGAAGCGTGCGGAAATTCCGAATCGTCCACGGAACCAGTGGCGCCAGCGCGATGACTGCAATGCAGATTCCCGCCATGGCCATTGCACGTCCTTAAGCGGGCACCACTCATCGCGCCTTTTGTGATGACTGGGTTTCACTCTGCGCCTCAGCGATAACAACGCCAAGGTAAATCCCAACCGCTGCCAGCAGAATTCCTCCATCCGGCCGAAGCAGTATGCATGCGCCAATGGACGCGCCAGCTGCCGTCCAATAAGGCCAACCGGGCGCAGTGTTGCCCACATTCTCGCCGATGCAATCGAGCCCGGCTGCCAGGCAGTCGAGCGTCACGGCTGTAAACAACATCTCTAGCGTTTCGGTCAGCCCAGAGGCCGCGTAGTTCGCCAGGAAGGGACACGTTGCCGCCAACAAAAATGCCAATGGGCCGGCCACGCGTCCCGTAACCGTTCGCCGCGCCAGGTCCGCGATCGCCAGGCACGCGACCATGTCCAGCAAGATCTGCGCGGCCAGCGCTGCGCGAATATTCCCAACGCCAAACAGCCAGAAGATGGCCGCCAGAAACGCTGGGTATCCCGGCAGGCGCGTATCGGTGGCAACAATCTGCCCGAGCTCGGTTTGTCCGTAGATCCCATGTTGCAGCCAGTTGCTGGCCAGGTCGATGTACACGCGCGAGTCGTCGGTTACAGCCGGGACATATGCAAAAAAGAAGATTCGCAGTCCCAAGCCGGCCAGAGCGGCCCAAAGGAAGAACCTGCGATTTTCACCGAGCATTTGGAGCACGTTGAGAATATAGCGCAGGAGATCAAAGGACCGGGTCATCGGGTGATCGGGCCATCTACTCATCGGGCGATGGCACAATCACACAATGACCCGATCACCCGATGACCCAATGCCCCCGTTTGACCCCGCGCCTCTCGCACCTTAGGATGAATTACACCGAATCGATGGCCAAACAGGTCTTTTACGATCCCTTACAGGCGCGCTGGAAGCGCATTCGCCGCATCTTCGACGCCGCGGCTGTGGCGTTTACCGTGCTCATCATCTTCTTCTTCTATAGCGCCCTGCGCAGCAACCCACTGCCCGATCTTCCCTGGGGCGCCGAGAAGCGCCCCTATCACGCACTGAAAGAAGGCGAAAAAGAAAAGGCTCGCGAAAAGCGCCGTCTCGCCACCATCGCCCGCATCGGACGCACCCGCCCGCATCGTAAGACTCCGTCTCAAATCGTTCTTAATTCGGAAGAAGGCGTGCGCGCTGCCTTCTACGTTTCGTGGGATTCCGCCAGCTATTCCTCGCTCCGTGAATATGCCCGCCAGATCGACTTGTTGTTCCCCACCTGGCTGCAAATCCTGAGCGCCGATGGCCGCCTACAGGCTGTCGATTCGGAAACAAATGCGATGTTCGACGTGATTCAAAACCAGAAAGTCCATCCCGTCGACGACAAGGTCATGCCTTTCCTCAAGACGGAAGACACCAACATGGAAGTCTTCCCCGTCGTTCAGAACTTCGATGGCAATGACTTCAGCCCCGCCGTTGCCGACTTCCTCAACGATCCCCAGGCGCGTGCCCGCTTTCGCCGCGAGATCGCACTCTACCTTGCTTCCGATCGCTACCACGGTCTGATGATCGATTTCGAGTCTTTCCCAAAGAGAGGCCAGCCCGGTTACGTCGCATTGCTGAATGAAGTTGGTTCCGACCTGCACGCCAAAGGTATGAAGCTTTACGTCAGCGTCCAGGTCCGCAACGCCGATTACGACTACAAAGCGATTTCGGCCGCCGTCGATGGCGTCGTCATCATGAATTACGACGAGCACTATCCCGGAGGTACGCCGGGTCCCGTCGCTTCCCAGGACTGGTTCACTAACAATCTGAACTTCGCCGTCAAGGCCATCCCCAAGGAGAAGCTGATTTGTGCCATCGGCAACTACGGCTACGACTGGATCGAGCGCGACAGGAAAGGCAAGCTCCCGCCAGGCACCGCCGACCACGGCGTCTCCGTGCAGGAAGCCTGGATTGGTTCGCGCGATTCCGAAGAGGATATTGAGTACGACGACGACGCCCTGAATCCTCACTTCAGCTATCGCGATGACGACAACCACCGCCATGACATTTGGTTTCTCGACGCCGTTACCGCTCTTAACCAGATGCGTGCCGCACAGACTCTTGGCATTCAGACGTTCGCCTTGTGGCGGCTGGGCTCCGAAGACCGCTCGCTCTGGCGTGTGTGGGATGTCCCCGGCGAAGCCAACGCTCCGAATCTCCTCAAGGATGTGCCGCCCGGCCAGGATGTCGATATGGAAGGCGACGGCGAAATTCTCCACATTGAGGCCAAGCCCGCCGATGGCGAACGCGAAATCGGCATCGACAAGGACACAGGTCTCATCGACGATGAAACTTTCAAAATCCTGCCCGAACCCTATCGCGTTGCCCGCTACGGCGCCAGTAAGAATCAACTCGCGCTAACCTTCGACGACGGCCCCGACCCGCAGTGGACGCCCGCCATTCTCGACGTTTTAAAGCGCGAACACGCTCCGGCAGCTTTCTTCCTTATCGGAATACAGACCGAAAAATTCCCCGACATTGCCCAGCGCATCTATCGCGAAGGCCATGAAATCGGCAACCACACCTTCACCCATCCCGATATCAGCAACATCAGCTCAAGCTACATGCGCGTCGAGCTCAATCTTACCGAGCAACTCTTCGCCAGCCGCCTCGGCATTCGCACTACGCTGTTTCGCCCACCCTACTCAGTGGACGCCGAGCCCGATACCGAAGATCAGGTCAAGCCGCTCGATCTTACTCAGAGCCTGGGCTACATCACCATCGGCAACAAGCTCGATACAAAAGACTGGAACGACCTGCCGCCGCTCTCGCCCCAGCAGATCGCCGCCGAGGTCCTCGATCACCTGCCGCCCTGCAAACCGAACGATCTGCAACGATGCGGCAATATCATTCTCATGCACGATGGCGGCGGCAATCGCGAGCGAACCGTGCTCGCCCTCCCGCTCATCATTGAGGGCGCTCGCGCCCGCGGATTCCAATTTGTCCCCGTCTACCAGTTGCTCGGGAAAACCAAAGCCGACGTCATGCCCCCCCTGCCCACCGATCAGCGCTGGGCCGCGCGCCTGAACTGGATCAGCTTCTGGTTGTTCAGCGCGACCATGACGGCCATCACCGTCATCTTCTTTCTCGGCGATATCCTGATGACCGGTCGCCTCATTTTCGTCGGCATCCTTGCTTTCTACGACCGTTTCCGTTCTCACGTCTTTGGCACGCCCGAACAGATTGCCGCTTACCGACCCAAGGTCGCGGTCCTCATCCCCGCCTACAATGAGGAGAAGGTCATCGAACGCACGGTTCAAGGCGCGCTTGATTCCGATTATCCCAACCTGCGCGTCATCGTCATCGACGACGGCTCCAAGGATCGAACGCTGGAAATCGTGCGCCGCGTCTTCGCCCGCGAAGAAGCCGCCGGCAAGGTCGTCATCCTCACCAAGCCCAACGGCGGCAAAGCCGAAGCCCTTAACTATGGACTCGATCACATTGGCGACGCCGAGTTATTCGTCGGTATCGACGCCGATACCATCATTGCGCCAGACGCCATTTCCCGCATGGTGCCGCACTTTCTCAATCCCAAAGTCGCGGCGATTGCAGGCAACGCGAAGGTCGGCAACCGCGTCAACCTTTGGACGCGCTGGCAGGCCCTCGAATACATCACCAGCCAGAATTTCGAGCGGCGCGCCCTCAATACCATGGGAGCCGTCAGCGTTGTCCCCGGCGCTATCGGCGCATGGCGTGTCTCCGCCGTCAGCGAGGCCGGCCGCTATCACACCGATACCGTCGCCGAGGACGCCGATCTCACCATGGCTCTGCTCCGCAACGGATACCGCGTCGAATACGAAGATCGCGCGCTCGCCTTCACCGAAGCGCCCACCAACGCAAATGCGCTCATGCGTCAGCGTTTCCGCTGGTCTTTCGGAATTCTTCAGGCTGTCTTCAAACATATCGATGTAGTCGCGCGCAAAGGCGCTCTCGGCTGGGTCGCCATTCCCAACATCCTTATCTTCCAGATTCTTTTACCCCTGGTCTCACCTTTCATCGACATCATGTTTGTCGTCGGCGCTATCTGGTATTTCATCCAGCGCTATTACCATCCCGATTCCACCGATCCCGCCAGTTTCCAGCGCCTGGTGCTCTTCTTTGTGGTTTTTCTGGTGATCGACTTTATTGCCTCGGCCATCGCCTTCGCGCTCGAGCGCCGCCAGCCCGAAGCACGCGAAGATGGCTGGCTCCTCAGCCAGGTCTGGCTACAGCGCTTCGCTTATCGACAGGTTTTTTCGATCGTCCTTTTCCGCACGCTCAAGCGCGCCACTACCGGACGTCCCTTTGCCTGGGACAAACTCGACCGCACCGCCGCCGTAAAATACACTCCCGCCGAGCGAAGGGATTCCGTCAAGGTCTAGTTTTGTAGCGCCGATGCCCCGTCGGCCGTTCGGGGGCTCGCCCACCCAATAGAAAGCGAAGAAAAGGAAGGAGTCGTTTCAGGAAAAGAGGAGATCGAACAGCGAAAGCCTAGAGCCTAGTACCCCATCCCGGTTACCACCCCGTCATCACCTCCATACGGCCCGCAGATTTCCAAATATCCACCCTCCTGTGCTGTAAGGCTGTGCTCGATTCGCCGCACCGTGCACCGCGCGCACAGCGCCACGGGGTGCGCGTTCGCCGCGGTTAGCAGCGACTGCCTGATGCCCAGACTTGGCAGTTTTGTCACCGGCGCCGCTTCCAGCGCGTTTACCCAGGCGTAGCGAGGCGGCTGCCCGCAAGAGCGGCATTGCGCTTCGAGTGAGGCAAGAATTCCTTCCAGATCGTTCCGCACCGCTTCGCTCCAATCTTGCTTCGGGCGAAACACGTAGCAGGGAAGTTCTGCAACCGGCTGCACGACTACCGCTTTCCCGTCATAGGTGCAGTAATCCTCGTCGAGTTGCTTCAGCAGGCAATCGACACACAGCGGCACGGTCTCGTTCCGTTCCGCTTTCCCCGCCCTTGAGTACCCATGCGATGACCTCTTCCCACACTGCGCGCAAGCCTTCGCCCGGTGTTTTCTGCGACTAATAATGCTCAGAACAGCCGCGCACCCCAAAGCCAAGGCTGCCGCCACAATCAAAATTGTCGAATACCCGATGGCCATTTCTTCTCGCTGTCCCGGAATTCACTTGGGGACGGACTTCCCCGCGCCCATGTGGGGGCCGGGCACTCCTGCCCGTCCAGCGGGCGAAGCCCGCTGCACTCAGTCATCCACGTGAGGCATGGTAGTCGATGCAAGCCAAAACCGCCAAATCTCTCCGAGAGCCTGAAGCCGAAGGCCAAGAGCTTAAAAGCTAAGAGCCAAGAGCGACCAGCGACCAGCGAATAGCGACTAGCGAGTCAGTGCCATAGATCACAGCCCGCCCACTTTCCGTTCTGCTACCATCACCCTCGACTACCATGGCGCACACAATTATCGAACCATTCCGCATCAAGAGCGTCGAGCCCATTCGTTGGACTACCCGCGCCCAGCGAGAACAATTCCTGCGCGACGCCCACTACAATCTTTTTGTTCTTCAGGCCGAGGATGTCTTAATTGATCTCCTCACCGACTCCGGCACCGGCGCCATGTCGACTCACCAATGGGCCGCCATCATGGAAGGCGATGAGAGCTACGCCGGCAGTCCCAGTTTCACCCGCTTCCGTTCTTCCATCAAGGATATCTTCGGCTATGCCCACGTGATCCCGACTCACCAGGGCCGCGCCGCCGAGCGCATCCTCTTCAGTTGCACATGCAAAAAAGGCGACATAGTCCCGAACAATACGCACTTCGATACGACCCGCGCCAACGTTGAATTCGTAGGCGCCGAGGCCGTTGATCTGGTCATCCCCGAAGGCCGCCAGCCCAGTCTGCAGCACCCATTTAAGGGCAACATGGATGTAGCTGCCCTCGAATCCCTGATCGCCAAAGTGGGCCGCGACCGCATCCCGCTGGTCATGCTGACGGTCACCAATAACTCCGGAGGCGGTCAGCCTGTCTCCATGGAAAATGCAAAAGCCGTTAGCGCGGTTTGCCGTCGCCACAAAATCCCGCTCTACTTTGATGCATGCCGTTTCGCCGAGAACGCCTACTTCATCAAACTTCGCGAGAAGGGTTACGAGAGCAAGTCTCCCAAGCAGATCGCCCAGGAGATGTTCAGCTACGGCGACGGCTGCACCATGTCCGCCAAAAAAGATGGCATGGTCAACATCGGCGGATTCCTCTGCACTAATGACGACCTGCTGGCCCAGCAGGAAAAGAACTTGCTTATCCTGACCGAAGGCTATCCCACCTACGGAGGCCTCGCTGGCCGCGACCTGGAAGCCATCGCCGTAGGCGTGCAGGAGGTCCTGCATGAAGACTATCTGCAATATCGCATCGCTTCGACCGCGTATCTGGGTAACCACATCTCCGCTCAGGGCGTCCCCATAGTCCAGCCCCCCGGGGGGCACGCTATCTACATCGACGCCCGCACCTTCCTCCCGCACATCGCGCCCGATCATTTTCCCGCGGTCGCACTCGCCAATGAACTCTACCTGCAAGGCGGAATTCGCTCAGTAGAAATAGGCACGCTGATGTTTGGTAAGTCCGCCAAAATGGACTTAGTCCGTCTAGCCATCCCCCGCCGCGTCTATACCCAAAGCCATATTGATTACGTAGTAGAAGTAATTCTGGAAGTGTGGCAAAACCGCAAAAAGATCCAGGGCCTGAACCTAGCCTATGAAGCCCCCTTTCTGCGCCACTTCACCGCCAGGCTGGAACCAGAAGAGGCCCAAGTCGCACTGCGGACCTGAGCAGGCTCGAGCGGTGCCGGGGGCGAGCGTGTCACTTGGGTGCTAGGGCGTTAGCCCTCGACGCATGGAACTGTAGTAACTTGTCCGTGCTCTAGGTCAACTTACACTCATATACATGAGGAGTGAGTTCTCGGCTCGTTCCAAACCAGTGCCTGCCCGGAGTCGGGGTACGTATGTATGTTTTCCTCTTGCCGTTCATGCTTTCTGTCGTGCTTGCTGCAGCCCAAACCGCTAGGCCGCAATCCGGAGAAGACCTGCCCGTTCCCGGACATTCCGTTCCCGCCGATCACAGCAAATTGTCCGAGCACAACGTCGAATGGTTGCAAGCGCAGCTGCCGCAGACGCAAATGGAGTTTTTACTCGGCGCCGCCGTCAATCACGATGTCTACGCGACAGACTTGATTGCGGGAATGGTCGAAGGCTGGCGCGGCAAGTTGAAAGCGACTCCGCGCTGGGAGGTTTTGCAGGACACGGCACTCTATTCCAACGACCTCCGCGTGCGCGCCGCGGCCATCGAGATCAATCTTGCCGTCCGAAACATCGCGAAAACCGACGAGGCCGAACGGCTCATCGAGACCGCGCACAAGCTTGCTTCAAGTCGCCACCACTTCGCCTGGGAACTCGGCATGCTCGCTAATCGCGGCGTCGAAACCGCCCGCATTCATGAGTTACTTGCCGAGTGGATCCATGATTCCGACCAGCAGACGCGTTTCTGGTCGGTCGAAGGATTGGCCCACATCGGTACCGACGATACCATCAAGAACTTCCTCGATGTGTTTCGCAACGACCCGTCGCTCGATGTCCGCGAGCGCGCCGGCTGCAGTCTAGCGAAGTCCGGCATGCTTACCCGTGAGCAGCGCATGAAGGCCGTTCCGGGTCTGATTGATCTCGCCGGGGATCCATCACTCGATGCAACCACGCGCAGCTGGGTCTATCAAGCGCTAAGAGAAATTACCAACGTCAATCTGCCCAGCGAGCCAGCGAGTTGGCGCAACTGGTATTCAACTCACGGAGCCGAGAAGCTGCACGAATTCGGCAAAGTCGATTCATGGTCTGTTCTGGGGAATAACTAACGGACGCGAGCCCAGCGTGTTCACGACCCTTTCTTTCGCGTCTTCCCCGAGAACAGGGGAGCACCCCAAGCTCCAGCAGCCAGCAGCGCTCCGAACAGCACCACCGCGTCAATACTGGCGCGTCCCTCGGGAGACCAGTACACGTCGCGCAGATTTAGCCACAACGCATATTCGTCGAGCGTAAGCGCCGCCCCAACTCCATAAAGAACAGCAAGCAGCCTGCTCACCAGCAGCGACGACGCGTTCGCCCCAACTCCAATCTCCGCTAGCCACGCATATCCTACCGCCAGCAAAATGATGATGCCGAATACCAGGTGATGAACGTGGCGGCCATGCATAATCACGAAGTGAAATGGAGGGATCTGGTGCGTGATGCAATAGACCACTGCACGCACTCCGGCGAACGTAAGAAAGAAACTGACCGTAGCCACAAAGAGCCGCCGCCGCGGACGGTCCGGAATCCTGTCATGCAGCAACGAGCCAAGGCCGGTCCCATGCAAAAGCAGCAGCATGAGCGCCGTCCCCGGCACCACCAACAGAAGAATGAACCAGGTGTAAGTCATTGAGATATGTCACGCCCTTAGCGTACTCGCGATATTCAGCCAGAACACTTCGCCTTACCCGCCGATCAGCGCCGCCGAAGACCCCACCCACGCCATCCCCTTGTTCTGGTCCACACCCATCATCTGGCCGCGCCCCATGCGGACGATGATCAGCACCGGTCGCAGTTCGCCAAGCCAGATGTACATGATGCGCAGCTCAACCTTCGTCATCCCGTGAGGGGTCTCGACGACCGGGGTAAAGTTCATCCGCTCCTGTAGTATGTACTCGCCCAGCTTGGCCGAAGGGATCGCATCAATGTCCTTCCGCGACGGCGCAATGACCACGCCCAGGCCGGCAAAGGAGTAGAGCGGCTTCAGTACGAAGTTCTCAAGATCGGCGGGGATCTCGGGCAGCCGATCGAGAAACCATGTGCGCGGGACCGACGGGTGATCGAGATATGGGATCGAGTATTTGCTGATGCGGAAGTACCAGTTGGGATGACCCGCCCACTCCACATCCAGATCGTCGCGAAAATCAAACGGCAGCTCTAGGCCCTTACGCTCGAGTTCATCGACGATGGTGCGGTTGTAGATGCGCTCGATAGGGACCGGCTTGCCGTCCTCCTCATAGAACAGCCTTCGGCCCTGCTTGCGGATCTTCGTGATACACACAGTGCGAATGCCAAGCATCTTTTCGGTCAGCAAGAAATCGGGGCGCGTCTTCTGCTCTTCAGGATGAATCTCCATCAGAACGACGTGAGCAGGATCGTGTCCGGCGACGATGGCGTTGTTCAGAAGCTGCCTGTAGGACGCCGCGTCCAGTCCGCCCAGGTAGTAGCGAAGCTGCGGATCGAGTTCGAACACGTCAATGTAAGCCTCCGCCAGCACGGGCTGATAGACGTAGAGGGAAGGGAAGGCTTGCAGCTCGACTAGCTTTGGTTGCAGCTCTCCGGCAGCGTCTCGTACCAATCCGAAGTCGACTTGAATGAACATGGGATGCGACGCTTCATTCGGCACGCGAAAGCGATCCGGGATTGAAGCGTCGGAGAGCTTGCGGTATTCGGGATTGTCGACGAGCTGGCGGATCAGCGCCTTGCCATCTTCGCCCATGCGATCGACGAGCGCACGCGGAAAAAAGCATGGCGTCTCGCACATAGGGAACGGAACTTCCATGCCGCATCGCGCAGTGATTTCGCGGCGTAGGCGTTCGTATTTTTCCTGGGTGAAGTTCGCGTTGAATGAGCGTCTGTGGGAAGGAATCATGGGGTGCTAGAGCCGTTTCAAGGTCGGATTGTACTCTTTCGGAGCTTGGCTGGGCGAAAGGCGCGACTAGCGGAGAACCGGCTTGCGGCGTCTCTCCCCCCTTGGAGCGGTCTTTATAAATCAAAGACTTAGCAGATGTCTGCTGGCCAGATCTTTGAGAAATAAGGACTTACATGTAATATATTTAAGAATCAATGAGTTAGATGAAATGTCATGAGCTCTGACCGTCCCGTCCCGCATCTTTGGCGGCTAGCCTGTTCCCAGCGCAGCCAGTGCTGGGGTGCAAGAGCAATTGAAAGTAGCGAAAGCGGCTTTCGCTTATATTTTACAAGCAACGAGGCTTTCGCTAGTCTGGTCTCATGCCTAAGAGAGATCGGCCCGAGCAGCCCCCACGCGGTTTTACCGATGCGCCACCAGCGGCTCCGGTCAAGGATGCCGTTCACGAATACCTTGCGGCGATAGGACGCCGCGGGGGCAAAATCGGCGGCAAGGTTCGCTCTGCGGCAAAAGCTGAAGCGGCCAAGCAGAACGGGTGCCGCGCCAAACAGTACGACCGGAGGAGCGGTCACACCATGACAGTCAGGCAAGAAGACGAAATACAGAAACTAAATCAACGCACCAAGCAAACGCTGCCGATTTCTGAATACAACGGCGACGTTCTCACAGAAATAGACGGAGTCACCGTAAAAATCGGCCCCAGCGGGGGAATTGAAGTGCCTTCTCTTCGTAGCTACTTGGATCCCTTTGAGGCGGCGGTTGATGCGGGCGGGCGCTTCAGACGACAGCAAGAAAGAGATGATAGAAACCCAGAACGCGCAGCAACTTTCACAACAGGACATCTCAATCCACGTTGGGATCCGAGTAGCGGGCGTTGCGTCGGCAGCCGTACATGCCCGGTATGCACCCCAGGAGCATAAAGAATTTGTCCTTAGCGCACATGGACCAGCCCGTCGGAACATTGGCGGGCTCTTTCTTTGTGCGGTTGTCGATTACGCCTCAATCAAAAACCGGCCGGCTTGCATGATCTGCTCGCCGTTGACCCAGATGTTGAACTTGCGGCCGACTACGTCGATGTGCGTCGCAGAGTACCAGTCGGCGCCGGTGTGTGCGCCGTACGGATTGCCGAAAGCTATATGGATTCCTGGATACTTCTCATCCTGCAATATCTGGCCGATCACATCTTTCAGTTCAATGTTAGTACCGATGGCGAATTCGCCGACGCGATCGCTGTTCTCGTCGGTGTGAGTGTATTTCCAGAAATCGTCCTCCAGTTCGCGATTGTTGGAGTGCGCTTCCGCCAGACGGTTGGCTTTGACGTGGATGGTCAGCGGATTCACTTTCAGGTCGCCGAACTTGGCGCAGAGATAATCGCCAACCACGCCGTCAATGACAAATGTGCCGTTGACTTCTCCGGGCGTGGTGAAGACTTCGCCGCCGGGGAGGTTGCCCCACTTTTCGACACTGATGATGCCACTGGTCTTGATCCAGCGGTAATTCGGATTCATGTCGGCCACAAGGTCTGTCCCGGCCGACGTGGTGGCGCGAATCTGTTTGGCGGCGCGCACGCGCTCGACGACCTTGGTGCTGAGGCGGTCGACCTTCAAGAAATCCGCCCGCATGCCTTCGAGCATGATCTGCTTGTTGATGTTGACCATGTGCGCATGGCGGATCTTCTGGCGGTTCACGATGTCGGTCATCTGCATGCGCGACTTGAGTTCGTTCGTCTGCGCCTGCACGGCGAAGATGCTCACCTGGCTGGTGGCTAGGTCGTCGGCGATGGGTTGCGGAAGATCGTTCAGCGGACGGGTCGCGACATCTTCAAGCACCCATAAGCGGTATGCACAGCCCAGGTCTTCCAGTTCGTGCACGAGCGCGGCGGCGATCTCGAGAGTGACCTCGTCGGTGATGACGGTGACTTTCTCGGTGGGCAGGATGCGAAGGCAGACACGCACGGCGTTGCGCGCGCCCGGAGTTAGTTGGGGATCGAAAGGCAAGTTATTCAATTGTCGATTGGATGATTGCGTCGTGTTCAAACTCATTAGAAGTTATCTCGTAAGTATGATTGCAAGATTGAAGTCTCTTCGTTTAGCCCTTGCGAGTGTGCATGAGAACCCGGTCGTCCCTCCGGGACTTAGCTTCCTTTTCTAACCCTTCCCACCGCTGAAGCGGTGGGCTAAGGTGGCTCGCCCCTTCGGCGCTGGACTTCTTATGGTACCTATTTCACCGAGGCCCGAAGACGGCCCAAATCCGTTTCCTAGACGGCCCTGGCGGCGGGCAAATCGTCCGCGTCTTCTTCTACGTTCACCTTCGTTTCTTCAATAATGTAGTTGACCACGGCCTTCAGATCGCCGGTTTCATGAAATACCTGCAATTGGCGGTCGGCGCCGGAGCCCATTTTCATGATCTCACGGATGTACTCGACTTCCTCGCGCGAATCGAGTTCGTTGACCACGTCGTCGACAAAGGCAAGATACTCCTCGATCAGTTCGGACTCCGGAACTTCCATTTGCTTGCCGAAGTCAATCAGCTTGCCGCCAAGGCCGTAGCGGGCGGCACGCCACTTGTTTTCCATGAGCAGCGACTTGCGATAGAGACGGAACCCCTGATTCGCCTCATGGAGCTTGTAAAGCTTGACGACGGTCGCCTGGATGAGCGCGGCGAGCGCAATGGTTTCGTCGACGCGCATGGGGATATCGCAGACGCGAAATTCAATGGTGTCGAAGAACGGATGCGGCCGGATATCCCACCAGATTTTCTTGGCGTTGTCGATGGAGTTAGTCTTGATCAGCAGCTTGACGTAATTGTCGTACTCGCTCCAACTGGGAAAGAAGTCGGGCATGTTGGTGCGCGGAAACTTGTCGAATACCTTGCAGCGGTACGATTTGAGGCCGGTGTTCATTCCCAGCCAGAACGGAGAGTTGGTGGAAAGCGCCAGCAAGTGGGGCAGAAAATAGCGGGCGTGGTTCATCATGTGGATCGCGGTCTCGTGATCCTCAATGCCCACGTGCACGTGAAGGCCAAAGATGAGATTGGCGCGCGCTACCAGCTGCATGTCTTCGACGATGTTCTTGTAACGGTCGTCGACAGTCACTTCCTGCATTCTCCAATCGGCAAAGGGATGAGTAGCGGCGGAAGCAAGGCGGAGACCGTTTTCGCGGGCGAGCTGGATCATATGCCGGCGCAGATTCTTGAGTTCGATCTTGGCGTCCTTAATATTGGCGCAGACGGAGGTGCCGACTTCGACGACCGACTGATGCATCTCGGCCTTGACGCGCTCCTGCAAGGCGAGCTTGCCCTTTTCGATGATTTCGGCGTGGATGTGCGAACGCAGATCGCGGGTTTCCGGGTCGACGGTCTGGTATTCCTCTTCAATTCCGAGCGTGAAAGTAGGTCTCATCGCTGCACCCCCGGGCCGCCAGGCGAGGGACTGCCGTGGCGAGAGTTTGATTAGTATACCTAGATTTGGTGGGTGCATGTAGAGGAAGCTACGAGCTGTGAGCTCCGAGCGAGCAACAGCGTCTACTGTCAGACCCTCGTGTGTTCGACCCAACGTGACTACTTGCGCTGCCGTGGCCACCAATGGTGCGCGTCGATCAAGAAGGGTGCGAGTAAACTGGCGATGCAGAATAACACCACAAGGGCGAAAGCCAAACCCCGCAAGAACACAAATGCCTCTCCCGCCAAGTTTAGCACCCAGAGAACGGCGCGAACCTTTCGACAAGCTCAGGGCTTTACGCTCAGGCTTTTTTCCTTGCTTTTGGGGTGGGAGTCTCGGCGCCTGCGGGACCGGCCAGGAAGGATGCCCAGCGCATTTCCTGGAACGGCTTTTCGTTGCTCAGCGCTTTCTTTACCGCCATTTCGGCGACGGCGTTTACTACACAGTCGAAATTCTGCTGACCTACGGAGGTGATCTCGGCGTCAGGCGCGGGATTCATGAAGTCGATGGCGTAGGGCACGCCGCCTTCAACGGCGAACTCGACGGTGTTCAGGTCGTAGCCGAGCGCGCGGCAGAGGGCGAGCGCGTCTTTCTCGATCCGCTCTTTGAGTTTTGGCGGCGGAGGCGGGTTGTCCTTCAGATAGCGCTCGTGGTGCGGCGCTTTGGGATCGTACCTCATGATGTGCACTTTCTCTTGTCCCACGACATAGCAGCGGTAATAGTCCTCGAACTCAACGCCGTGCTGAAGAGTCATGCATAAGTCGCCGGTCTGGTCGTAAGCGTGGAAAAAATCTTCAGGAGAATCGACTTTGTAGACATGCTTCCATCCGCCGCCCGCGTAAGGCTTTAGGAACGCGGGAAAGCCGACATAGCCGAAAACTTCTTCCCAGTTAAGTGGGTAGATCAAGTTGCGCATCGACTTATCGGTAGTGTCGGGCGGATGCGTGTGGTGCGGCAAGATCACCGTCGGCGGAATGGCCACGCCCATCTTGTGGGCGAGGGCGTAGTTGAAGAACTTATCGTCGGCGGTCCACCAGAAGGGATTGTTGATGACAATGGTGTCGTGGAGCACAGCGTTCTTGAGATAGGCGCGGTAGAAAGGGATGTCCTGCGAGATGCGGTCGATGATGACATCGTATTTCTTGGGCTCATCCATGCGGATGCCGCCGATGCTGACGAATTCGGCGGTGACGCCTTCGACTTTCATCGAGTTGATCTTCTCGACCAGAGCGGGAGGGAAGGTGTTTTCCATGCCGAAGAGGATGGCGATTTTTTTCATGATTCACTCCCGCGGAGAGGTTGCTTACGGCTCTCTCCTTTAAGAATATTACCCGTAAGAATATTACTCGCCGAGCATCTACGGCGGAGTCCGTCCCAGGGTTGATACAGCGCGGCACCGAATGCTTTTAGGGTCTCTGCCGCTTTGGCGCCAGTATCCCCATAGACCTCGAATCCGGTGATATTGGAGACATCGAGGAGTTTTGGAACAAGCTCCGCCACAGCTTTGCCGGCAATATGCGCGAGGACCGCGTTTTCATCGGCGTAGCTTTCCACCAGTCGGCAGCGAGTGCGATCGGCGCTGAAATACCATTCGTAGGCGAGCGCACCCGGTTCCGCCACGGTGACGGCGATCATCGCCTGTGCAATGTCCTTGAAGGCATCCAGTTTGCCGTCCTTGATGTCGAGGTTGACCATGAAGTAAACGCGCTTGCCCATTTGGCCCCCGGAGAAATTGTTGTGTCAAAAATACTTTTGCGCCATGCGCTGCCATAGCGGCCAGTCGTGCTTGCTGTTATCGCCATAGATATCGAGCCAATGGGGAACGCTTTTGGCGTGAAAAATTGCGGCCATCTTCACGTTCGCGTCGAGGCACATATCCCAGTCGGAGGAGCCGAGAACGATCTTCATCTGCCGATATCGGCTTAAGAACCAGTCATCGCCCGTGTTGGGCAGGTAGTCCGGCGGATTATTGAAATAGACGTTGTCGTCGTAATAGCCGTCGAGAAAGCTTTTGATATCGAACGAGCCGCTCATGGTGACGCAGGCGGAAACGAGATCGGGATGGCGCATCGAAAAATTGAGGGCATGATAGCCGCCGAAGCTGCAGCCGGTGACCGCGATCTGCGGAGCCCAGTTCTTCCACTTCAAGAAGGGGAGGAATTCATTGACGATATAGCGCTCGTATTGAACGTGGCGCCAGATGCGGGCTCCGGGATGGACGCTCTTGTTGTACCAGCTTTCGCCATCGACACCATCGACGCAGAAGATCTGGAGTGCGCCCTGGTCAAGTTTGCCGGCGAGCGCGCGGATCATGCCGGCGTCTTCGTACTCGAAAAAGCGGCCCATGGAGGTGGGGAAAACGAGAATCGGCCGGCCGGCGTGACCGAAGACGAGCGACTCCATGTCGCGGCCCAGTTCCTGGCTGTAATGCTTGAAGATATTCGCGGTGCATGCGCCCGAGGATTGTACCCGAAAGGCTGGGTGAGGAGCATCTTGGGGAAGGGGGACGACTGCAGACGCGCGATGCCGTTGGCCGGGGTCGGTGGCACGCGAATTTTCTGGTATAGTGTGCGCCATTCGTGGCGAGTTCACTCGACGTGAACACAAGGAGGATTGTATGGATACTGGCATGGATTGTGCTGGGCCTGGTGGGAGGATTTATCGGAAGCAAGATAGTGAATAAGTCGGGGGAAGGATTCTTCCTCGACATCGTGTTGGGGATCGTCGGTGCGGTGGTGGGAGGCTGGCTGTTCAGCATGTTTGGCGCATCGGGCGTGAGCGGGCTGAACCTCTATAGTCGTGGTCGTCGCAGTCATCGGCGCGGTCGTCGTGCTGGTGGCCTATCACGCCATACAGGAAAGCGGTCTGAGGCGGTCCGAGGCGCGCCGGCGACGAGGGATCAGCGGGTGGGCGGCTTTGTGGGGATTGATATGCATGTGCTTCAATTTCGATTGCAGCGTGGTACGTTTCAGTCCCAGGCGGGCGGCCGCCCCATGTTCGCCGCTGATGCGGCCTTTCGATAGCCGCAAGGCTTCGAGAATGTGCTTGCGTTCGGCGGCTTCTGAAGTTTCGGCCTGCGGCCGGTGGAGAATCTGGTTGCAACTCGCTGAGCGGGGCCGCGAGCACCGAACCGGTGGTCAGGATAACCGAACGCTCGAGGAAGTTTTCCAGTTCCCGCACATTGCCGGGCCAATCCCAGGCGGCGAGCGCGTCCATGGTTTTCCGGGGAATGCTGGTGATCGGCTTGCTCATACGCCGGGCATACTTCCGCACAAAGTGTTCGACGAGAAGAGGAATATCGTCGCGCCGCTCGCGCAAAGGCGGGACGAAGATGGGAAACACGTTCAGACGATAATAGAGGTCGCTGCGAAATTCGTTGTGGCGCACGCTCCTCGGCAAGATTGCGGTTGGTGGCCGCAATCAACCGGAAGTTCACCTTGAGGGTTTGGGTTCCACCGAGGCGCTCGAATTCCTGATCCTGGAGGACGCACAGCAGTTTCGGCTGGAGGGCGAGGGCGATTTCGCCAATTTCGTCGAGGAACAAGGTGCCGTTGTCGGCCAGTTCGAGCCGGCCGATCTTGCGGTTGACAGCGCCGGTATAGGCGCCCTTTTCAGCGCCGAATAATTCGCTTTCGAGGAGGCCGGAAGGAATAGCGGCGCAATTCATTTTGACGAAGCTGCTGGCGCCGCGCCGGCTCAAGCGATGAAGGGCGCGCGCGACCAGTTCCTTGCCGGTTCCGGTTTCGCCGAGCAACAGAACGGTGGCGTCGCTGGCCGCGACCCTCGTCACCATTTCCATCACGGTTTTCAGACCCTGGCTCTGGCCGATAATTTCCTCGAAGCCCATTTCGGTGTCGAAGGTCTGTTCGAGATAGAGCTTTTCTTCCGTAAGCTTTTCCTTTGCCTGGCGAAGTTCATCTTCGACCCGCTTGCGTTCGGTGATGTCGGAGTCGATGCCGATGGCTCGCAATGGCGTTCCCTGTTGGTCTTTGAAAACCTTCCACCGGCCGTCGATCCAGTGCACGGAACCATCGGGCCAAATCACGCGCCACTCTCCGGCTCCGCGGCCGGTCGCGACGGATTCGGCGAACAGATCCTCAACGTGCTGCCGGTCTGCCGGGTGAATGAGGCTCAGAAATTCTGGAATCGACTTCGGACCCGTCCCCGGTTGTAAGCCAAACATCTCCTCCGTCTGGGGAGTCCAGTGGGCCTCGCCGGTGCGCATATTGCGCTCGAAACAGCCGATCTTGGCTGCTTCCTGAGCTAACCGCATCCGCTCCTCGCTCTCGCGCAGTGCCTCCTCGGCGCGTCTGCGCTCGGTGATGTCGAGGGCAACCCCGCGTATTCCGACGATCTTGCCAGCCTCGTCGCGGACGGCTTCGCGGTGCATGATCGCCCATCCGACGGTTCCATCCGCGGACGAAACTCCACCTCGAGTTCATCGGTGCCTCCGGTGGCGAGGAGCGCTTGATTGGCTTGGGAAAGGCGCTGCCAGCTCTCGGGTGTGAAGAAACGCTCCGTTTGCGCGAAGGTCCGGAGCTTTTCCTCGGGATCGAACCGAGGACGCGATACATTTGCTCGGACCAGACGAACGTGTCTGTCCTGAGATCCCGATACCAGCTTCCCAGGCGGCCCAATCGCTGCGCTTCCCGCAGCTCGGCTGCGCTCTTCTGTAAGGCCTCCTCGGTGCGTTACGTTCGGTGATGTCCTCCGCGAAAATTACAATGCCGCCGATCTGGCCATCCGAGTCGTGCCACGGGTCGATCTCCCACCGCAGCCAATGCACGGAACCATCGGCGCGGACGAAACGGTCATTCTCTTCACAGACCTTTTCGCCGGCGAGTCCGAGGCGATGAGCCTCTTTCCAGCGCTCGGGAATTTCAGGGAAGACATCGTAATGGGAGACCCCACGCAGATCGCGGTCGCCCAGTCCATAGTCGGCCCGAAAACGTGGACTGGCGTGAAGGTAGCGCATCTCACGGTCGAACATCGCCAATGCCGCCGGGGCGTGTTCGACGAAGAGCCGGAACCGCTCCTTGCTCTGGCGCAGGGCATCCTGGGCCGTCCAGCGCGCCGTAATGTCGCGCCATCTGCACACCCTCATCCTGCATACTCGCGATTGAACAGCACGCGCTTCAGGCTCACTTCGACAGGGAAACTGGTTCCGTCTTTGCGCCGGTGGACGCCCTCAACGGACACAGACCCGGATTTGCGCAACTCCTCGCCTACCCGCGCAACTAAAGTGGGCGTAACTCCCGGATCAATGTCGAAAACCGTCATGGTCAGGAGTTCTTCCCGCGTATAGCCAAGCTCAACACAGGCCCTTTCGTTTACATCTAGAAAACGCAGAGTTTGGGGGTCCGTGACTTCGATCGCATCGTTCGATTGGTCGAGCAGCGTGCGAAAGAGCTTTAATTCGCGGAGCATCGACTCTTTTTCGCGATCGGCATGTTCCAGCCTTGCATTTTCTTCGTGTAGGGCTTCTCTGGCATGCACACGGCCGGTAACGTCGTGGGCGATGCAGCGCACGACTGGCTTGTCCCCTGCCTTAGTCCGTAAGGAGCTGTGGTATTCCCAGTAGCGCCGTTCTCCGGCGCGTGTGAGCAGGGCGACAATGCCCCGCGATTCGCCGTTGGACTGGACCTCACGCAGGTATTCTTCGCACCGCGAGCGGAACCTGGGGGAGACCAGCCTCCCGGAAGGGAGTTTGAAGAATTTCCTCCGTCGTGAAACCCAGGAGGCTGGCCGCCGCCGGATCGACCGACAGAAGGAGGCCATCAAGGTCGTGCATGCAACGCAGCTGACGAATGTGTCCGAGGAAATCGGGATTGCGGTTTGCGCTTGAGACAAGCTCTAGCTGAGCCGGACGCGACTGGGGGGGTGCTGGAAGAGAGGCGGACTTGTTCTCCCGAGATTGAAACGTCATGACTCAATACCTGCACAATTGCTCAAGCGCGATTCGCACCCGCATAAGATCGAGGGCGGCTGCCTGTGGATTTATCCACTAGCGTCGCTAGCGGGTTACCGTTTGAATTGGGCCGATAGCTGGGAAAACTTCCTGGGCTCGGACTGTCGCTGGACCATGCAGAGGGGCCGTTGCGAGCGAAGGTCATACTTCCTGGTCGCTCATCCCCCGCTGAAACGCGCAATTATACTATGAAAATCATGGGCCGTGCCCGGAATCGCGCATATTGGCAGTGGTCAAGTTTGAAAAGGAAGCGAGCC
>CAWDPB010000003.1:0-14497 GCA_963804075.1 uncultured Acidobacteriaceae bacterium | reverse complement strand
GATTCTCCAGCGCGGCCAGCTCCTCGTCGGGCGCGTCCCACTTCGGAGATCTTGTAAATCACGCCGGTTGAGAAACCCGCCGCAACAAGCCGCCGCATCACGCGCGCCGTGTCCTTCTCGTTCGCGGACTTCGTGATCCGCTTGCGCTCAAGATGCTGCCGCGCCAGCGCCTCTTCGTTCGCCTCGCCGTAGCGCGCTTCCACGGCATGCTCAATCACATCGGAGCGAATGCCTTTCTGCCGGAGATCGTTGCGCACGCGTCGCGCGCCCAGCTTCTCGTTCTCCTGGCGCAGTCGCGTGTAAGTTTCCGCGTACGACTGATCGTTGAGATAGCCATGCTCCTTGAGCCGCCTGACGACAGTCGCGATCACCGCCTGGCCGAGCGCTCCGGGCGCGGCGCGCTGAGCCATCAGCCGGCGCAGCTCAGCCTCAGTGCGCATGTGCCGGCCGAGGGCCTTGATGGCGTAGTCGTAGAGGCCTGTTAATTAGGGCATCTTCATGTTCTTGGGATGCGGATATTCCTTCACACCGACGTGGCAGGTCGTGCAACCCAGGTCGCCGTGAACACTGTCTTTGTGCTTGGCGGGATCGATGTGCAGGCTCTTGCCGGACTCGGACTTCATGGTGGGATCGCTATGACAGGCGAGACAATCCTTATCCGCCGCGAACGCTTGCGACGCGCCGGCAATGGCGAGGATAAGGGTGATCCCGAACAGCACTCCGAGTTGTTTCGCTGCCTTCACGGACGAATTCCTCCTACTAAGTTCCTCAGGGGCTAAAGCCCCAACTAAATCAAGGCGACTTACGCGGCCCTGAAGGGCCGCTCTTCCACGGTTGTACCGACTTTTCCGACTTTTTCCGCAGCCTTCAAAGCCATGCCCTTCCTAAGACCTCGTTGTATCCAAACCAGCAAATCTCGACCGTGCCGCAACATCCAGCCTCACTTGTACGCGAAGATCATCGCGTAAATGATCCAGATCACGATGCAGAAACCGATACTCAGCGCGACCCAGGCAAAACCTCGAATGGTACGCACGACGACTTCGGGCTGCGGCTCTTCAAGGTGATCTTCAAGCTCGCCGCTGGCCACCAAGGCCTCATACTCGAGCGGCTTGTCGCGCTTCAGTTCGGCGACCGGCATATGCCCGGTGAATACGACGGTATCCATCGGGAATTTCTCTGGACGCAGATGGGTATTAAAGAAATGGACGGTAAAGATGAACCCGGTCGCCAGCAAGGCTTCGTCGCTGTGGATGATGGTGGCGATATTGATAAACGAGCCCGGAATCAGGCGCGTAAAGAAAACCGGGAACCACAGCGTCAGGCCGGTCGAGCCGATGACGGCGATGCCCCAGAACACGGCGAAGTAATCAAATTTCTCCCAGTAGGTCCAGCGGCCGTATTGCGGCCGTGGGCCGCGGCCCACGAACCACTTCATGGTGGCGATGAACTGGCCGAGATCCGCGCGGTTGAACATCATGCTGTCTGGGCCGAAGATCAGGGCAAGGAGCGATTTGTGCTCGCGCCTCATGTGCTGCACGAGATCGAAGAGGTGGGTGCAGAAGACTCCGAACATTAAAACAGCGGCGGAACGGTGAATGAAACCTGCCGCCTCAAATCCACCCAGGAAACGCGATACTCTTCCCGCCCAAGGCGTGTAGGAGAACTTCAGGGTCAGGCCGGTTGTGGCCAGGCTGATGAAGGCGACAATCATGCAGGCGTGAAGGGCGCGCTGTAACCGCGTAAAGCGGACGAATTCGCGTTCGGGACGCGCCCGATCGCTGACGCCGGACCGGCGCTCGGTGCCACCGTAAGGAACTTTGGAGGCAAGGCCAGCCCCATCTCTCACCCGGCTTTTGAAGGTCGGTGGGCCATGTTGTCATCCTCGCGATCGGCGTTGTCCTTCGGCATCTCCTGCCGCTTCCCTTGCTTCTTCGGCGCGCAGCTCACGGCGCATCTCGAGAGCCTTGGGCAGCCATAACAGGGTGTGAATGCCGCCAAATACAAATGTGCTGACCAGCAGCGCCGTCATGCCCCAGAAGGTCCAGAACAAGAACGGATATTTCTTGGGGTCGTGGTGCGTGGCATGCGTCAGGTAACCGGCGAAACGGCGGGTTGCGTTGGCATGGCACTTCTGGCAGGTCTGGACCACGTTAGCGCGGCTCAGGTGCGAGCGCGGATCGGTCACGGGCATAATGTCATGCGAGCCGTGACAATCGAAGCACTTGGCGGTTCCTGCGTAACCGAGGCGCGAGACTTTACCGTGATAAGTCTCAAAGTAAGTCTTGGCGATCTCCCCGTGACATTTGCCGCACTTGTCCATGATCTCCAGCTTGAAGCCGGTCTCATCGGTGCGGCGGATCTGGTGGGCGCTGTGACAATCGCTACAGACGGGGAGGTCCTTATCAGTTTTGGTGACGGTTGCGGAGTGCACGCTCTGAACGAACTGCTCCTGAATGCCGTGATGGCAAGCGCCGCAGGTGGCGGGCACGTTCTTGGGATTCACCGTGGACTCGGGATCGGTGCGCGGCAGAATCAGGTGCGCGGTGTGGCAGTTGGTGCAGGTCGCCGTCACGGTCAGGCCGCTCTTCATCAGGCCCTTGCCGTGGATACTCTCGGTGTAGTTCGCGATGATCTCGTGCTGGCGTCCGGTGTAGCGCAAGGCCGCTTTCATGCCCTCGCGGTGGCATCCGCCACAGAGTTCGGGCACGTTGGTAGGGAAGGTTTTGGACTCGG
Organism: uncultured Acidobacteriaceae bacterium; assembly: GCA_963804075.1. GTDB lineage: Bacteria > Acidobacteriota > Terriglobia > Terriglobales > Acidobacteriaceae > Acidiflorens. The sequence goes on along the minus strand of CAWDPB010000003.1, from coordinate 11,761 downwards.
GATCGTGCTTGCCGAGGATGTGGTGCGTGCCGTGACAGTCCTTGCAGATGGGGGCATTGTGGTCGCCGGCGGCCTGGAGTTTGCCGTGACGACTGCGCACGTATTGCTGGCCCTGATCTTCGTGGCACTTGCTGCAATCGACGGGATGCGTGATGGTCTCGCAGGGACGCAAGCGCGAGACATTAACCTCGGAATGGCACTGGCTACAGGCGACTCCCTTTTGGCCGTGGCGTGAACCGGCAACCTCGGCGGCACTGACAAACATGGTGCGGCCATCGCGGGCCTTCAGCTTTTCGTCGGCGTGGCAGCGCATGCAATCGGCATCTGCCATGCCCTGCGAGTAGAAAACGTTGCGGACTTTGTGGGGCTGGTGACAGTCAGGACAGGCCGGGAGGACGTTTGCCTCCTTTTGCCAGAGTTCGCCCCGAATCGTCTTGCGGTGCACCATTTCGATTTCGGCGTGGCACTTGGTGCACGTGGCCGCGATGTTGCGCCGGTTGATCGAAGAATTGGGATCGGTGTGCGGCAGGATGTTGTGCGGCGTGTGGCACGACACGCAAGTGGCGGCTACGATCAAGCCCTTTTTGAGGACCGCTTCGCCGTGAATGCTCTCGGAATAATTTTCGAGAATGTTGTGCTGGTCGATGTTCCGGTTCAACTGGACCGGTGTGCCTTCGCGATGGCAGCGGCCGCAGACGAAAGGAATATTCAGAGGGGCGACGGCTGAGCGTTTGTCTTTAACCGGGAGGATGTCGTGATTGCCGTGGCAATCGACGCAGTGCGGGGCGAGAGTGTCGCCGCGGGCGATCGCTTTGCCGTGTAGCGAGGCGGAATGTTGTTTGAATTCTTCGGTGTGGCAGGTGCCACATTGCACGGGAGCAACGCCAGGGTCGTGCGGCAGATCCTTGCCTTCAAGAGAGGCATGACAGTTGGTGCAGGAGAGCGAGCCATGGATGGAAGCGCCGAACTTCTTGGCGTCGACGAAGAGGGAAACGGTGCGACTGCCCCGCTTCACGTTCATGGCCTTGTCGCCATGGCAGGCCAGACAGTCGTCGTTGGCGGGGCCAGCCGCGCGAACGGTTGGCGAACCAGGGGCAAACAGCAACAGCGCTGCCCACAGGAGCATTGCAGCCCGGCGGCGTAGCGATGTTGACATCGGGGAAAGCCTCCTCACCCTCATGGAGAGAGCTAAACGACCCTCTATCTTCTCGGCGGAAGACCAATGGGGCAGTGAGGCACAGCACTCGCGGACGTGACTCGGGTCACAATGTCGACGTACAAGGGGACAGTGCTGCGGGGAAAGGATTTAGAGGACGGTATGGGACGATCCATGTGGGGCGGTCGGGACCGCCCTGAAACAGTATACCGAACTCCCGTAACTAAAAGGCGTACTTGAGCGCGACCGTTACGTCGTTGGCGTGGAAGTACCGCGGCAAAGTGGGGCCGACAACGTCTTTTTCGCCGTACTGGCTATAGTTCCAGCCCAGGCGCCAGGCGAGGTTCTGGGCGATGTCGACATCGACGCCGGCTACGGGCTGATGGTAGTTGTAGGCGAGCGACCCGAGCGACTGAAGGATGTTGAACTGCGGCGTGCTGCCGCCCACGCTCGTAATGCTGTAGCCGAGATTGGCCGTGACGCGCTTCTCGGGCCTCACCCTGACGGTCGTCATTCCGAAATGAGTGTGGTTGCTGTAGTACGACGTGTTCAGCAAAGGGTTAGCACCGAGAACTTCGGTTCCGCTGCCGTTCAGCGTGTTGCCGCAATACCCGACGGGAGTGGTAGCACCGATGACAAAAGGAAGAGTGACCCCGGCAGGCGGCGTGTCGTTGAAGCAGATGAGGGCATTCTGGAGCACGCTGTTGAAGTTGTATGCCAGATCCGCCCGAAGCGCGCGCGTGGCGCAAGTGACGCGGTGATCCCGTAGTTTTGGTTATGACCGACGTAGTGGGTCAATGCATCGGCGTTGGCGTCCTGTTGAAGGTTGATGGAACCGCCGAGCACTGCCCACGACCGCGGGGTATAGGTCGTCTGGAAGCGGTAGCGGGATTCCTTGCGCGGAGCCATGCGGACGATGACATTGTCGTAGTTGGTGTGCTCCAGGTCGAAATTCAAGCGCAAGTCATGGATAGGCCGTGCCCACAGACCTAGCAGGCCGGTGTATTCGTTCACCTCGAAATGATTCTCGCCGGTCGTTGAAAACCTGTTGAAGGTCTCGCCGCCTGCATAGTTATTGAAGAGGTTGAAGACGCGGTCGCCATAACGAAAACCGATGCAGGCTCCGGCCTTCTTTGAGATGTCCCAAGCCAGGTCGGTTTCATTTCTCTTCCAGGCTTGGTTGAAGGAAGATGCAGCCAGAGTGGGCGTCGTAGTGGGAGTGGTGGCGCTCAGAGATGTCAGCAGCGAGCAGGTCGCGGTCACGGTGCAATCGCTATCACCTTCGGTGAAATTGCCGTTCTGCGGAATGCGGAAGCCCCAAAGATAGAATTTCTCGATCAGACGCAGGTGCGGGGTGAGATGCAAAGTGCCCTCGGCATCGAGCACGTTGGAAATCCGGTTCGCGCTGGCTGTGCCCGTTCCGTTGAAGGCAAGAGTGTGAGTACGCGTGATCAGGCCGGCGAAATTTTCGTCCAAGGGCGTGGTCATGGTGGCGGAACTATAGGAATAAGAAGCGACCAGCTCTAGCCGCTGGATGTTGTTGCTGCGAAGGCTGACGCGCTCGGTGGGCGTGGAAGTGCGAATCCGCTGGTCGCGCGAATAACTGAAGTAGGCGCTGCAGACATTATTGGTGAGAACGCCGCCACTGATCAGGCTGGTATTGGGCGCTTTCACGGCGCAAGGCTCGCTGTTTACGGTGTCGATCGACAAGCCCAGCTCAACGGGGACGCCCGTAGACAGCAGCGCGGGAGCGAAGGGAGCCAGTTGGTAATCCGTGTCTCCTTTGTAGTAACTGAAAAACTGGTCGTAGCTGATTACGGTTCGCGGGGCAGCTTTCCAGTCCACGCCCAAGCGGTAGGAATTCATGGTGGTGTTCCAGTTTTGCAGAAGCAATGCATCGGTGCCTTCATGGATGCTGCTGTAGGAAGGCCCGGTCATGTTGTTGCGGGAATAGCCCACGCGAAAGCTCACGCGGGACTGCGGAAGCAAAGTGAGATCGACGTCGCTCATGCGCCGCACGGTATCGAAAAGGTGGGGGGAGTTCCCTGCCTGGATTGTGGGAGTGGAGGTGGATGGATTCAGGGGATTCGCCAGCAGGTCGAAGTCGGAAAAATTCCGGTCGCGGCGGAAACTGCCGGCGAGGTTGTACCACTTGTTCTTCTGCGCGCGAATACGCAGAGCGTTGTTGGGATCGCCGCCCCATCCAAAGCTGTTGAGATAAAGACGATCGAAGAGGATGCCCTGATGGTCGAGCGACTGCATGGAGAGGGTCTGATCGAGAAGCCGGGGGCCTTGCTGAAGGTTGACCAGAGTGTCGTACATATCGCCGCTGCCTGTAATGTCGGTGGCACGGTAGCCGAGTTCAACCGACGAGTGCACCAGGTAGCCACCTCTGGTCACGCCCGCCGGTTCGTCGGATGCAGTTTTCTCCGCGCTCGAAGATTGCCCCAGCAGCTGGCACGGCAATATCCACAAAACACCGAGCAGCACCCCGGCGGACAAAGATCGCAGATTGAGCTTTCTTGGCGACGGCATAAATTCTCCCTCACTTGAAAAAGACACTGCTGAAGTTGGAGCCGTGAATCTGGCTGTGACACATGGTGCAGGCCTGATACTTCGCCGACTGATTGTGTACAGGCCCGGCTGGCCCCACCGTCGGGGGGGTATGGCACTGCAGGCAGAGCATGTTCACCAGGCTCACTTTGAGGAGCCGGGGATTGGTGGAACCGTGGGGAGTGTGGCAACTGGTACAGCCCTCGGTCTTGACCGGCACGTGTTCGTAGACGAAAGGTCCCTGCTTGTCGGCGTGGCACTTATAACAAACGGCGTCTCCGCTGGGCAGAGCTTGCAGCTGACGCACGGTCGCGGTCCCATGCGGGTTGTGGCAGTCACTGCATTCGACCAGGCCCTCATTGACCCGGTGGTGAAAGGGCTTGGCGAAGTCCGCTCTCGCCGCGGTATGGCATCCGTAGCACAACTGAGGCTGGCTCTCGACGAGCAGGAACTGTTTCTCTTTTGCGCGATGGGGAGAGTGGCAGTCGAGGCAACCGACGTCGGCGCTCGAGTGGGCGGAACTGGCAAAATGGGACTGCGCGTGACTTTCGCCGTGGCAAGCGAGGCAGCGGGAGCTTGTCTCCTGCCGGGAGGCGTCCTTGAACGTGAATATCTTGCTTTTATCGCCGCCGCCCGCCACGTGTTCGCTGCCCGGGCCGTGACACGATTCGCAACCGTGTCCATTCTTCACCGTCTGGAAATGAGGCGTCTGTTCGAACTGATTCTTATAGACATCCTCATGGCAGGTGAGGCAGGTATCCGATCCGACATACTGGGCGGAAGAACCCTTCGGCTGTGCGCCTCCCGAAGGCTTATCCGCGGCCAGCAGAGGGAAAACGAAGATGGGAAACATCAGAACTGCGCAGAGCCAGAAAGCAGGCTTCATGAATGCTCTCCCGTGTTGGCGCCCCAATTCGCCGAGGCGCAAGCAGTCAGCTCGTGAACAACCCTTGAACCGGCGAACGGATGAGACGACTTCACACAACGCGAAAAACTCCGGGCTGACTCTTCACTCTCAGACGAATCGTCGTTGGATTCAAGTGTGCGAAGGGAGGTACCCAATAGTGGACAGGGAGACAACGGAGAACGGAAAAGGCTGCCGGGATTGCCTGCTCTGCTTTACACAGCGTGCGTGTGGCGGGTGCGGGTAAACCTACGGCGCGGATGCGGTCGTAGGCCTCGTGCAGGTCTTCACTAATAAGATGGACGACCTGCATGCAGACGTCGCAATGCCCATGCAGGAAGTGCAGCAGGTCCCTGCGCTGAATCTCGGCGGCTTGCACGCGGTCGAGAGCTTCAGCTGTGACCTCGTAGGATCTGCCGGAAAGTGCGGCGCTCAGGCCAAGGACTTCGCCCGCGGAGGCGACATGCAGGACCAGCCGCCGTCCATTTTCCGAGCAAACCCAAAGGCGCACGCGGCCCTCGCAGAGCAGGAATACGCTGCGGGCCTGCTGGCCTTCACCGAATAAAGACGGTACCGCGAGGATAGGACTGGATGGACTTGATCCCGTCGAAGTCCTGGAGGGCGTCTGGCCCCAGGTCGCAGAAGATTCCATCCGACCGCTGCGTGCAATCGAGACAACTCTGCGACATGGAATTCTCCCCCTGGCAGGCTGCGGAAGGAGCCGGTTGCACGTGCGTCGTTTCCTCAGCTGAGCCGGCACTGAAAAGAAGGCGGCTATCGCAGCGGTGAACCGCTGTACCACCCAAAAGCAACCACCAGCTATCAGCAGCCTCACGTTTTTCATACGCGCAGTAAGGAGACGAGAAACAGTGACTGGAATCACCCAAAATCGTGACCGTTGCCACAAGTACCGGGGCCGTTTAGCCGGTGGTGGCAAGCGACCGCAGGGCGGCCTTGTTGCGGATGACTAGAGTGGACCCCTTGGCCTGCAGGATTTGGCGTTTCTTCAGATCCGCAAACAGTCGGGTCACGGTCTCGCGGGAGGTTCCGATCATCTGGGCGATCTCCTCGTGGGTGAGGGCGAGTTTGAGGCGGGGCTCCTGCTTCATGGATTCGCCGTTTTTCGAACTCCACTCGATCAGCAGCTTGGCGAGCTTTTCGGCGGCGGAATGGGAAAGGCCGAGCGACCGGACCTCGTGGCAGGCAACGTTGTATTTTTCGCTCAACTGCTCGGCGACCTTGAAGCAGGCATCGCTGTGTTCTTTGAGGAAGCGGCAGAAAATCGTCGCGCTTGACGAAATTAACCTGGCAGGGATCGATGGTCTCGGCGGTCAGTTCATAGGCTTTGCCGGAAACGGCCGCGCTCAAACCCAGCACTTCGCCGGGTTCGGCGATCTTCAGGATGAGAGTTTTGCCGTCACTGGCGCAGATCGAAAGCTTTACCCGACCCTTGCAGAGGACGAAAATGCCACGCGGCGCCTGCCCTTCGACAAACAGGACGGCCCCTTTGGGGTACGCGGTGGCGTATTTGATGCTCTCAAACGATTGCAGGGCGGCGGTTGGCAGATCGCAGAAAAGGCGGTCGGCACGCATCTTACAAGTAAGGCAGCTTTCGATAATGTCGAGACCGTATGGTGAGAGCATCGTAACCCCCGGTTGGCATCCGTTCCCAGACCCGTGCAACTAGACCAGCGGCCTGTGACGAATGTCACGACTTCAGTGTGCGTCCCCGACTAACTTGCAGCGGTGATAGGGGGCACAAGTAGTTGTGACATCAATCACAAGCGGGCCAGGGACTTGAAAAGGCAGCCCTAAGCTTGTGGAATTGCTGGCCTTCACGCCGTTTTCAGGGCATACTGAACAAGAAAGCAGCAGCCGGAAATCCGGTTGATAGGACTTTAGCCGTGGCACTTTATTCCGACGAAACCCAACCCCACGAGCATCTGGAGCGGCCCAGCCGGCCAATGGCTCCCGAGCAGCCCGACGCGGACGCGCAGCGCAAACGGATGCTCATCGCGTTGGGGATTCTGTTGATGGCACTCGCGGCCGTCATCGTAAGGGATTGGGACTTCTGGTTCCCGAGCCGGCCCGATTCGCCGGAAGTAGTGGCCGCCCGCAAAGCCAAGATGCTGGAGGAACAAGCGGAGGCTGAGGCCCCGGCATCTCATCCGCGTCCCGCGGCAAAAGCAGCCGTACCCGCCGAGCAACTCGCGTCGGATACTCCTCCGATGGCGGCCACAACGCAGCGGACGGTGCTGCCTCCGCTACAAGTGGAAGTGGTGGCTGGCAATCAACGCGTGAGCGTACCGGGGAAGAACCCTGCCATCCATGTTGACGTGGGCGAAGGCGGAACCGCGCCCACCGGGCGAGGCGCAAGCGACATGGTCGGCGCTGCCGACCGCGTGACGATTCCTCCGCAGATTCAGCAGAGGTTAAGCGTTTCGGTTCCGCCGGATTATCCTTTGCTGGCGCGCCAAATGAAGGTACAGGGCGCAGTAAGCCTGCAAGCGCTGATTGCGCGCGATGGCACGATCCAGGAGTTGCAGATTCTGAGCGGACCCGAGATCTTGGCGACTGCAGCTCGCGAGGCGGTAAAGCAGTGGCACTTCAAACCCTACCTGCAAAATGGCCAGCCGGTGGAAACGCAGGCGAAGATCACGGTGAATTTCACGATTTCGACAAATTAAGCTGCGGCTAAACAGTTTTCTGGAAAAACCGGCGGGAGGCCCGCCATGCCCAATTGGAAAGAGTTCCGATTCAAGATCGAAGCTGGTGACGATGGACAGGGATTTACGCCCTTGACGATGCCTATGGCTCGCCTTGCGGAGTATCTTGCCGATCTCGCGCTGATTATGGGCCACCGGGATAGCGTTCACTTTATCAAAGTGGAAGAAGGCAGCCATGAATCCGTGTTGTACGTTGATGCCGATGAAGAGTCTCGAGTAACTCATCAGATCCAAAGTGCCGCGAGGGGAATGGCTCCCCGCGAAGCAAATCTCGCCTATAAGAGGGTGGACGACAGGCTAAGGCAGGACAACGCGGTTGGCGATATTTTTAACTTTTCCCAGAGGGCAACAGTTATTCAGTTTCCCGGCAAGAGCCTTGATTTGCCGCAAGCCTACGGGCCGATCAAAGAAAAAGCATCCCTGGTGGGTGTACTGAAACGGGTTGGCGGCTTCGACAAAACCGTGCCTGTTCACCTACAGCGTGCCGACGAAGTAATTTTTTATTGCGATGCCGATGAGATGATCGCGAAACAACTTGCTCCGTTATACTCTCAGACGATTCGTGTCCACGGAATTGCGACCTATAGCCGTGGAAAAGAGGGTGAGTGGAAACTAGATCACTTCAAGATTCAATCCTTCGATGAACAGCCTCTTTCCGAAGACAATTTCTCCCAGACAATCGAGAAGCTCAGAGCGATACCAGGTAGCGAGTGGAATGAGATCATTGATCCATTGGGAGAGTTACACAAACTGAGACATGGGGAGGATAACGAAACCCCGTGATTATTTTCGATTCATCCTACCTTGTGGTCCTGTTGCATCCAAACCCCGCTCCGGCCAAAGATCGAGACAATAAACCGGTATCTCGGTTTCAAGAACGCGTGGCATATCTCGCAGCAACAATGGACGCCTCCAACGATACGATTGGTATTCCAACGCCCGCAATGGCTGAGGTACTTGTCAGGTCGGGCACGGCCAGAGCTAAGTATATTTCCGTATTGAGCGACAGATTAAAATTTCAGATCATTCCCTTCGATTCGCGGGCCGCGATCGAAGCTGCTATCTGATTGCGGCTGTAAAGCCTAACAAAGAAAAATGGGATACGTGGGCGAAAGTGAAGTTTGATATTCAGATCGTCTCGATAGCAAAAGCCGAGTCCGCAACGCTCATATATTCGGATGACAAGGATATCGAGAAGTATGCCAAGCGATTTAAGATTCGAGTGATTCGGATTTGTGATTTGCCACTACCGCCGCCTGTACCAGATGATAGTGCGCCTCCCGAGGATGCTATTGGTGGTGCGCAAAGGCAACTGCCCCTTACACCCGTTGACGCTGACACTGCTCCTAGCAAAACGGAAAATCCCGAGCAGCAGCAGCACCAGACTCCAGTACGGAAAATCAAATTGGATTAGCGTCATCGAGGTGAAGAAACAATCCGAGAGCCAATCCCAGAGAAGTCGCCCTTCCAGACGGGACTCGGGCTAACATGTAACGCCAGCACGCATGACGAGGAAACTTCAATGCGTTCCTTCTTCACGTTTTGCCGTTCTCATTCCCATGATCCTTCTCGATCTTTACTGATTGTCTGCGGCGCGCTCTGCCTGCTGCTTCCGGCCGCAGGCGCGCAGAGTGGCGCGAAAGGAGCATCCACGATGGCTTTCACGCTGCGCAGCCCGGACTTCGCGAGTACGGGAGACATTCCCAAGCAGTTCACTTGCAGCGGAGAAGACCGCTCGCCTGCGCTCGAATGGAGCGGCGCGCCTGCGGGAACAAAATCGTTTGCGTTGATCGTTGACGATCCGGATGCTCCCGCAGGAGTTTGGGTGCATTGGGTGATCTTTAATATTCCGGGCGCGCGCACATTCGTTGCACGGCGGAATCGAGAAAAAGCAGCAACTCGCGGATGGGACGCGTCAAGGACAGAACGACTTCGACAAGGCTGGCTACAACGGCCCATGCCCACCGCCGGGGAAACCGCATCGCTATTTTTTCAAGCTCTATGCACTGGATGGCGAACTGTCTCTTGGTTCGGGAGCGACCAAGGCCGAGGTTGAACACGCCATGCAGGGACACGTTCTAGGCCATGCTGAGTGGATGGGACGTTTCGGACGCTGAAAGAGTCACAGCAAGAACTGCATGCAAGCGACGTTCTTAATCATTGCCGATCTGAAGCGGTGCTGTATGGAATTGGCGCGGTAAAAGAGAAACTGCGGCAGGAAGAATAGCGGGCAAAATAAAACGGGCGTCCTGATTCTTTCGAATCCGGGCGCCCGGGCAGCCCTCCCCCAGAACTGCTCAAGGACAAGGTAAGCCCACTCTGGAAATCTGAAAATAGCACGCGCGTGCCAAGGCGATTCCACCAAAGTGCCACCGTCTAAGTATCAGATAAAAAGGTGGTTACCATGACTCTTGGATAGGAAAACTGGCCTCCGAAGGTTCCTCGCAGAACGGAAAAATTGGTCCTCCATGGGCAGGATCTGGAAGACCCTGCCCGAACTCACGAAGCCACGAATGACGCCGCCGCGCGTTGCGTGGCCCGTTGCCGAGAACTACCACAGATCCGCAAGTAACCGTGAATCAAGGTTTCTAACTTTCCGTTAATGATTTTTCTGCGATACTGTTCGTTCCACCACCACCTACCAGCGAGGAACCTTGAGCGACTATCTTCTGTCCGTCATACTCGGAATCATTGAAGGTTTAACCGAATTTCTTCCCGTGAGTTCGACGGCGCATCTGCGCATTGTCGAACTGCTCATGCATGTACCCCTCTCCAGCGGATACTGGAAGATGTATTCCATCGTGATCCAGTTGGGCGCGATTCTGGTGCTTCCCATTTACTTCCGCAAGCACATCGTCAAACTCATCTCCACGTGGCCGGAAGGAGAGAAGAACGACTGCGATATGCTGACGCACCCATTGAGCCTGGTGATGATCGCTTTTGTAGTGACGGCCGTACCTGCGTTCCTGCTGACCAAGGTGATTGGCAAGAACCTGGAAAGTATTTACGTCATGGGAACGGCGTTGCTGCTGGGCGGAATCGTAATGTGGGTCATCGACGCGATGAAAGCGCCCTGGGAGCAGGCGGGAAAAGGCGCGCCGGGTTCTCCGATTCACACCTGGAAAATGGACAACATCTATGGCGGCCAAGCGATCTGGATTGGCGCATGGCAGATTCTTTCCGCCGTTTTTCCGGGCACGTCGCGCTCCATGTCGACGATTGCCGCCGGACAATTGGTGGGGATGTCGCGGTCGGCTGCACTGGAATTTTCTTTCTTTCTATCGATGCCGACCATGACGGTAGCGACGCTTTATACGCTTTACAAATCGCTCTCGGGCAAAGACGATAACCCGATTGGCGTGGACGAACTCACGCGCCACGAGTGGGTCGTTCTGGCGATTGGATTCGTGGTTTCGTTTATTGTTGCGTATGGCGCGGTGGCCTGGTTCATGAACTGGGTGCGGAAGCGCGGCTTCGCCCCGTTTGCCGTCTATCGAATCATTCTGGGAGCGATTGTGCTGGCCTGGGCGGCGGGGATGATCGGGCGGTAATGGACCTCTGGCCGTCACTGGGTTAGGTAGTTGAACCCGCGAGAATTGCACCCGAGCAAAGCGCAGTCTACTGAGGTCTTCAATGATCAATCGTAAGGTAGCACTGGCAGCTATATTGGCCATTGCGACCATGTGCTGGGCGGAGGACAAAGGCATTTGCCCTCCTTCACCTCGTGCGAACGTTGCAGCCCCGAAAAAGGCTTCGCCTCCTGAATCCACCTCGCCGGACAAAAAGTATTTCGGAACAGTTACATTGCTGGCTGTAATCAGTGACAGGGGCTACGTATGTCGTGCTCAAGCGCTGCGGGGACCCAGTAAGGAGTTCAACAAGAAGGCAGAAATAGCGGTGCGAGGATGGCGTTTTGATCCAGCGATGAAAGAAGGCCACGCAGTACCAGTAGTCGTTACTGTCGATGTCAATTACTGGACTACCAATGCTGGGGAGATCGTCATGATCCACCCCCACCGCCGTTAGTCTTGGACAAAAAGCCGGGGAACAGGCCTGTTCAGTGACAGTGGCCGTCGTGGATCACCTGGGCGACCGGAGCGACCCTCGTGCACGACGCCCTGTTCTTCGGGATGGTAGCCGCTGTCCTCGCTCACATCGCCTTTGCCCTCTCGAAACCTGACCAGTTCATCTCGATGTTCAACGGGCGGATCTCGCGCGCCTGGGCGAAGACGCACGCGACAGCCTGGCTGTCGGAGATCGAGGCGAGCGAGGCCGCCCCGACGAAGGACGATGCCGTCGCCTCCCCCGCCCTCGGAGACATCAACAGGCCCAGGTTGGGGTTCTCGCTTTAGACTGCACGAATGCCGCCGCGCCGAGGAAATGCCCGAGTTCTAGCAGTAGCTCGCGGTGACGAGCCGGCTG
>CAWDPB010000002.1:0-5816 GCA_963804075.1 uncultured Acidobacteriaceae bacterium | reverse complement strand
CGAGATGAGCCTGGTGGGACCGCGCCCGCATCCGGTCGATGAAGTCAACCATTACGAGCTGCACCACTATCGCCGTCTCGACGTGAAACCCGGCATTACCGGCCTGTGGCAAATCACGGCCCGTCACTCCGCGTCGTTCGAGCTCAACATGCACCTCGATCTCACCTACATCGAGAACTGGAACCTGAGCCTCGACCTGCGAATTTTGTTCAGCACCATCCGCGTTTTATTCGCGCCGGAGGGATCGTAATCGTCATGAGCAGCCAATCCATAACCTGGGATCGTGGCGAACGTCATTTCTGGCAGATCACGGTATGGCTGCTTCGTCCGCTGCATCTGGCATTGGCCTTTCCGTCGGTTTTTTATATGGCGGCGATGACCGTATTCTTGTTCCGCCCGCCCGATCTCTTTTCTTATTACGCGGATCGCGTTGCCTTCGGCGTGCTCGTCTTCTTCGTCGCGCTGCGCGGCATGGCTCTGCGGGAACGAATCCCGTTCTTCCCCGCTTTAAGCGTTCCCATGCTCGGGTTAACCGCGCTGGCCGTTTTTCGCGCCCTGCGGGAACCGTTCGATCCTCAGGTGTGGAGCATCATTGCCAGCAAATACATTGTTCCGTTCGCGCTGTTTCATGTTGTCGTCCTGGTCTTCCGCAACGCTCCAGCGCGCCGGCATTTTGAGATTTTCATCCTCCTGGTGCTGGCTTTCTCGTTTTCATCGCTCTTGCCTTCCTCCTGCAAGCGACTTCGCTTATCTGGCCGCGCTTTATTCTTGACGAGAGCCTGGGTTTTTCACGCGGATCGCGCGCGCGGGCCCTTCCTGCAAGCCGTCGCCAACGGCGTTTCCCTGAACATGCTTGGCATTCTTGCCTTCGCGCTTCCGCGCAGTTATCGGAGGTACGTCTGGCTCCTCTGGTTTGTTTTGCCTCTGGCCGTGTTGGCGACGATGACGCGCGCATCTGGATCTCGTTCGCCGTGTCGGTGTTCACGCTGGGCTTCCTCTTGATTGAGCGCCGGTTGCAGGCGGTGTGCGCGCTGGTGGTCAGCAGTGGGACTTCTGGCTGGCCTGGCCGTGGGCTTCAGCAACCATTCGCTCAAACAGGCTTTGTGGGACCGCACTGAAGAGCGAGGTCCCGTTCAGGCCCGCATGGCGGTCTACAGCGGCGCATGGGAGATGTTTCTAGAACGGCCTTTCACGGGATGGCCGGCGGCGCACATGTATGAAGAACTCGGCCGCCGCATCGAGGGCTATCACCTCCGCATTTTTTATGTTCATGACACCTATCTGGCTTTACTGGTGGAGTTCGGCGTCCCCGGCCTCGCTCTCTACGGCGCTCTTTTCTTCAATCTCTTCCGTCTGGGAAAGCGCGCTCCGCCGGGGGAATCCGGCGCTGTATCCGCGCTGCGCAAAGTTTGGCCACTGCTGCTCGGCGTGTACCTCTTTAACGCGCTGTTTGTGGACATGGCTTACCAATTCGTGATCGGACTGCTCTTCACCGTTGCCGGGATTCTCTGTGCTCAGGAGGAATGCGCCCTATGACTGCGGTCGCGTATATCGCCAACGAGTTTCCTTCGCCTCTTGAGCCTTATGTGATGGACGAAATCTCCGAGCTGCGGCATCGAGGCGTCAGAGTCGTGTGTTGCAGTGGAAAACGCGTTTCCCTGCGAGCTGAGTCTGGCCGAGCGCGCGTTCTGGAAGGGGGCGCGGTTCTTTCAGCCCCTTACCGACGAGCGGCTCATGCAGGCCGCGCACAGGCTCATCTCCGATCGGCGCTTTTCTGGCAAGTATTGCGGCCGTTGCTTTCCCGGTCGGTGTTTCCGCCACGCTGCGTTTGCGCGCGTTGGGCCATACGCTCATGGGCTCGGCATTGGCGGACGAACTGGTGCCGCTTGAGGTCCGGCACATTCACGCTCATCACGGATATTTCGCATCATGGATGGCGCTGGTCGCAGCCCGTCTCCTCGGCATCGGTTTCAGCTTCGCTTTGCATGGATCGGACCTTCTCCGCCGGGGCGATTTGCTCGGCGCCAAGCTCAAGGCGTGCCGCTTTTGCGTTACCGTCTCGGACTTCAATCGCAGCTACATCCTGCGCAATTATCCCTCCACGCCGCCGGAGAAGATCGTGGTTCAGCGCCTTGGCGTGGACCGCATTCTCTCCTGGTCTACGGATTCTCCCCAAATCGTCACCGGCGGACGTCCTTTCTGTCTGCTCGCTGTCGGACGACTTCACCGCGTCAAGGATTTCGAGTTCCTCATTCAAGCTTGCGCCGAACTCCGGTCCCAGGGCCTCGATTTCCTTTGCTGGATTGCGGGCGAGGGGCCGGAGCGGCCGGCCCTGGAACGCCAGATCGGCAAGCTCGCGCTCCGGCACCACGTTCACCTTGTAGGCCAGGTGGCCCGCGACCACCTACAGGCCTTTTACCGTCATGCGGACCTGGTCGTCATGACCAGCAAAAGTGAGGGCATACCCGTCGTGCTCATGGAAGCCATGTCGCACGAGAAGCTTGTGCTCGCGCCCGCCATCACCGGCATACCAGAACTGGTCGACGACCGCCGCACCGGGTTTCTCTATACGCCCGGCTCTCTCACGGATTTCATCAATAACATTCGTTGGATTTACGCCAACCAGGCGTCACTCTCGGAAGTCCGCCGGGCAGCGGCCGTCAAGGTGGCCACCTCCTATAACCGCAGGGAAAATCTGCGTGACTTCGCCGATCAGTTCCTCAACCATATCTCCCCTTTGGGCGGTGACTATGCGCATCCTGTACTGCAACAAATACGACTTTGTATTTAGCGGAACCGAGGCCTATTTGTTCGACCTTATCGAACGCATGGATAACCGCGGCTACGAGACTGCCCTTTTCAGCATGGACCACGGTTCCCCTTCCGCCTTCACAGGGCTTTCCTATCGCATCGCCCATCGCGACTTCAAGGATCCCCGCGCGGGCTTTTTCTCCAAACTTAGAATGGCCGCCCACGCCATTTATTCGGTCTCGGCACGCCGCGCCATGCGCAAGTGCATCGCCGATTTTTCGCCCGATATCGCTCACGTCCGCAGCATTTATCACCATCTCTCGCCTTCCATTCTCTGGGAGCTCAAACGGCAACGCGTCCCCGTGCTCTACCACCTCAACGATTTCAAGATTCTTTGCCCGACCTACAATCTGGTCTCCCACGGCCACGCATGCGAAGCCTGCCGGGGGGGGCTTTCCATCACGTCGTCTCGGAGCGTTGCTACACAGGCCCTCGTTCCAGCGCAATGGTGTTGGCTGCGGAAGCCTACCTGCACAAGTGGCTGCGCACTTATGAATCCTGTGTCGATCTGTTTCTCGCGCCCAGCCAGTTCGTTCGCAGCAAGCTAATCGACCATGGAATCTCCGCCAGCCGCATCGAAGTCCTTTCCCACTTTCAAGCTCTTCCTGCCGGTGATCGCGTCGGCGACGACGAAGGCTACGTGCTCTACTTCGGCCGGCTCTCTCACGAAAAAGGCCTGGACGAACTTCTGCACGCGTTGGTGCGCGTGCCCCACATCCCCGTCGTCATCGCCGGCGACGGCCCCGAGCGCGGCCGGCTTGAGGAGCTCGCTCGTCACCTGAACCTCAGCCAAGTTCTTTTTGCCGAGAATCTGGCTGGAGAAGAGTTGCAAAAGCTAATCGCCGGATGCACATTCTCTCTGTTCCCTTCTCTTGCCTATGAAACTCTCGGTAAATCGATCCTCGAGTCCTATGCCAACGCTCGCCCAGTCGTTGCTTCCGATCTAGGTTCGCGCCGCGAGTTCGTCGAACACGGAGTGACCGGCCTGCTCTATTCGCCCGGCGACCGCAACCAGCTCGCACATTCCATCGGATTCCTTTTCTCCCGCCACGATCTGGTCGAGAAGATGGGCGCCAACGGACGCGCCCGAATCAAAGCCCGCCACGATCCCGAGCAGCACATACAAAAGCTGGCCGAGATCTATACCCGGCTGACTTTTTCCGGAAGACTCACGTCGTTTCCAGAGCCGCCCAGGCCGCGCCCGCGCCAGGGTGTTCGCGTGGCGTTTATCGGCGGCCGGGGCGTGGTCAACAAGTACAGCGGCATCGAGTCCTGGTACGAGCAGGCTGGCCACGAGCTAGCGCGGCTTGGGCATGAGGTCACCGTCTATTGCCGCTCCTACTTCACCCCACCCGGCACGACGCACAACGGAATGCGCATCCGCCACCTGCCCACCATCCGCACCAAGCATCTTGAGACGTTAGTCCACACGTTCTTGAGCACTCTCCACGCGATAACGGGGGACTACGACGTGATTCATTACCACTGCCTGGGCCCCGCGCTGTTTTCCTTCCTGCCGCGCCTGGTGGGCAAGAAGACTGTCGTCAGCGTGCAGGGTCTCGACTGGCAGCGGGGCAAATGGGGAGCCGTCGCCGCCCGCATCCTGCGCTTGGGAGAAGCCGCCGCTGTCGCGATGCCCAACGCGACCATCGTCGTCTCGCAAACGCTGCAGCGCCATTACCGCGACCATCACCAGCGCGAGACCATCTACATCCCCAACGGCGCTACCCCCGCGCAGCGTCGTCCGCCCAATCGCCTGCGTGAATGGGATCTCACCGCCGACGATTACATCCTTTTTCTTGGCCGATTTTCGCCGGAGAAAAACTGCCATCTGCTGATTGAGGCCTTCGAGAAAATCGACAGCACGATGAAACTCGTTCTTGCCGGCGGATCAAGCCACTCCGATGCCTACGTCCAAGGCTTGCGCCGGCACGAGTCTGCCCGCATACGCTTCCTGCCCTGGATCTCCGGCAACGACCTGGAAGAATTGCTCTCGAACGCCGCCGTCTTCGTCCTCCCCTCCGAACTCGAGGGCCTGTCGCTGGCGCTGCTCGATGCCATGGCCGCCGGGGTGTGCGTGCTAACCAGCGACATTCCGGAGAATCGCGAAGTCGTCGATGGCGTCGGCTTCACCTTCCGCTGCGGCGACAAAACCGATCTCGAGCGCATGCTAGACGCTCTCATCCGCAATCCAGAGTTTCGTCGTCAGGCGTCAATTCGCGAGCGCGAGCGCGTTCAGAATCAGTACCAATGGCCGCGAATTACGCAGGCGATCGAAGCCACCTACTACAGCGTCCTAGGTTGGTCGCAGGCCGATTGGGTTCCGCGCCGCGAACTGGAGGTCAGAGCGTCTTCGCTATCGGCTCGGGGACTTTCCGGCTGTGAACTTCCGGCCCCTAGATCGCGGGCCAAGGACAGCCGGGGCGGCTGTCCATACGTGGGCACGGCTAATCTCGTCTGTGGCCCACGCGGCGGTACAACCATAAGTGACATCCACCTCCACCGCCCGTCGGGGACTTTGCCCTCCGCTTTGATTAGAATCAGATCGCCGCGCCAAAGCGGCCATTCCGCATGGAAAATATCATTCTCGTCACCGGCGGCGCGGGCTTCATCGGGTCGAACTTCATTCTCCAATGGATCGCTTCAGAGTCGGCCCGCGTTCTTAACCTCGACAAACTCACGTACGCGGGCAATCTTCAAAACCTGCAATCGATCGAGGCCGACCCGCGCTACAGTTTCGCGAAGGGAGATATCGTCAACCGCGACTTCATCGCTACCCTGCTAGCTCGCAAAAAGCCGCGCGCCATCTTTCTGTTATTTTCCTGTTCCTTCAACAACTCTAGGTCTTACTCCAACCAAAGTCTTCTGGGTTGTATATATCGTCGTATATCGCTCCCGACGCCATTGCGGTTCCGATTGAAAGCTGTCTTTTAACCACTGCCTGTTGTTTTCGCTTAAATTTCAAGCACGTTCGTGGGTAGTTGACCGCAAATTTTTGCTCAAAC
>CAWDPB010000001.1:0-78836 GCA_963804075.1 uncultured Acidobacteriaceae bacterium | reverse complement strand
GGCGCTAGCCTGGGTATCACTGCCCTCAGGCCGGGGCATAGCGTTTAATCGAGAGGCCCCGCGCCTGCTCCCGCGTCTTCGCGACATCATAGGCAAGCTGCATACGGAGAAGGTGATCCATCTCCGGCCCGAATGCCTTTTCGATCCGCAGGGCCATCTCTGGCGTCAGCGCGGCCTTGCCGTGCAGAAGATCGGACAATGTGGCTCGGCGCACTTGCAGAATCTCCGCCGTCGTCAGCTGATGCAGCGCCTCGCGCCAGCTAGTGGTACACCTCGCGCCGGTGGCGGATGCGGGTAATCTCCACCTTCAATCTCGCGTCGTCAATGGTGTACACAACGCGATAATCGCCGACACGAATGCGCCACTCGCGGTCTCCAGCTTGAAGCTTCTTGCAGCCCGGCGGGCGAGGATTGGAAGCCAGAGCCTCCGCCTTTGGAACAATACGGGCGATGAGCTTGCCGGGAAGTTTGCTAAGTTCCTTTGCCGCGCTGGAGGTGAAAGCGACATCGTACTCAGCCACGGAGCTTGCCACTCCGGATCAGGTCGGCCTTTACCTTGGCGAGAGGTATGCGCTTTTCGTGCCGTCGAGAGCGAGATACGAGCACATCCTCGATGTCCTCCCAAAGCGCCTTGTGCTTTTTGAGGTCGATCACAGCCGCCGTCCTGCGTCCTGCCTCGTCGGTAATGAATTGAATTCCAGTCATGGGATCGCCGGCCTCGCAAGAGGATAAGAAGAAGTTCTCACCCTAATTTCGAACACTCACGCTGTCAACCCAATATTGCAGGTGCCCCAGGTCTCGCATCTTTGTAGAGTCCTGGGACATCCTTTACATTTCGTCCCTACACATCCTTTACAGTGGCGATGAGGAACCGGGTCTCTTTCGTTGATGCGCAGCCTGCGCGCGAACATGTGCGCGCGAGCACCGCAGCTTCCTCCGCGTATCGAGGATCAGCTTCGAATCCACTCTAGCAGTGGCGCGGCCTCGACCTTGTAACTCGCGCCGCGCCTTTCGGGGTTCCGCGAATGTCGCTCTTCATTCGCCATCAGAGCGTTTTCCTTCCATCCACCCGCGTCCGCAGCCGCCAAATGTCAAGTGTGGCGATCACAGACTTTTCCGTCACTTCATGAGATTCTGACCAAGAGTGTTCAAGAGCTGTCTGCTCTTCCAGGACAGCCTCCGAAGCCACTCCATGGCCAATTTCAGCTCGACGCTAGAGCGCTAGGGTCACTAAGTCTAGATTTATGAGTACTTTGCCTCTAACCCATTGCGAATCAAGACTTTGAAAAATCTCGCCGCTAAAGTCTTGATTCCAATAGACCGGGGGAGGGGGGTACCTGGCGCGGGGAGACGGAATCTAAAGTCTAACGCAGATACTCCGGAACTTAAGGCGAAGACGCGAACAGGAAAGACGCGAGCAGGAATGGGAATGGCAAGGGCCCCATCGAAATCTTGAGGCCCCGAAACTCTAAGACTTAGCCTCTCGCCTTCTTCACTTCCTCAATCAGCGGCGGGACGATGTCGAACAGATTTCCTACCACTGCTATGTCGGCGATTTCGAAGATTGGAGCTTCGGAATCTTTATTGATCGCGACCACGCTGCGCGAGCCTTTCATGCCGACGATGTGCTGGATGGCTCCGGAAATTCCCAGCGCCAGATAGAGTTTGGGCGCAACTGTTTGGCCGGAGGAGCCAACCTGGCGGTCCGCGGGCAGCCAGCCGTTGTCGATGACCGGGCGCGATCCCGCAATCTCGCCGCCTAGCGCATCCGCCAACTGCTTCGCCAGATCGATATATTTCTGCTCTTTGATCCCGCGTCCGACCGAAACGATAATCTCGGCCTGCGTAAGGTCGACCGCTTCCTTCGCTTCCTTGAAGACTTCCTGCGGCTGGTTGCGGACGACGCCATCAGGGATCTCAACAGTGACGGTTTCCACGGGAGCAGCGGACGCACCGGCTTCGGCCTGGTCGCCGCGGAACGATCCATTTTGAAAGGTGACAAAGCATGTGCCTGTGCCGGGAAACTCACGTCGGCAACAAACTTGCCCTGAAATATCTGGCGCGTGAAGGTCAGCTTGCCGCCTTCGTACTTGTAGCCGATGGCGTCGGTGATGGCGGTGGTGCCGAGCGCAGTCGCGAGTTTGGGAACGAAATCGCGCACCTGATACGTGTGCGGCATGAGCACGAGTTTCACGGGATGCTTCGCGAGGAAATCCTTGAGCGCGTGTGCGAATGAATCGGGCGTGTAGGGCTCGAGTTTCGGCGACTCGATGTCGTACACTTTGGCCAGTTTTTTCGCGGCGAGTTCGCCCGCGATCACTGAGACGCCGGAGCCGACAACGGCGGCTTCGAGAGTCCAGCCGGTTTGCGCGGCAATCGCCTGCCCGGCCGTAATCGTCTCCCAGGAGACACGGTTGAGTATTCCTGCGCGTTGTTCGACTACTACGAGAATTGTGTCGGTCATTATGAGTTCTCAGTTACTTCTATTCGCGGCGCATCCACCATCCGTATGCCATCAGCGCAGCGCCCAGCGTTCCCAGCACCCCGAGGATCAAAGCGAATCTTCCCTGGTATCCGATACGGGTTGCAGCCGGCAGAAAGAACAATACCAGCAAACCCGCTACCCACACAGACAGCCCTACAAACATCAGGCTCCCACCCGTTTCGCGTCTCGCCTCAGTATCCGCCATAACGGCCTCCTTCACTTCCAGGCCGATATTGTCCGCCGGATGGGCTGGCAGCGCAGTGATTCAGCTCACGCGATTGAGCTGCTCGTGGCTCGCTGCTCTCAAATCACACGCAACTCGTTCTTCAACTTCTCCGCCAGCTTTTTCGCTACTTCGGCGGGCGGGCCTTCGAGGATCTGCGTGTTCTTGGATTTTTGCGGAAGATACATCTTCTCAATCTTCTGCAGATTGCCGCCGAGGGCCGACTCGACTTCGGCCATCATGACCTTGCGCATCGGTTTATTCTTTGCCTGCTTGATGCCGATCAAGGTCGCATAGCGCAGCTTGTTGATGCCCGACTGAATCGTCAGCACCGCCGGCAGCGGTATATCGACATTCTGGAAGAACCCGGCTTCGAGTTCGCGCTTCACGGTGATGCCGCTGCCGTTCTTTTCTATGTGCATGATGATGGTGGCATGCGGCATGCCGAGAATCTCCGCCAGAATCACGCCCGTCTGCGCGTAGCCGTAGTCGTCCGACTGCAGTCCGGTAACAATCAGGTCGAACTTCTCGTCCTTAATGGCCGCGGCGATGGCACGCGCCGTGTTGTAAGCGTCGAGCCCTACGAACTTGTCGTCTTCAAGATGAATGGCCCGGTCGGCGCCCTTGGCCAGCGCTTCGCGCAACACCTGCTGCGCCCGCGCCGGGCCCGCCGTAATCACCACCACTTCGCCCGTGTGTTTTTCTTTTTGCCGCAACGCTTCTTCGAGCGCATAGGCGTCCGGCTCATTCGCCTCGTAGCCGACGTCCTCGCGAATCCACGTCCCGGCGTCGTTCAGTTTTAGCGCGGCGTCCTTCTGCGGCACTTGCTTCATGCAAACCAGAATCTTCATGGCACTCCCATTCCTGCGGGACCAACATGCGGTCCAATCTCAACCGAGCAAACACATGAGTATAAATGAAAGGTATAGGCACGTCGCGAAGCTGTCGGCGTGGTGATCTCAGACCTGCCGCGGGCAATCCCTATCCCAGTTCCGGATTCTCTGGAGGCGGCGGCACGTCGCGGAAGTCGTTCTTGCTCCCCGTCGGCCGAAAAAGAGCCGGCGTGATCCGTCCCGGCGCGCCGGCACCCGGTGGGGGACCGGCATTCGGTGTGGGGCCGGGAGTATTTGTTCGCGACCGCGCTTTTGACATCCGGCGCAGGAAGGAAAGGATAACCAGCGCAAAAATCGCGATCCTTATCCAGGTTTCCACCACGCTCTGCCCCTGTTCCGTTAGTCGAGTACCATCAATGTTCCATCGAGCTTCTATCAGTCTTCTATCAATCCAGGAACGCCACGCTCTGCACTCCCGTAATTTCGAATCGCTTGCGGCAGCGGATGTTCTTGCACATCATCATGTCGTCGCGGCGCAGCATGTAGGATTGCGCCTTGGCGAACTTGGCCCGGTCGCGCTCATCGGCGCGCGGCGGCAGGCTTTTCTTTTTTGTGCGCACCAGCCACTGAATCTCGTACTCGGCAGGCTGGTGGCAATGAGGACAGTTCAGGTTCGCCGGTTTCTTGTCCGACCGCTCGTCAAAAAAATCTCGCTCGTCCATAGTGGGGCTCTCGGATTTCGGCCTTTGGCTTCAGGCTCTCGGTCGATTATTGCACTTCTGCGGGATTCAATGCGAAGATCGAATCGACCGTTCCCCAGCGACTGGAAGCCGCAGTTCTCTTTCAGTCTAAATCGGCACGAGTTACTCGTGCCCTTCCCGGAACTGGGATGGAGAGCGCGTTTTTTAGTAAGCTGCCAGAGGATCAATCAAAGCACTTCCACCTGTCATGCCGAAGAAACGAAAGAAGAAGACGTTCTCCGCTGCAACCGTCGTCCGCGAGATGGCGCGCGAGCGCGTGGGCTCGCCCAAACCGTCCCAACTGGTTGTCGCGAAGAAAGCGAAGGCCGAAAAGCACAAGCCCACGCTGGGCAAGTTACTCGCGGATGAGTAGCGGCAGCGGTGCGGATTCCTATTTAGAAGTCGCAGCCACGGCACTACCGCCAGTGGCAATGGTAACCACGCAAGTGTTTGTGTTCGCCCCAGTGGGACAATTCTGCCATACAGGGACCGCGCTGGCCGTAAGCAAAACCGAGGCGCCCACTTCGAAAGTCGCAATGCACGTCCCGCTGGTTTGCGTGCAATCATTGATGCCGGCCGGGAGACTCGACACTGACCCGCTTCCATAGACCCCGACGGCTAAAGTAGCAAGCTTGCCGCCGCCCGGACAAAGTACGTCGTTTGGATCGTCCACCGTGACGGTCGCGACCGCGATCACGATATTGCCCGAACCGCCCGTGCCCTCGGGAATGCTTGCCGAGATGTCTCCCCCACCGCAAGGCGGCAGCGTGTTTGGTGGGGAGCCTGACGGCGGAGGCGCCGGAGTAAACAAGCCGGGAGTCGACATCGTAACCACGCCGTCGTTGATCGTCCACGTAGCCTGGCTGGTGACGTCCTTGGTCACCGGCGGATGGATGTAGGTAGCGGTAGCGGTGTACTGTTCCGCGCCCGTGGGATACGCCTCGAGAAAAGTAAATGTTGAGGGCGTGATCGTAAGGCTCACGACCTTCTGATCGTGCCCGCAACTCGGCAAACTCAAAAACGCTCCGACCGCGATCAGCATAGCCATCGCCAGCCCGATATATCCACGCTTCATACCCAGGACTCCATCCAAAGGAATTGCCTAGCCGCTTCTCAGCCGTCAGATTGGGGGAAAATTGAAATCTAGTGCAACCCTTCGGAAAAAGCAAGACAGGGCTGCCGATCCGCCTACATCATCGGCTTTGCGTTTGCCAATGCCATCGGCATCCCACCGGGGAAATTGCTCGATGTTTACTTCTTCAATCTGACTTCTGCAATCTGACTTCTGACCTCTGACTTCTTACTTCTTACCTTAGCGAATCCCCGCCTTGGCCAGCATTTCCAGAAACTGTCCGCGCGTCCGCATGTCAATCGACTGCGCCACCAGTTTTCCATCGCGATCGTAGACAAAGCTCTTCGGAATGCCTTCCACCACAAACATACCGTTTACTTTGCGTCCCGGATCGAGCAGCACCGGAAACGTCACCTTGCGCTCACGGATGAATGGCTTCACCTTGGCCGCCTTTTCGTCGGAAATCCCCAGAATCACCAGCCCTTGCGGCGCGAATTGCTCATACAGCGCCTCGAGATCGGGCATTTCCTTGCGGCACGGAGGACACCACGTCGCCCAGAAATTCACCAGCACGACTTTCCCGCGCAACTGGGAGAACGTCCAGGTTTTTCCCTTCAAGTCCTTCAGCGAAAACTCGGCATGCTCGCGCTTGCGGTCGTCGGCTTCAAGGCGCGCCATCGCCGCCCGATACTGCTCGTCGTCGAGCGCGGCCTCCACATGCTCGTAGCGTACGAGCGAAGCAAGCTCTACGTATGGCATGGCCGGCTCGCGCGCGGCGTTCGCGCCTTCGCCTGCGGCAGGTGGCTTGCCGCTTGAACCTTCGTCCTTCTTTGGCTGGGGCCAAGGCAGGGGACGCTCCTTCAGCGTGAGCGCCAGCGTCGTGGCCACTTCCTGCAACGTGTCGTGTCCGAAGTCGCCTTCGGTGGAGAGGCCGGCAAGTCCGCCCGCCAGCCGCAGCTTGTTCTCCGTGGAAGGCAGTTGGCGGATTCTCAGCGCGAGGTCCTTTGTTGTCTGCGCGCGCTGATCGTCGGGAAGATCGCGCAGCCCGTGGATCTGGTCATGAATCGGCTTCTCCTCCGCGCTCCAGACGATTTCTTTCTGCTGCGCAAACGACTGCGCAAGCCCAATCGTCAGCGCGAATGCGCTTGCCGCGAGCACCACAACCGCAGCCTTCCGCCTTATCATCATGAGCACCCCACCTAGATATCAGCGCCCTCAAATCCAGCACGAGTTAAGACTGAGAACTGACAACTGAGAACTGTTTCTCAGTACTTCGGCATCTTCGGGTCGATCTTTTCCGCCCAGGCTGTAATTCCGCCGGTCAGGTTATAGACTTTCTTGAAACCCGAGCGGCGCAGGAAATTCACGGCTTTGGCGCTGCGTCCGCCCATCTTGCAGTGGGCAACGATCTCGCGGCTGGAATCCAGTTCGCTTACTCGCTTGGGCAGATCGCCCACGGGGATGAGATAGCCGTTCAGGTTACAGATCTGATATTCGTGCGGCTCGCGCACGTCGAGGATGAAGATATCGGCCTTGGCATCCATCTTCTGTTTCAGCTCCTCGACCGAGATAGAAGGGATGTCATTACCCGCCGGTTCTTCCTGCCCGCGGATGCCGCAGAACTCTTCATAGTCAATCAGCTTGGTAATCGTCGGGTTCTTGCCGCACACCGGGCAATCCGGGTTCTTGCGCAGCTTCAGCTCGCGGAACTTCATGCCGAGCGCGTCGACCAGCAAGAGCCGTCCGGCAAGCGATTCCCCCTGGCCAAGAATCAGCTTGATGGTTTCCGTCGCCTGAATCAGGCCGACCAGACCGGGCAAAATGCCGAGCACACCGCCTTCGGCGCACGAGGGCACCAGCCCCGGCGGCGGCGGCTCGGGATAGAGACAGCGGTAGCACGGGCCGTCCTCAGTGGCGAACACGCTCGCCTGCCCTTCAAAGCGAAAAATAGAGCCATAGACATTCGGCTTGCCGGTGAGCACACAGGCGTCATTCACCAGATAACGAGTGGGGAAATTGTCTGTGCCATCGGCGACGATATCGAAGTCGCGGAACAGCTCGAGCGCGTTGGCGCTGGTCAGCTTGGTTTCGAATGTGCGCAGATTCAGAAACGGATTGAGAGCCTTCAGCTTGTCGGCCGCCGAGTCGAGCTTCTTGCGTCCGACATCATTGGTGGTGTGGATGATCTGGCGCTGCAGGTTGGTGTAATCCACCACGTCAAAGTCGACGATGCCAAGCGTACCAACGCCGGCGGCGGCGAGATAGAGCGCAAGGGGCGAACCCAGCCCGCCGGCGCCAATACAGAGGACCTTCGCAGCCTTCAGCTTCTGCTGACCCGCCATGCCGACTTCGGGCATGATCAGATGGCGCGAGTAGCGCAGGATTTCGTCGTTACTCAAAACGGATTCGGGTTGGGCGTCAGTTACAGTGGCCATGGGTCCTCTGGTTCTCAAGTGGTTACAGGTTTTAGATTATCGTTTTTGCTTGTTAACGCGCTACACAACGGCATCGAAGCGAGGGCGCGCCGGGTCAGCGGCCGCCCGCGATCGATGGCACGATGGAAATCGTATCGCCATCGTTCAGAGCGGTAGCCTCCTTCTGGAGGTAACGCATGTCTTCGTCATTGACGTAGACGTTGACGAACGCGCGCAGTTTGCCATCGTCGGAGTAGAGATGGCGCTTTAATTCCGGATGATGCGTGACGAGCGCGGTGAGGGCATCGCCAACGGTTTTGGCCGCGACGCTGACAGTCGACTGCTTCTCTGTGTACTGGCGAAGTGGAGACGGGATCTGGATCTTCGTCATATTTATAGAGATTCTAAGCTATCGAGTTGAGATTCAGGGAAATTGGAGTGGATGGTTTGAGCGCGGCGGTGCCCGCGGCGAGGGGTCCACAACTTTGGCAGCGAGGATGTCAGCCACAACAGCCCAGAGCTACCTGCCCACACGGCTCAGCGTAGGCCCCCTTCATGAGCTGCCGCGCTGTCCGGCTATACTTTTGACCATGAAGCCGGTCATCGCTGGAACCGCGGGCCACATCGATCACGGCAAGACCTCGCTGGTGAAGGCGTTGACCGGCATCGACGCCGATCGTCTGGAAGAAGAAAAACGGCGTGGCATCACGATCGACATTGGATTTGCGCACCTGGAGTTGAATGGAGAGGACGGCGAGAAACTGCGGATCGGCTTTGTCGATGTGCCCGGCCATGAGCGGTTCGTGCGCAACATGCTGGCGGGGATTGGCGGAATCGATCTAGTGGTATTGGCGATTGCCGCGAATGAAGGCATCAAGCCGCAAACGCGCGAGCACTTTGACATCTGCAGGCTGCTGGGGGTGCGGCGCGGGCTGACGGTGCTCACCAAGGCGGACGCGGTGGATGCGGAAACGCTCGAAGTAGTGAAGCTGGAAGTGGAGGAGTTTCTGCGCGGCTCGTTTCTGGATGCTTCGAGTTCGCCGATTGTGGCGGCAAGTGCGCTGACCGGCGCGGGGATCGAGGATGTTAAAGCGGCGCTGGCGAAGATTGCTTCGGAAGTGACGGGGCGGGATTCGAAGGCGATGGCGCGGCTGCCGGTGGATCGCGCATTCACGATGAAGGGATATGGAACGGTGGTGACAGGGACGCTGGTGTCGGGAAGCATACGAAAAGAAGATGAGCTGGAAGTTTTTCCATCGGGAAGGCGGGTGCGCGTGCGCGGAGTGCAGGTACACGGATCGGCGGCGGACGCAGCCAACGCGGGGGAGCGGACGGCGCTGAATTTGGCGGGAGTCTCGACGGAGGAACTGGGGCGTGGGATGACATTGGCACCGGTAGGAATGTTTCACCGCTCGGCGCGAATCGACGCGCACATTTCGCTGCTTAGATCCGCCAGGGCTCTGAAAGATGGCGCCAGAGTGCACTTTCATGCCTACACCGCGGAGACGATCGCGGAAGTTCGACTGTACGCAGGGAAACAAGTGCGCCCCGGTGAGGAGACGCTCGCGCAACTCAGATTCGCAGATCCGATGCTGGTTCTGCCGGGCGACCGTTTTGTGGTACGGCAGTTTTCGCCGGTTGTGACGATTGGCGGAGGGATAGTGCTGGACACGGCGACACCGCCGCGAAAACGCCGGACGGAGGATGTGATTGCGTTTTTGCGGACTGTGCTCGGGGGCTCTCCAGAACAAGTATTGGAAGCGCGAGTGGCGAGGGCGGGCATGCAAGGCCAGGCGCTGCACGATCTGCGGGAGCGGATGAACTTGCGGATCGAAGGGATTGAAAGGCTGGTTGCACGCGCGGGGCTTGTGCGATACGGGGAGGTGGTCATTGCCCACGGGGCTCTTGCAGAAGCGAAGACTGCACTCATTGAGAATGTGAGGAACTTTCAGGAGTCGAATCCGTTAGTGGGTGGGATGAGCAAAGAGGAGCTGCGGGATCGGGTTGGCCTCGGAGCCGAAGTGTTCCTGGCTGCGCTGCGCGGTGCACTGGAAGAGAAGAAGCTGGAACTCACGGGCGAGGTGGTTCATCTTGCGGGGCGCGGAGTCGTCCTGAAGGAGGAAGAGGCGGAGTCGAAAGCGACGATCGAACATGCCTTCCACTCTGCAGGATTGAAGGTGCCGTCGCTGCGTGAAGTGCTGGACGGGCTGAAGGTGGACAAAGTGCGCGCACAGAAAATCGTAACGCTGCTGCTGCGGGAAAAAGCGCTGGTGAAAGTGTCCGAGGACCTGGTGTTTCATCAGAATGCTCTTATCGAGCTTCGTCAGAAAATTGTGGGACTTAAACCCGCAACGAGCAAGATCGACGTGACCCGGTTCAAGGACATAACAGGAGTCAGCCGGAAGTATGCGATTCCACTGCTGGAATATCTTGATCGCGAACGCGTGACCAGGAGAGTGGGCAATGAGAGAGTGATTCTGTGAATGGAGAATGAACTTACAGCAGCGCCTCAATGCTTGAGGGGATTTGGCGGCGCGGGGCCGCGCGGAAGAGCCCGCAGAAGAAAAGATCTATGAAGAAGGTTCGCATTATTGGAGCGGGATTGGCGGGATCGGAAGCGGCGTGGCAGTGTGCGCGGCAGGGCGCAGAGGTCGAGTTAGTGGAAATGCGGCCGGTGCGGATGACACCGGCGCATCAGACTGGCGAGTTCGCGGAGTTAGTGTGCTCGAATTCTTTGAAGTCGGACAGCGAACATACAGCGCCCTGGCTATTGAAGGAAGAGATGCGGCGTGCGGGATCGCTGCTGCTGGAGATCGCGCGCGGGGCGGCAGTTCCAGCGGGACACGCGCTGGCGGTGGATCGGGCGGAGTTTTCGCGCCGAGTAACAGAAGCGATCTCATGTGAAAAACGGATTCTTTTAAGTCGAGGAGAGGCGACCTCGATCGTGGACGATCAGATCACCGTGATTGCCACGGGGCCACTCACTTCGGATGCCCTGGCGGCGGAGATTGCGCGGCTTTGCTCGGCTTCGTCTCCAGTGCCGAACGATGACTCCGCTGCCAGCGTTGCACGGACAGGGGTGTCCGCGCCACACGATTCTTGTTTCGCGCCACACAATCTCTATTTTTACGATTCCATCAGCCCGATTGTCGAAGCTGAGTCGATTGACATGAGTAAGGTGTATCTGGCGGCGCGGTATGACAAGGGATCGGCCGACTACATCAACTGTCCAATGACAAGAGAGGAGTATGACGCGTTCTACGACGCGCTGGTCGCGGCGCAATCCGTGGAGGAGAAAGATTGGGAAAAGCTCAATTATTTTGAGAGCTGCCTGCCCATTGAAGAAATTGCGCGGCGCGGACGCGACACACTGCGGTTCGGGCCGATGAAGCCGGTGGGACTCAAAGATCCGCGCACAGGACGGATCCCATACGCGGCGGTGCAACTACGGCAGGAAAATCTGCGGGCGGATTCGTACAATCTTGTAGGGTTTCAGAATCATCTTAAGTTTGGCGATCAAGCCCGTGTACTAAGCTTGATCCCCGGGTTGGAGCACGCGCGTTTTCTTCGTTATGGGCAGATACACCGCAACACTTACGTCAATGCGCCGGCGCTGCTTACTCCTCTGTTGCAAATGAAGACGCGGCCACAACTTTTGTTTGCGGGCCAAATCTGCGGGGTGGAGGGATACGTGGAATCGATTGCGACGGGGCTGATGGCAGGCGTAAATGCCGCGGCCCTCGCACGCGGAGCAAACCCGGAGCCACTGCCGCGGGCGACTGCTTTTGGATCATTGATTCACTATGTAACACAGGCCGACGCGCGGAACTTTCAGCCCGCTAACATCACGTTCGATCTCTTGCCGGCGCTCGAAAAACGAGTGCGCGACCGCAAGGAGCGCCATCGGCTTCAATGCGAATTGGCTCTCCGGGAATTTGGAAAGTGGCTGGAACGTGCTGCCCTCCAACCTGCCGCCGCGAAACGGTAAATCCTTTATCGTTCACGCGTCATTGACGGCGCGACGTACGGCGCGATACCTTTGCGGCGTTAGAGGCTGCGGAAAAAGTCATTGCGTCAGAAAAGATCGGCCCTCAGGCGCTGAAAGCGCGAAGCTGTTTTCAGCGACTTGGCGGCACGAGTGGAACTCGTCCCTTCCCTTTTTACTGTGCTTTATGACTTTTCGCGCATCCCCGGTTAGCCGAGGTGGCCATTGCCCGTTTCCGCTGTCGACTGCGTTCAACCCGCGCTTCAGCATACGCGAGACCAACTGTTCCGCCCTTTCCGGTTTGGCCAATGGTCGCGGCTGGCGCTGGTGGGATTTCTAGCCGCCGAACTGCACACTAGTGGATGCAATTTCAACGGTTTTAATTTCCCTGTTGGTTCGCATCCGCGACGCGGCAATGAATTTGTTGTGCCGCCGTTGCCTTTTTCTCATCTCGATCCGGCTCGCATCGGGCAGTTCGTGGTTTTGATTGTTGCGGCGGTCGCGCTGGCGATCGTCGTGGGGCTAATTTTCCTCTACGTCGGCAGTGTTTTCCGGTTCATTCTGTTCGATTCGGTGCTTAAGAAGCATTGCTCCATTGGCGAGGGTTGGCATCGCTGGCACCGCGCGGGGCGCCGATATTTTCTCTGGCAGATTGTGTTGTTGATTGCACAAGGATTGTTTTTGGGCATACTCATCGGAGTGCCGTTGGCGCTGGCTGCCGCTCTTGGATGGTTTAAGAACGCGGATCAACACCTAGCCCGCAGCGTGCTCGGAGTTATTTTTCTGCTTGGGCTCGTCTTCGTATTCGTGCTGGTGGCTCTGGCGGTGCAACTGCTGGCGAAAGACTTTCTTGTGCCGATTATGGCGCTTGAGGACGTCGATTTCACTGATGGATGGAGCCGTTTACTCACACTTATACGGCCCGAGCCGGCAAGGTATGTCGTCTATTTGCTTTTGAAGATTGTTCTCGCCATTGCGGCGGCAATCGTATTCGGCATTCTGACGCTGGTCCCGATTCTTGTTGCGGTCGTGCCGGCAGCTCTTGCGGTGTTTGCGGGATATAAGGCGGGACTGGGATGGAATGTCACGACCGTTAGTCTGGCAATTATCTTCGGAAGCTTGTTGATCGCGGTGTTGTTATATTTCATTTCGCTGATCAACGTGCCGGCGACTGTTTTCTTTCCGGCATTCTCGATTTACTTTTTTGCATCACGATATCCGAAGCTTGATGCGTTGTTGAACCCTGCGGCTCCAGAATTGCCGCCGGCGGTTGAGGCTCCGCCGCCGCTGGAGCCTCCGCCGTTACCGCCCGAGCCGGAGCCTATCGGCTAGCCGCTATTGGTGCGGCCTCCAGGGCATTGTGAGGGCGTTTCCAACTGAATCGGCGGCCGACAATGCACTTTACGATCAGGTGATCGCTGGAATTTGTCACATCCACACCTACGCCGAAATTGAATTCCCAGTCGGGCGAGAGGTTCAGGTCAATCGTGGGAAATATTTGTTGCGATTGCTTATTGATCGGATCGAAATCCGATACGGGCCCCAACGACCCATAGTATTCAAGTCCACCGGCGATCTTCCTGGTGAAATCGAAACTTACTTTCACATTTGGCGAAAACTCCCATCCCTTGCCAACATTCAAGCCATGCAATGAGCGATCGAAGGTTGGATTGAAATCGAGATACCAGGGGCCGATTTTCTTGTCGATGATAGGCCGGAGTTCATAGTCCCAGCTGTCTTCGGCAAACTGGCGACGCTGATAGCCGATCTCCTGCGAAACGCTGAGGCCGAACGGCAGGTGCCACGATTCCGGAGCGGCGATGCGCGGGCGAATATGATCGCCGACCCACTGCCAACCTCCGTTGGGTTGAATGCTGGAGAAGACATAGAAACCAGTTTCAAACCAACTGGTCCAGCCCTGTGTGATCTCGAGCGTCTCATGCTCGGCACGGTTTGACGGGACCACTCCGTTGACAACTTGCTTCTGTCCGTTGACCGTGAAATTGGAATGAATTTCAATCATGGTCGTGTTGCGAGGCACAGTATCGGAGGAATAGACCTGAATTTCATAGTTATCCTGCGCGCACGCGAGTCGACAAGAGATCGCAGCGATTATGAATGGGAGTAAGCGAAGGCAGAGGAGAGCGAGGGCGATCGAGATTTGTTTTCGTGGTGTTTTATTTTGAGGCATTGGGTCTTTACATTTCGGCGCCGACGCAGCAAACGCACTCACAACATAGTCGCTTGGTTTCAGGCCCGCGTCTAGCGGCATCACCTCGACGGGTCACCCCACATTGAGTGCGCGCAAGGCCAGGCGACCCCCGGAAATCTCAGGATAAAGAATCGCACACGAACTGTCATGAGCGGGAGTATAGCATCGGGCATACTGCCGTCCCATTTCGGGCACAACGACAACAGCTGAAGAGCAATATAGTTCTTGACTTAGATTTCATGACTTTTATAGCATGGCGAAATCATAACTTTTTATGGTGCACTTATTTTATGCAGAGGTTGACCAGCCATGATAGAAGTTTCCTCCCACGAAGAAGAGAAGCACTTCACCGAGTTTCGCCGAAAGGTGCGCTCGGCAGAGGTTCTCTCGGCATCAATGCAACGGCTACTGCAGGACCTTCGCTTCAACGGACGATTGAGCGTGGTGGTACAGAACGGGCAAGTACTCAAGTCCGGATATGAAGAGGGGTACTTCCGGAGAACGGAGCCTGATCTCAGCGCCAGGCTGCAGTAATTGGTCGATGCACAACTAAATAACTTAAACAGGTCATCATAAAAGAAATGGGCCCTGGGCCGGAAATCGGCGCCAGGGCTTTTTTGTTTTTGCTGTCATTTCATATCGCGAGGCAATTATGAATCTCATCCATAAGAACGAGGGTACACAAATCGAACTGGGGCTGAAATACTGCGAGCGGTGCGGGGGATTATTTCTGCGTCCGATCGCGGACGACGCCGTCCATTGCGCCACTTGCCGCTCCCGATTCGCGGCGTTGCGCTCGGCTACAGAGCTATCGGGTGCCGGACAACAGCGTGGCTCGCGCAGAACGAAGAATCGCACACTCTTGGGCAGCGGGAATGTACATGAACAGTCCATTTCATCGTTGCATGGAGTGGCGGTGATGGAGGGACGGCCATGCTGACTTCAAAATGCAGGCATACCCAAACGTGGACTCTCATGAGTCAGGCCGGACTTCCGGCGCCGGCATTTATCGACTCCGAGGAGATTGACTTGTGGATATACCGGCCACGTACGACGGCGTTGCTGCGGCGCTATGGACGAGCTTCCATCGAATCGGCGGCGTTGCCGTCGCCGCTGGGGCGAGAGTTATTTCAGCCCAGCATCACACCATATTCGGTGCAGACGTTCGAAAATGTGTCGATCTTTGCTGCCGATATGGATCGCGCTTTAGACCGATTGAGCGAAGTCGATAAGACGTTAATCATCATGAATGTTATCGAGGGATATACGATTGCCGAGGTAGCGGAGCTTATGCACTATTCGGAAAGGACGATTGAACGGCAGTTACTCGCGGCGATTGACGAGTTGACATGCATTCTGCTCCGGTATGGTTTGATGAAGTTGCTGCCATATTCGGGGCCGATGTGATGCTTAAGTGTCGTGCGTGCATACAGTTAGAGCGGTTCAGAGAGGGACATATGGGGTGGCTAAAGACGGGTAAAACGCTGTCAAGAGGCACAATGTGGCCGAATCTCTGTAAGCTACTGACTTATTGGCAGATATAAATTGCGACATTGTGTCGGATAACAGGTGCGGATTTGATATTCTAAACTTAAGAGTGGAAAAAACAAGACACTCCCTGGGCGCGGCGATCGCGCCCGTTTTTGTTTTGCGGCCGTCGCACGGATGAGCACGAGCGAGCGGACAGCAAAGAGATGGTCGCCACCTCAGCGGCTAAAAGCCGTTGTTGATTCGGCAATTATCGTAGCGGTGAACCGCTGCGCCACCCAAATCAACGGCGACAACGATTCTTTTCGCGAGCGGGTATGGCACGGGATGACGACAGCCCTCCCCAGGGGGACGAAGAAGACGTAAAATCGAAGGTAGCGTTTGAGGGGCAGGCCCGATCGGGACGGGCGAATCGGACAAAGCATGGACATGACGTGGATCACCGAACGAATTGCGCTGGGCGGCGGGATATGGAATGCGCAAAATATGGAAACCCTGGCACAATCGGGGATCACGCACGTTGTCGACATGCAAATCGAGTTCGACGATAGGCCGCTGGCGGAGCCGCTGGGCATCAAGGTCCTGTGGAATCCGACGGACGACGATTTTCTCCCAAAACCGGCGGGACTGCTGAAGAGCGGCGTGGATTTCGCGCTGGAAGCGCTGGAAGATCCGCGGGCGCGAGTGTACGTACACTGTGCGGCTGGAGTGCATCGTGCGCCGATGATGACGCTTGCAATATTGTGCGCGCTGAACTGGCAAATCGACCAAGCGATGCACCTGATTGAAAGCCGCAGGCCGGAGGTGGACTTCGCGGATGTGTACGTGGAGAGCGTACGGCGGTTCTTGGAGTCGCGCGTAGAAAGCGCGCAGAGTTCGGGCGCGGGCGATTGATGGACGATTTTGGAGCGCGTCTGGGACCACGAACGTGGGTTTCCGAAACAGTGAAGTTCGATGGCTACGGTTTGCCGAAAAAGTTGGCTGTCAATGCAGGCGCGACCCGCCGGGGCTAGAGCCCCCGACTGACTTGGCTGAATTTGCGCGGCCTCTTCGGCTTCGCTCAGGGCAGGCTCTACATGGCCGCCGGTTCCGGGAGCCGTTCCGTTAACGACTCGGAAGTAAGGACCGATTGGATTACGCATGTAAAACGACTTATGCGATAGATACCAATAACGACAACGCGAGACCAGCCGCTCAGTAGGGCGGCTTTCTTATTGGCTCGACAGGAGCCTTGCAGTATGAGGAGAGGACAAGATGGGCAGATATCTGGCAGCGGATGGCAAAGGTCGCGGGACGTTGCGCCTGGCGATCTTTCTGCTGGCGACGATGGCGGCCGTGAGCACCCCGGGAACGCTGCACGCGCAGGGGCCACCGCTAACAACCATCAGCGACACGGTATACCGGGCGGATGGCACACCGGCATCCGGGACCGCGCTGATTTCGTGGCCGTCGTTCCAGACCGCAAGCGGAGATACGGTTACTGCGGGCAATCAGACCGTGGCAATCGCCGCTGGTGGCGCATTCCTGACGCAACTCACGCCGAATGTGGGCGCAATCCCGACGGGGACGGTTTACGTTGTGGTGTTTCAGCTGGACGACGGCACGGTGCGGACGGAGTACTGGTCGGTTCCAACGACGTCACCAATTACGATTGCGGCGATACGGACGACTCCAGGGACAGGACTTGGGAACACCGCAGCGACGCAGCAGTATGTGAGCGCCGCGGTCGCCAATCGTGCGCTTGACTCCGCGGTCGTACATCTGGCTGGGGCGGAAACGATTACTGGCGTGAAGCAGTTCGCCGCTCCGCCTTTGATTCCGCAACCGGTAGGGAGCAGCGACGCGGCAAGCAAAAGCTATGTGGACTCGGCGGTACAGAATGTGGGATCGGGGTCCTATGTGCTAGTAAGTGGCGATACGATGACCGGGCCGCTGACGCTGCCAGGCGATCCTACGGCCCCGAACCAAGCCTCAGACCGGCACTATGTAGACAATGGCCTTGCCGCCAAAGCAGACCTTGTTAACGGAGTGGTACCCGCCGCAGAGTTGGGGGCGGGAGTCGCCAGTTCGGCTAACTGCCTAACGGGCAACTCGACGTGGAGTGCGTGCGGCGGCGGCGCACCGGCAGGGATTACATATGCCACTACCGCTCTTAACTGGACGCAGACGCTGACCACTGCTGTGACAGGCGGAGCACCCGCGACCGTTCCCCTTACTCCTTGCCCAGCGGGGATCGACACCACAAGCGGCGCGGGCTACCAGGTGTTGCTTTCGGGCGGCGGGAACAGCGAGGCGGTGAATGTGGCCACTACGAGCGGCGGATGCCCGCCGGGAGCGGCATCCGGAACAATTCAATTCACGCCGTACTATTCCTATCCGGCGGGTTCGGCCATTGGCTCGGCTTCCGGCGGGATCCAGGAGACGTTGAACGCAGCGTGCGGGGTCAACGCGACGACCTATAAGAATAGCCAGTGCAATGTAACGATCCCGGCCAATGGCCCATACGATTCGGTCAACATTTATAACCTATCCGGCACGATCTATTTTCACTCCAACCAGTCAGCGCTAAGTGGCTACGGAACGTCGCTTAACTGCAACGGCCGCGGGTCTTGCCTGCAGATTGGCGATCTAAGCAGTTCCAACGACTACGCCAACAATACAATCGTGGGAATTAGTTTCCGGTCGCCGACGAACCTTTCAAGTAATCCGGCCTTTGCGGGCGTTGCGATCACGCAGACGCAGCGCGCGTCGCAGATTGTGACGATCACCACGGCAAGCCCACATGGATTCCGTGTTGGGGACATGGTCACGATAATGTTCACCGACAACAACGCCTATTGGGGCGATGCGGTGCTGACGGCCGTACCGAACTCTACGACATTCCAATACGCGCATTCTGGTACTGACATTGCGGCACAGACCACTCCTGGGGCAGTCGCTCTGGCGTATACCGCCGTTCTCGACAACGGGATGGGCACCCATTTCAGCGATATTTCTTATGACAAGGTTGGCGAAAACGGGTCTTTTAATAACTTCTTCGACCTGTGGGACGACGAGAACGCGACCATCGAGCATTTCAACGCCTCGACTAATCTGACTGGCAACGCAAACTGGACCGGCTCGTTCATTTTTTCAGCGGGCAATCAAGGGTCGCTTAAACAGATTGCGCCCGTGATCACGCTGCGGGATTCGACGATCACCGCAATCAATCCAGGGGTAACTGTCTATAACTCGAACGGGATCTATATCGAGAACACGGTGATGCAGTCGAGCGGGCCCTGGCAAGTGTATTCGTCGAATTCCACAGGGAACTATCAAGGGGCCTATCTCAAGAATATTTACTCGGAAAGCAGCAATGGAGCCAACCCCTTGTCGCCGGCAAAGTCACCCTTCGCCGGCACCGGCATAGCGGGGCTGATCGCGGGGTCGTCCACGAATGCGGCGAGTTTCTTCATTAAGGGCTCTGGCGGGACGGCGGGAGTGTTCGCGACGGGGGGAAGCGGCTCGATTGCATACTCCTACTTTGTGGTGGCGAAGGACATGACGGCAGGGAGTCAGACATCTCCGATGCAAGTATTGAACTATAACTCAACCGGAAGCGACGCCATTGCGGTGCGCTGGCCGCGAGTGGCAAACGGGACAGACGTTATTCAGTACGACTTGATACGGACGGCGACGCCGGTTGGGGTAAATGCTGTCTATCCATACTACGGCGGCTGCGGCGGGGGGTCTGCGACAGCGTGCGGGGCGATCGCAACTAACATATCCCAGTGTTCTGGACTGGTGTGCAGTTACAGCGACAACGGGGCGGCTGTAACGGCTACTTATAACGTAGGACAGGGGACATATGCGGGGAACCTGGTTTTCTGGCCGGGATCGATCGTCACCGTTAATAAACCAGTGGCCGTGGACGCCGAGGAGAGTAATGTGGTGGGCGTCGGGCTTTCCGGGAATCCCGCGCAGATTGCCGACGCGTGCACCTTCTATGGCGTCACGTCGCCGGGAGGCTATACGAATTGCCTGGGGAGTATCACGTCCGCAAACAATGGCATGCCGAACCAGACGGCAACGCTAATGACGGATGGTGGGGCAGCGGGCGGAGGACAGACGGTTTCAAAGGGCCGGTTGAATTTTTCCGAGGGCGCGTGGACGAGTTTGCAGCCGCATCACATTGTTACCTTAGTCGACTCGCAGCCGGCGCTCACGAGGTCAACGTGGGGATACCGTCCAGCGGCGAGCGCGACCGACACGTGGATTGGGACGGACGTGCCGAGCGGCGGAGTGGGACTAAGTCAGGGGCAATTGGCGTTTGGGGCACCAGTTTCGATCACCAATTACATCGCAGCGACCGGAGACGGCGTGCATTCGAACTGGCTGGAACGGCTCAACGGCACGTTGAAGGAATTCAACGTTCCCGTCAAGTTCGACCAGAGTGTGACGATGGCGGGACTGAGCGACGGCTGTTTGAACGTCGCGGCAGGCACGATCGGATCGAACGGGCAGCCCTTGCGGGGCGGGAGGAACGGGAGGGGCAGTCAGTTCGGTATTTGGACGAACCGGCGCGGTGACGGCGCAGACGGGCGATTATGCGGTTGCACAAGTTAGCGGTGCGGCGGTAGACACAGCTGTCGTGCATAACTCTGGGAATGAGTCAATTAGCGGCACTAAGACATTTTCCAATGCTGTTATAGTCGCAGGAAGCCTGGCCCTTCCCCAAGGGAGTGGGTATGTGCCTACGGTTGGTGGGGTTGGGATCGACACGCAGGCCGGAATGCCCGTCGTGAACATTGGCGGCACGACAGAGCAGATAGCACTTACGAACTCGAATATTAGCGGCCAGGCGGGGACGGCGCTGGCGCTGGCGCAGACTCCGGCACAGTGCAGCGGGGCGTTTGCCACGGGAATTCAGGCAAATGGAAATGCGAATTGTGCCACAGCGAGCGTGATTCAACTGGCGGAAACGACGCAGCCAGCCGGGATTCCGAACTGGGGCGTGATGTGGTTCGACACAGCGACGCATACTCCACGGGTGATTGAGAATAACGGGCAGCCGTTCCAGTTGGGGTTGACGAATCTGTTTAACAGCGATCCGAACGGCGATCCTGGGGACAATCTCGAAGAGCGGAACAACGGAACGGCGCAGAACCTACGTGTGTACTCTAACTATGCGAGTAACTCGACGTGGACGCGGATGTCGATGGGTTACGACGCAGCGAGCGGTTACCAGGTGCTCCGCAGCGAGGATGCGACGAGCGGGAATGCGCTGGGGTTGGGGATGTATATCGGGTCGAACTTGAAGTGGGCGTTTGCGGCGAACGGTGTGCTAAAGCCTAACGTTGACAATGGGTACGACATTGGAACGGACACTGGGCAAGCGATGCGAAGCGTGTTTGCCAAAACGTCATTCAATATGTACAGCACAGGGCGGCAGGACTTTGAGTTTGCGAACGACACGACAAACGGGACAGTGCTAAACGAACTCGCGGTTTATAACGGCGGCGGGACAGGAGTTCAGACGGCTGCGGCATCGAGTTCAGATGGAGTGATTGGGATTGTGAGCTCGGGCGCCGGGACGTCGAACAGGGCTGTAATCACATGGGGTGGGCTGGCATCTTGTAACTTCGATGCGGCTAGTCCTGTCGCTGGAGACTATGCCGTTGCCAGCACTACACAGGCGGGTAAGTGTCATGATGCAGGATCGGCGGTTCGGCCGGTCGGGGTGCAGGTTATAGGGCGGATTGAAGCCGGAGCAGTGCGGGTAAGTCTTGCGGCTCCTGCTGGAGGTGGGAGCGGCGGAGCGGTTAGTTCCGTGTTTGGACGGGCGGGAGTTGTAAGTGCGGCGGCGGGGGACTATACGGTCTCTCAGGTCACGGGTGCGGCGCCGTTGGCGTCTCCGACATTTAGTGGAGTGGTTACACAGCCGGATGGGACGATGATCAGCTCGGCGGGATGGGCTGGAACTCCTACGTTTCTGAATAACGTGACGGTTAGTGGGAATCTAAACGTGGCGGGGAACATTAACCAGACTGGCAGCACCCCCACGCTATGGTCGGGGAAAGAATGGACGGGGACGTCGGCTACGGTCCCTACTGGGATGGATTTCTCGCTGGGAGTGGGATCGGATGCCGCGTTCCATTGCCAGCTGGCGAGCGGAGCATCTTGTTTGCCGTTTGCGGCTGCGAGCACGACCGTGAATGGCCATGCGCTATCGTCGAATGTGACGATTAGCGCGAGCGACTTGACGACTGGAACACTGCCTCATGCGCAGCTGCCGGCGCTGGTCAGTGGGGATGTTCCGAATAACTCGGCAAACACTGCTGGTACCGCGGCTAACTTGAGCGGGACACCGGCGCTTCCTAGTGGAACAGCGGCTGCTACACAGAGCGCAGGAGACAACAGCACGAAGCTGGCGACAACGGCTTATGTGAAGAACGAGGTGTATCTGGCATGGACGTGTCCGGTGGCGGGGGCGACTACGGGCGGAGCTAGTTACTGCAACTGGACGTTGCCGGCGGGAATTACTGTCACTGCGTTTGATCTGGCGGCGAGTACGGCTCCGGCGGGGTGTACGACTTATCCGACGGTGCAATTGTGGGATGGGAAGACCAATGTGGAAGTCGGGAGTTATTCGATTGGCATGACGAGCGGAAACAACTTTTATACAGCGGTGACGGGGAGTGCGAATGTGGCGGCGGGCGAGTACTTGCGGGTTAAGGTGACTACGGGTGGGGCGGGATGCAGCACAGCTCCGGCGGGGATTGTGGCTACGGTGAGTTATCAGATGCAGAATTAGCGATGGCGACAAACTGCGGGAGCGGAGTGCGACGAACATCCATAGGCTGTAGGGATCCTTCGACTGCGTTCGGCTTCGCCTCACTTCGCTCAGGATGACAGCGCTTGTATTGGCACGGGTCACTCATAGTGCCGCACGCGATAGGATACACACTTCAATGATCAAACGAATAGCGTTCTTGCTCCTATTGGGGGCGCGGGTGGCGTGTGCCTCGAGTTATTACGTGGACTGCAATTACGGGTCGAACGGAAATGCGGGGACGAGCCTGCAGACGGCATGGCGGACTCCGCTGGCGGTTACTTTGCACTCGGCGAATCCTGGATTTGCGGCGGGGGACGCGATTTATTTCAAGCGGGACTGCACGTGGTATGAAGGCGTGTCGCTGACCTCGTCGGGGCAGAGCGGGAATCCGATCACGGTCGACAGCTTCAATCTGGATGGATCGACGCCGGGGGCGACTAATTCGGGACGGCCACCACATCTCACGGGTTATCTGCCGATCGCGGACGCGTTCTGGTCCGATTACTCGGGGAACGTGTGGGTGAGCAAGCCGCTGTTCGATGACAACGGAAGCGGCAGCGATAACTGCGCGAACGATGGAGGAAACTGCGTGGCTTGTCCGACGCGGGGGATCCTTTATAGCTGCCTATCGCAGCCCCTGGGCGCGATAGGGTATGTGCGGTTTGGGACGGTGTGGGGGAATGCGGCAGCGTCGGTTGCCGGGATCAAACAGGATCGGGATTGGTATTTCGACCCGAATACGCAGTTGCTTTACGTGTATTGCAGTGTGTGTGGTGGTGGTGTGAAACCTCCGGATTTTTATGGGCAAGTGACGCCGATCGTCTCACCGACGACCATGCTGAACCTGAATGGGGTGCAGTACCTAGTTGCGCAGCATTTACTGATTGACTGGTTCGCTGGTTATGGCGTGCAGGTGCAGGGAGCGAGCGACCATTTGTGGCTGGCGAATATGGCGGCCAACAGCATGGTGGAAAATGGGGCGGTGCCGCTGGGGTTCTATGTGCAACCGAGCGGGGCACCGACGGATATCCATTTGTATAACACCGACGCAAACATGAATTATGCGGGGTATGAGTTTGCGGGGTGTGCGACCGGCGGCTGCTCGTTTGAGATCAAGAACTGCAGGGCTTATGGGAACAGGGCTTACGGGATTGTCGACGATGCGGGTGGGGCGGTCAGTTACGACTACTGCCATCTGTATGCGAATAATCTGGCGACGGCGCTGACGGTGGATACTTCGGGCACACCAGGTCCGGCGGCGGGGACGCACAATATAGCTGCGGAAACGCCGCCGTGGATACGGGAGTGGCGGCGATGGCCGGCGTACACGACCGTGACTTATGACGATCCGGGGCTGGTGCAGTATAGCGACACTTATGTGAATGGACTGCTGCCGATGATGGCGGTGAAGCAGGTGCCGCTTTCGATTGCGGTGGTGACGGACGGGACTTACTCGCAGCCGATAATTGGTGAAGTACAGAGGTGGATCAATGCGGGATGGGACATCAATACACACTCGGTGTCGCATCAGTATTGGCAACCTCCGGCGTCGGCGTGCAGCGATACGGCGGGGCCGGTGCCTTGCGATGCGTTCACGATCCAGTATGTGGGCAGCATTGCGACGAGCGTGACTTTGAGCATTACGCATTCTGGGGCGGGTGGGACGCTGAGTATTAATTCGAGTCCGTTCGATGGGTGCGCGTATGTTTCGGGGTGGGATTTGACGCCGGGGCCGGTTGCCGGTGGAACGAATTCAACGAGTACGGACACGGTGGGGAAGATCATCAGCGCCCTGCTGAGCAAAGGGAGCTGCTGGAGCATCAACCAGGCGGCGTATAACAACGCCTTTATGAAGGGCAATGCACATTCGGTTGGCCTGGCGAATGTGACGAATCAGGATGTGAAAACGTCACCGTATGCGGTGATGCTGAATGAGAGTTATCTGGAAAACGACGAGATGAGCTGGGCGCAGGGATGGATGAATCTGAACCTGACAGGGCTGCCGACGAAACGCGTGTACGTGATGCCAGGGAGTTATGAGGACGCGACGACGGAGGCGATTGCCGCGGGACTGGGATATGTTGGCGTGCGAGGGACAGGGAGCCTGAAGCCGTGTTGCGGGGCGAATACTACGCTGGCTACGGGATACGACGTATTCAACATTTTGAGCCAGGGGGCCGTGCCGAGTTATCAGTCACTGAGTTATAAGCAGCTGCGGAATCGGGTGAGCCAGGATCTGTTTAAGAATCGATTGTGGGGGCGTCCGATTGGATACTTCTGGCATGTGAACGAGTTGCGGCCCGATGAAGTGGAGAACTTTATGGACGGGCTGGCGCAGGGCGGGGCGGCGCTGGAATCGAACACGCAGATGGTGGAGTTACTGCTGGGGTGTGCGGTGAACGACCAGGTACCTGCGGGATATGTGGCCGGGAGTTATTACGCTTGCCCGTCTTCAGGGGTGGAGGCAGATTTCCGGCCGACGGCTAACTCTCCGGTTCCAAACCCGCCCCTAAATTTGGGAGTGGCTTATCAATACGATTTGATGGGAATTAATCGGAATTTGTTTGGGGCGGGGTGGGAGATGGGGGCTTATGCGTATGTGGGGGAGGCGGTGCCTTAGAGCAGGTCAGAGGTTAGAGGTCAGATTGCAGAGGTAGAAACCATCAGCTATCAGCTTTCAGCATTCAAGAAAATCGGCGTTGGTCGTTCTGCTAGCGGTTGGAGGGAGGGATCTTCGCGTTGTTTGCTTGTTTGATCAGAATCCAGGCGATCCAGGCAGTGACCGGGAGGCCGACCAGGGTCATGGGAGGCAGGTCTCCAGAAGCGACCCTGGCGATGCCGAGCACAGCACAGCAGATGTAGAAAAGACCCATTCGCAGCATGCGACGACGAAGCAGCGTCGGATCGCGTTCCATTTTTTCGGCGTCGCGGATCAGGCGAAAGCACCCCCACATGAGAAGGGCGGTAGCAATGCCTACGGCGACCATTGTTAGTGCGAACGCACGCATGGATGTGGCGATTTTACTCCTGCGAAGGCAGAGTGCACAGGGGAACTCCCTGCAGCGGCGAGGGATTGGATGAGGGAGTAGGGATCCTTCGACTGGGTTCGGCTTTGCCTCACTTCGCTCAGGATGACAGAAGTTGGAGTGAGTGGGACCTTGCGCTTCGACAATCGTGCGACGCGCGCACTCGTCGGCTAGGGCGGGGGCTTCACGTTGCTTACTCTTCTAATCAGGTTCCAGATAAACATGGCGGCGATTGCGATGCCGATAAGACCTGCTGGGGGCGCGTCTCCACTGGCGATCTGGACAGCACCGTAAACTGCGGCGACGATGTAGCAGGAACCGAGGACCAGGCAGTAGCGGCGTACCTGTTTTGGATCGCGCTGCATTCTCTCGGCTTCGTGGACGAGACGAAAGCACGCCCACACTAAAAGGGCGGTGGTGATGCCGACGGTGAGAATTGACAAGGCAATAACAGGCACCAAGGCCGATTCTACTCCTGCAAGGGAGCGGGAGGGAACTCCCTGCGGCGGCGCAGATTTGTTGAGGGAGTAGGGGGCCTTCGACTACGTTCGGCCTCGCCTCACTGCGCTCAGGATGACATGATCGGAGCGGGGAGCGCGGACAGGAGTGTCCGCGCCACATTAACGCGGGCGGGGGCGAGCGCGCGACACTTTAAATCGGAAATGGCGGTTTGAATCGGGAATGGGTTCTGAAGAGCAGGGGGTGGGGACAGGCGGGGAAGAGAAAACGGGCTCCGATTGGGAGCAGGGGCGGGATAGGAAAACGGGGACGGACGCGGACAAGAATGTCCGCGCCACACAAACGGCGCAGCGTGGACGCGAAGAGGCGCGTCCGCGCCATGCGGGGGGAAGACCCCGGAAGGTGAAGCAGGAACTGATTCCGATCGCCCGTGAAGGGACGACGGCCTATCTGGAGAAACTTAGTGGGCGGGAGCGGAACGAGGAGGGTTACCAGGACTCGACTACCGAGCCGGCTGTGTTGCGGGGCGAGGAGAAAAAGAAAGCCGATGAGGCACGGTGTAAAGGCCAGTTAGACCGACTTATCGAGATCGGGAGAACGCTGGATTGGCCTACGCTGAAACGGGACTATTGGCGGGTGGTTCCAGGGAGAGCAGAAGTTTGGAAGATGCCGGAGGGGGATGTATGGGTTCAACAGCATTTCAGGATCCGGACAAAGTTGGGCAAGATCAAGTTGCTGGAGATGAACCCGGTACAGGAAGCGTACTCGCGGGCGTGCGACGATCATAAGTCAAAACGGAATATTGTGCTGAAGGCGCGGCAGGTGGGGATGACCAGTTACATAGCCGCGCGCTTTTTTGTGCAGACGATTACTCGACCGGGAACGCTGACGATGCTGGTGGCGCACGACCGGGAGGCGGCGGAGGAGATTTTCCGCATTGTGCACCGGTTTTGGGACAACTTACAGGACGATTGGCGGTCGGGGCCACTGAAGACTTCGCATTGCAGCGCGCGGGAGTTGGTGTTTCCGCGGCTGGACAGCGAGTTTACGGTGACATCGGCGGATGAGAACGCGGGACGAGGACGGACGATCCAGAATCTGCATTGCACGGAAGTTGCGCGCTGGGGGCGGAATGCCGACGAAGCGCTGGCATCGTTGCGAGCGGCAGTGGTTCCGGACGGGGAGATCGTGTTGGAGTCGACGGCGAACGGGGCGTGGGGATCGTTTTACGACGAATGGCAGAGGGCGGAGGAGATGGGATACTTACGACATTTCTTTCCCTGGTGGTGGGAGGGGACTTATCGGACTGAGGTGGGGCCCCGGTTCGAGATGACTCCGGAAGAGACGGAGCTGGCGCGAGTGCATGGGCTGACGGTGGAACAGATTGCGTGGCGGCGGCAACAGTGGGCGACACTGCGGGGACTGGCGGGACAGGAGTTCGCGGAAGATGCAGCGGCGTGTTTCCGGGCGTCCGGGGAATGCGTGTTTGAGTTGGACGTGGTGGACAAGGCGATCGAGATGGCGCGGGAGCCGCTGGAGAGGCGGGAGAGCGGGA
Source organism: uncultured Acidobacteriaceae bacterium (assembly GCA_963804075.1). Classification (GTDB taxonomy): domain Bacteria; phylum Acidobacteriota; class Terriglobia; order Terriglobales; family Acidobacteriaceae; genus Acidiflorens. The sequence goes on along the minus strand of CAWDPB010000001.1, from coordinate 51,530 downwards.
GGATCGCGATCTGGCTGCCACCGAAGCCGGGAGAGAAGTATGTGATTGGAGTGGATCCGGCGGGCGGAGGAGTGAATGGGGATTACTCATGCGCGCAAGTGATCGACAAGAAGATGGGGATGCAGTGCGCGGAGTTACATGGGCACTTACAGCACAGAGATCTTGCACTCAGGCTGGTGAAGTTAGGCAGGGAATATAACCTGGCCACGATTGTGGTGGAGAGGAACAACCACGGGGCGGGAGTGCTGGCGCATCTGGAGAGGATGGAGTATCCGCAGATTTACCAGGAGAAGGGGTGGAACGGGTGGAACACGACGGCGGCAAGCCGGCCTCCGATGCTGGAGAATCTGATTGCGGTGATGATGGAAAAGCCGGAAATGTTCCGGAGCGCGCGGCTGTGGAACGAGTGCAGGACGTTTGTGAGAACGGCAAAAGGGCGGCCGGAAGCGGGTCCCGGGGCACATGACGACTGCGTGATGGCGATGGGGATCGCGCTGGCGGTGCGTGGAGAAGTGGCGGGGAAGAAACAGGCATCAGCCGTCAGGCATCAGCCGTCAGGCGATGCAGATTCCTCGCCCACTCGCTCCGGCTCGGGCTCGGAATGACGAGAATCTGAGTGTAGGGCAGGCGGGTTGCAGCGGTGGCTGGAAACTGAACATTTTGGATGTGCGGGGGTCACAGGCGTAGAGGAGTGGGGCGGGTAGAGTGGGAGCGGTCGATCAGAGCTGCGACTCAAAAGAGCACGGGGAGAACGCCTGGCGACCGTGCGGAGATACGGGACGAGTAGGGGTCCTTCGACTTCACGACTGCTGCGCTTCGCTTGCAGCCGCTGCGCTCAGGATGACAGCGTTTTAGGGATCCACAGAGAGTTGGGTCGGAATACGAAGTTGGATCGGAAAAGAGTCTGGGCGAAGAAAGTATGTGGTAAGCAGCGCGATGGCTACTGCGGCTATACAGCATATAAAGAGGATGCGAGGCGGGGCGCAGGGGCACTTGATGCGCTGCGAGGACGGGCATTACTACGTGGTGAAGTTCAGGAATAATCCGCAGCATGAGCGGGTGCTGGCAAATGAGTTTCTGGCGACGCGGCTGGCGGAGCGGGTGGGACTGCCGGTTCCGGCGGCGGAGGTGGTGGAGGTTTCGACGTGGCTGGTGGAGCATACGTCGGAGTTGACGATTGTGCTGGGGCATCAGGAGATCAGAGTTGAGGCGGGGTTGCAGTTTGGGTCGCGGTTTGTGGTGAATCCGGTGGAGGGGCAGGTATTCGATTACTTGCCTCCGGAGTTGCTGGACCGGGTGCGAAATTTGGAGACGTTTGCGGGGATACTGGCACTGGATAAGTGGACTTGCAACGCGGATGGGCGGCAGGCGGCGTTTTGGCGGAAGATGCGGGAACGGAAGTACTCGGCATCGTTTATCGATCAGGGATATTGCTTTAATGCGGGGGAGTGGACATTTCCGGATTTTCCGCTGCGGGGGGTGTATCCGCGGAATGAGGTTTATGCGGCGGTGAGCGGATGGAGTTCGTTTGAGCCGTGGCTGTCGCGGATTGAGGGACTGGATGAGGATGCGATTTGGCGCGTGGCGGGAGAGATTCCTCCGGCGTGGTACGGGGCCTCGTGGGATGAGTTAGAGAAGTTAGTGCAGCGACTGATTGAGCGGCGGGCGTTGGTAAGAGAGTTGATTCAGGCGTTCCGGATGTCGCCGCGGAGGCCGTTTCCGGAGTGGGGGGAGGAAGCGTGAGGATTTTAGGAAGATCGTAAAAAGGGCTTCACCCACGGAGACACGGAGGAAAACTGGGACCGGGGGACTCAGCAGCGCACTGAAGATAAGGAAGATCGCAGTGGAGAGCCTGAACATAGAGAGGAGCGCATTCGTCGCCAATCAGGAAGAGATCCTTCGACTCGCGGATGCTGCGTTTTGCTTGCATCCGCTTCACTCAGGATGACAGGCGCGCCCAGGTTGGATGGACCAAAAGAGACAGTTCGAGATATTGCTGGTGCGGCTGGTTCCACACGCCCTGCGGGACGATTTTATGACCGTGGGGGTGGTGGTGACAGAGCCGGGGGGCGAGTTTGCGGATGTGCGACTTACCCGGGATTGGAAGAGAGTGGAATGTTTTGCTCCGGATTTGGAGTTAGAAATCTTTGAGCATCTAGGTGCGGCGGTGCGGGAGCGGCTCAAGGACATTCGCGGGCGCGAGGGGTTACTGCGAATCCTGGATGAGCAATTCGGGAGTGTGTTTGATGTGGGGCCGGCGAAGGCGCTGGTGGCGGACGATCCGGCGGCGGAGATGCACGTGCTGGAGCGCGATTATCTGCAAGAGATGCGTCCGGCGGAACGGGCGCGGCGGCTAGGGCGGATGGGAATTGTGGCGCGGATGCAGGATGCGTTTGCGGAGGCGGGACTGTTGGAGATGCTGCAGCGCGATCTGGAGATGAAAGAATTTACGGGGGAGAACGATCCGTTTCGCGTGGATTTTGGCTTTCGGGTGGGAACGACTTTGAAGATGTTTCATGGGCTGGCGCTAATCTGAGCCGAGAACCAGCGGTGACGCTGGCCTACCGGTATGGGCGGATACGCGATGGGATGAAGAAGCGCGGAGAAGAAGCGCTGATGACTGCGGTGATCAGCGAGGAAGCTCGGCGGGCGCGGGGCGAGCTTGGGTGGGGAGTGGCGATGCTTCGGGATAACTCGATCGAGGTGAGAGGCGTGGCGGAGCTGGGAGAAATTGCGGCGGAAGTTAGGCGGGGGATCGGGGCTTGAGGTTGCGGAAGTTAGATTGCGGATTGCAGAGGTAGGATCAAGGAAACAGTGGAGCAGGATCGCAAATGTCAGACCCTTTCATCGAAGCTCAGCGGAAGAGAAAGAGGCGCACGAAATATTGGCGCGAACACGTCGTCCTGGCTTACGCCGTTCTCATCGGGGCTACGATGTTGTATTTCTTGCTCATCGTTGTCCTTGACCGAACACCCGCGTGGCTCGTGAAGGTAGGTTTCCTGGGCCCATCGGGAGCCTGGCTCCTTAGTGGAACCATCTCATGCGGATTCGGCGTGCTCGGTCTGAGTCATCCTCGCACGACGACGTCGGTGATTGCAGGTGCGTTCTGTTCCATGGCAGGCATGATTGCATTAGCGCGAGCCTTCGGCATGTTTTAAGAGCAAGATAGCAGCAGGTAAAGGCGCGGCGGGAGCTGCGCCGTTTGTTTTTTGGGGAGAAAGTACGTTGATTCGGTCGGGAATAAGTTTAGGGAATAGGGGTCCTTCGACTCCGTAACCGCTGCGCTTCGCTTGCAGTTATTCCACTGAGGATGACAACTCTTGGACGCAGCCAGCAGCCCAAGTAGTAGGTTGCTGCGAAGCTTCATTAAACCGAACGCGGGTAGGTGGGTTGAGAGCTTTCGCGGGCGAGGGCGCCCGCGCCACACGGACGAGGCAGAGACCCGTCACCACACCAGCAGAGGAGATCATGAACATGCAAAAAGCGGTAGGCGGCGCGGCGCGCCGGGCGGAAGAGGTGCCGGTGCGGGAGTGGGCGCGGAATAACTTACTCACGGTATCCAACAACTTGCTGGCGCTGCCTGGCACCTTACTCGCGATGTCGGCGAACCTACTGGCGCGAGGATGGGGCAGGCGGAGAACAGCGGGAACGGGGTCGAACCTGGCCCCGTTCTCCATGGGGGGCTTCCCTGCGACTCTATTGCCGGGTGCGGGCGGGCGGAAAGGATTGGGCGCGCTCCACTCTGCAATGCCAAAGCCGACGGCGGTGAATTTGCGGCGATTTGCGGAGACTCCGGTGGCGCGGCGGGCGATCAATGTAATTAAAGATCGAATCGCGGGGATGCGCTGGCGGATTCAAGCGCGGAGCGGGCGAGCGCTGGAGCAGATTCCGAATGGAGCGGCGCGAATACGCGTGCTCACTGAGAACTTTGAGGCGCCGAATCCGGACGATTCGTTTCGGTCGCTGCTGGAGCAAGTGCTGGAGGATGTGATTGTAGGCGGGTTTGGGGCAATTGAGATTGAGACAACCAGTGATCAGTGGCCAGTGGTCAGCGGTCAGGAAAACCCAACCAGTACCCAGAGCGGGGTGGTAGTTGGGCGGACAGGGATGTCCGCCCCACACATGCAATCGCAACTGGGACCGTTGGTAATGTGGCCGGTGGATGGGGCTACGATTCGGATCTTGCCGGATTGGGATGGAAGGCCGGACTCTCCTCGATATGTGCAAGTAACTGGACTCATGGGGAGTAATGGACAGGTCGTGCTCAATGATGACGAGCTGAGTTATATACGTCTGAATCCGCGGACGCACACACCGTTTGGATTGGGAAGAATGGAAGTCGCGTTCGAGACGGTCAATGCCTTTCTCGGAGCACACAGATATGCGGGGCGGCTGGCGTCTAACTCGGTTGTGCAATATGCGCTCTGGCTGCAGGGTCTGACACCGACGAATCATGAGCGGCTGATCCGGTGGTGGCAGGACGAGATTGAAGGCACGGGGCGTGTGCCAATTATGTCGGTGGAATCGAAGCCGGAAGTTCTGCGGTTCGGGGCGGGAACGGACGCAGACCTCCGGTTGGCGTGGCAGGAATTCCTGCTGCGAGTGATTGCGGATGCGTTCGACTTACCGGCGCAGTTCCTGGGAGTTATCAGTGACGTCAACCGCGCGACGGCCGAAGCGATGAACGAGATGGCATTTCGTTCCGCAATTGTGCCGACGGCGCGACTGGTGGCGGAGTATTTGACGCGCGATGCGATCGGAAAGAAGCTGGGATGGAACGATCTGGAGTTTGTATTTACGGATGTCGATGCCAGCGATGAGATGGAACAGGCACAGATTGACGAGATATTGCTGCGGAGTGGGGTGGTAACTGTGAACGAGGTGCGGCGAGCACGAGGGCTGAGCGAGATTGTTTGAGAAGACAAAGAAAGAAGGCCCGTTTGTAGTCGGTCACTTTGGGCTGGGCGGATCGCTCAGTTTCTTGTAACAACGGGCCTCATCTTCAATGGACTTTTCGTGCTCGCACGCGCCTGGGAAGAACCTTTGCAAGCCTTTCTCTGCGGCGTCAATGATGTTTACGCAAGCAGCGTTTAGAGCAACGACAAGACTCGGGGCGGCGGCATTGTAGTTGCAGCGACCGAATGCTTCGACAGTAGGCGCCCATAGCATACAGCCTACCGGAAAACTCTTATCGAAGTTAACGCGACGGCTGAGACGGGCAAGGGCATGCTCGTTACAGCGCTGAGCCAAGTAATCGAGCGGAAAAAACACTTCTTCAGAGTCTTGCCCGAGTGGAAGGTTCTCGAAGGCAATGGTCCGCATGAAGGACTCAACGCGGGGGTCGTGGATATGCCAAAGCGCTTCGGCGATGTACTGCCGCTGTAACTCGTCAGCCCCCGCATAGGCAGCGATCAGGAGGTCTGGATGCTTGCGACGACCAAGTTCTCCAGCAATCCAACCCGGATCTCGATAAGGCTCATCGAGCAGACAACCAGTTGGCTCGGCTTTAAGGCAGTAGATGAGCTGCTGACGGGTGAGCGGCTTCATCTTTGCTTCAAATTCATCGGCGGTGGGAGGGTCTGCTTGGGCTACACAACTTACAGACAGTAAAAGGAATGTAACAGCGGCGCGAAGCATCTGCATATCTGTGGAGCGATGTTATCACAGGTTGGAATGGCAGGCGGTGACTTCACCCGGGATGACAAGGAAAGCGGATCACTGGAGAGAAACGATGGGATTGTCACTGGAATCGATGGCGATTGAAATGCCGGCGGTGTTTGGGCATCCAAACCGGGTTGCGTTTCGGGGCGTTCTGACCGTTGTCGACGTGCCTTCAGACCGGGCGCCTGCCGGGGCGCGTGGCCATCGGGTCATGCTCAAAAAGACGGCGGCTGAGGCGGCGATACCGTCTCTGTTAGGGATGGCCCTCGATTACTCGCCGAGATTCGATGCGCACGATGCGCGGCGTAAGATCGGCGTGATTACGCGGGCGGAGATTGCCGGTGGGGAGATTGCTGTCGCGGGATTCTTGTACGGGCGCGATTTCCCGGAAATTGTGGCGGAGATTGGCAGACCGGGACGACTCGATACCAGGTGCGCGGACAAGAGTGTCCGCACCACGCAAGCGAATGCGGGTTCGATCGTCGATGGCACACGGGCGAATGGGGGCGGCGCCCCTGGCGCACGAGCAGTACTGGGGATGTCTTATGAAATTGCCGACGCGGTGGTAGAGGATACTAAGGCGACGATCTGGGTCCTTACTCGCGTTACTTTCACAGGGGCGGCTGTGTTGCGGAGAGACAAGGCTGCTTACTCATCGACGTGGATTACGCTAGGGTGACACCCAAATGCGTCTTAGTACAGGTCTCACACATAGTCTTAGAGGGACACGCGTTGGTTTTCAAAAGCTAAAGCCCACACTTTTCCCAGCTACTCGCGGCGCGGCTGGAGCCGTGCCTTTCCAAAGCGATCCACTTCATTAACGAACTCAACACTCAGGACACCAGTACAGAGCGCTGGGTACCACCGACTTGACAAGAACTCACTGGCAGGAGGTTCCGGCTAGCCAACACGGTCGGGGACGGACTTAGGACATGAATACGGAGCATTGAGCGGCGGGACGACATATAACGACACTTATGGAGGATGCAATGAATGAGGAAATGGCGGCACAGATGATGCAAGCGACCGAGCGGCTGGCGGCTGCAACCGAGACGCTGGAGCGAGTCCTAGGGAAGCTGGATGCACAGCAGGAACTGCTGAATGCGAAGGTGGACCGGATTGTGGCGGCGGTGGAGGAGAACGGCGGACAGGCAACGGATCGACGGGCGGTGGAAGCCCGGGCGGCGGGAGACCTGCAGCAACGCGTCGCAGAGCTGGAGAAGTCAAATGCCGATTTGAAGGCGCAGGCAGCGAGGCTGGCGCGGAAGACGATTTCTCCGGTGGTGGCGGCGCTGATTGGAAAGAACGAGATCGAGGGTGAACGAATGGACCCGGCGGTGCTGAATAAGACGCTGGCCGCGCTGAGCGTGGAGCAGCGGGTTGCGGTTAAGTCAGAACTGGCGCGGGCGGGAGTGATCGAATAAGGCTTCGGCCCGTTCGTCGTTAGTCGTTAGTCGTTACGATCAGATCGGTCGTGGTGGGATACGGGCGCGAACAATCGCGCCTTTTTATTTGGGGCGAAAGAGCCGCCTAGTCCCGCATTTGGGAGGAATAGGAATCCCTTCGGCCTCACTCGGGGCAGGCTCTTCGACTGCGGTTGGCGCTCACTTCGTGAGAACCGACCTTCGTCCCGGATGACAGGGGAAACGACCGCAAGAAGAACAAGCAATAGAACTCATTTTTAGGAGAAGACATGAAAGCACAGTTTTTGGATTTGAATGCGGCGGCGGACTATCTTGGGCCGGGCGCCATTGAAATCGAGCGGTATCAGACAGAGATTCTGGACATTGTGCGGCGGCGGGGCGCATTTGGGCAGAGGATCAAGCAGGTGCCAGCAACGGGGCATCCGTCGCGGTATTTCGAGGAAACAGCGATCCCCTCGCCGACGGCCGCGCAGGCGTTCGTGGATCCGCGAAATATTCAGCCGACTCTCCAATCGCCGACGCGAGTGGAACGGAGTGTACCGCTGAAGGCGTTAGTCTCGCAGATCAATTACAACCTGTTTGACATGGAGGTAGGCGCGCAGCAAAGCCAGTTCGCATACTTACAAGCAAAGGACCTGACGGACTCCGTGGAAGGCCTGCTGCGAACGCACGATGTGGCACTGTGGAACGGCAGCGACACTTCGCTGGCGACCCCGACCATGTCGCAGTACTTTGGCGTGACTGGACAGATTCAATCGGGTGGCAACACCACGACCATCGCAACAACGGCGAGCATTGTGGACGGATTCAAGAGCACAATCGCACAGATGGTGGCCAATTCGTCGTTTGAAGTCAGGCCGACGGCCATTTATGCGAATCCGGTGCTGCTGGATTTAATCGACCGCGAAATGAAAACGGAGTTCAACGTGGTGCTGTCCACGGCAGAGATCACGGGCGGCTTGCGAGTAAAAACCTTGACCACGCAAGCCGGTGAGTTACCGCTATTCCGGGGTGGGCACTTTCATACACGGGCACACCTGGAAGCGGCAGCGCCGTGCTTCCGGCTTACATCGTGACGGAGGACTTGATCGAGTATCACTGGCTGACAGATCCGAATCCGCGGATCTTCAGGCTGGGGCTGCCGAGCACGCTCATGACGCAGAGCGTGGTGGTGAAATTCGGAGCGCCGGTAGTAAAAGGTGCGTCGTATGCGCATTGCGAAGTGCTGGTCAACCGGTAGACCGGTTCTTAGTTTCCGGTTCCCACTCTTCAGCTGCCTTGCGGGGTGGAGTGGGAACCGGGTGTTACTCGCATCATTAAGGCGGCGACATGAATTATCTCGATCCATCGAATTATCAGACATACGGCCTGGAAGCGACGACGGACGCAGCATGGATAACAGCGGCCTCGGCGATGATCGAACGCGCACTGCCGGAGGCCAACGCTCGGAGTAAACCAATATACCGAACGACTGCGAGTAGGAGACGCAGCGAGACCGGTGCGGCTCACTTACTTGCCACTTATCGCAGTGGCTCCGGCGACATCGCCGATCGTGTTGGCTCAAGGCCGCTATGCGACTCCGAGACGCGGCGACTGGCCCGCCGAGGAGCTGGCGATGACTGCGGCGTTAGCGTTCGGGATTCCGGGGATGTGGGTGGACTTGAACACGGCAGACCTGGATGTTTCTCCGGATATGGGGGAAGTTACACTTCCGCTCAATGTGCTCACATGGGAGTTCACCGAAATCTCGATTGTCTATACGGCGGGGCTCGATCCTATTCCGGCTGGGGTCAACGTCGCGTGTGCTCAGATCGTAAAGAACGCACAGGCGACGCCGGCGCTGAATGTGAAGAAGGGCGTCGTCGACAAGATGCAGTTGTGGTACTCTTCGACACGCTCATCGACGACTCCGTTCGAGAACTGCTCGCGCCGTTCGTGGCGCAGAAAGTTGGATGAATATGACGGGATCTCTGGAAGCGCGGCGGCGAGAGCGGCGGACGCCATGCTGCGGACGCTGGGCGGAAAGGAGGTAACCCTGCTATTTGCAGCGGCGGCTCTGCCAGCGGATGCAGAGGCAGAGCTTGGATTAGTTGATCCGGGAGTGACGCAAGCACCGATCGCTCCCGTGATTGTGAATGAACTGACGACGGACACCAATGGCCCGCGAAGACGGATTGAATTGGTGGTAGGGCGGTCGGCGATGACAGCACAGGTGAGCCAGCGGAGTGTGGAATCAGCGGATGTGCTCTTCGAAACGGCGCTGGGAGTCGTCTATGAAGGAGAAATGTTCCACATAGAGGGATTTGTAGTCGAGCGGTTTGCGGGAGTGGCGTATTTATATCGCGTATTGGCGGTGGCGTAGGGCGAGCCATTTTGGAGCGGAATAAGACTTATGCCACGGCACAACATTGTGTACGGCAAGCATATCCATGAACCCTTCGCTTCGCGCAGGACGACACGTAGTAAAGACATCCCGGGAGCAGCACAACTTCGGAGAACAATATGCAAGCGGCTAAAGATAGTTTCTATATGGCGCTACGCTCTAGACTGAATGCGCTGAATCCGGCGAGGACAACTGCAATTGATGACGTTATCGTGCCGGCGATCTTAGTCCGCGAGAACATGGAGCCGCGAGTTAACGAAGCACAGGCGGGCGTGTTCTATGTCGACTTCGGCGACTTACTCATTGCGGAGAGCACACGACCAATGCTGGGGATCGATTGCGGGATCTGGTACGCGAGCGAAGGTACGGCGGGCGGAACGGGCGTGGACCGCGGCGCATGCTCGCAGAGATGGACGACGAATTGATCAGGATCTGTACGCCTCCGCATACCGAGATGCTCGATTACAGCCAGACGCCGGCGGCAGACACAGGGTCGGGCGTGTTCTGGACGCTGCCGGAACTGGGCGATGCGCCCGGCGATGCTCCGATCGCAAAACAGCAACGGAGCGCCAGCGAGGGCAGGGTGCAACGGTACGCGCAGCTGAGGATTTACTTTTTTCTGCCGGAGGCCGAAGCATGACTCGCGAGGGAATGAGACCGATCTCGCGGCAAGCGCGGGCTTACTTCGCGCCTGTAAACCGAATCAGTGGGACAACGGCGATTTTCGATCCGTCCCGGAATGCGGGGTTCGCGCTGGATGCGCCTCCGCCACCGTGGATCGACCTGGGGTGGATCGAGAACTTTCAACGGACTAGCACGTCGCAAATCGAGAGTTTTCCCGGAGGGCCGGCGGCCGCGGTGGCGGCGCAAGCTCGGAACGCATTGGGAGCGCGGGTGGAGTTTGAGTTTCGGGACTGGGGCAAGCTCCAGATGGCGCTGGCGGGAGGGGCGGAGCACATGAATGTACTGGCGACGGATGCAGGCGCGTCGCCGGCGGGATCGGGAGGGGCTCCACTTACTGCGGTGCCGGTTTTAGCGGGATCGACTGCCGAGGAGTTAGTGCTGGGGGCGGCGGTATCGGGGTTTCAAGCGGGACAACTAGTTGCCTGCGACGTGGACTATGGGCAGCAGATTGGATATGTAGGTACCGGGATCGCAGCGGCCTACGTAACAGCTCCAGCGGATGTCCGAGCGGACGCTAACTACGTGCGGCGCGTTACTTTTAATGTGGGGTGTGTGGCGCAGGTTACGGCGACGACATTAGTGCTAACGCAGGCACTGCCAGGGGGATCGCCCGTCACGGGGGCGGGCGTGCAGCAAGTCATTGCGTTTGTGGACAGAGAGGGTGGGACGTTTTTGCAACAGTGGTCCGGGTTATTCGTGATGGAAGAGGAATCAGGAGGACGGGTGTGTTTCTTTTATCCACTTCTAAGTCCGACTACTACAAAACCGGCATGGGAGCGCGAGAGTCTGGTGCACATACAGAAGCCGATCGGAGAACTGACGCTGCAGGCCGCGTTTACGGCGTTGCCTACCGTGGACCCGAACGATGGGGCGACAGTACTGTGCTATCGGAGTTACTTTTCGGCAAGAGGAGCGGAAGTGTACTAGCGCGCATTTCACGGACACCATCTCATAACCAAAGGGAAAGCTACCGCGCGGGGCTAAAGCCTCAACTGAATCAACGCGACTTACGCGGCCCTGAAGGGCCGCTCTTCCACGGTTGTACCGAGGTTCCGGAGTTCTTCCGCAACCTCTGAGGCTGTTCCCTAGAACCGGATACTTGAAGCACACTCTTGCAAATGGCGACTTGCGCGCGGCCAGAACACACTTATGAAGCTATCCATTGACAATCTCGACGGCCGCGGAGCGCAGGACTATACGGCAGCATTGACGCCCGGAAAGACCGCCAGCCTTGTGCGCAAGTTAAACGCACCGGCGGAGCTGAAGGTAACCCTAATAGCGGCGACGGGTTCTGCCGTCCCCGCCCAAGGCGCGCGGGTCATGCTGGTGCGGGATACCGGGGCCCCCCTATTCAGTGGCTATTTGGCGACTACGCCATCTTACAAGTACCTGGGCTGGGCCGACGCGGGGCCGCAGTATGCGTATGAGCTGACCGCACTGAGCGACGCGATGATGCTGGACCTGAAACCAACGCCTCCGCATCCTCCGTTTGTGGCACGAACGGCTGGGAGCGCGGTAGAGCAATTGACACAAAATGCGCTGCCCGGGTGGCTCGATGTGTCAGGCGTGGAGGCGGGAGATACGATTCCGTATTTCAGTGTCGATCCAGCGAAGAACTGGACGGCGGAGGCGGCGCAGATTGCCGTGCTGGGGCGAAGCAGTTATCGGGATATCGACGGGGCTTTATTGTTTATGCCACTGGGGCAGAACACTTACTCGCTGACAGGGAGCGATCCGACGTTTTCGCCAAATAGCCTGCAGCTCAATAACATCAGCCGGCTGGTGAATGACCTCACGGTGCTTGGAGAACTTGAACCGGGCGCACACGTCAAGGACTACTTTGTGGGGGACGGAGAGACAACGACGTTTTATCTCTCGCAGATTCCGTTCACTCGGAAGAGCGAGGTGCCGCTTTATAACCGGACGATTCTCGACGAACGGTACACGGAGCTTGATCCTACGCATTGGGCGGTAACGGGACCTCCCAATGTATTTACGGTGAGCGGGGGAGAGTTACATGTCGCTGGCGGAACTGGGGTCGACGGGCAAACTTGCATGGAGTTCGCAGAGCAGATGGAGTTGGGTGGGGTGACAGTTATTGAACATGGAGACGTCACGTTCGGTGCCGCGTCGAACGGGGTGATCGGCGGACTCTATTCGGGGGCAATGTCGGTCGCAAATTGCGTGGCGGGCTTCCAGATCACGCCGTCCGGAACGAACTGCAACATTCAGGCGCTGGTTCGCGGAGCTCTTACGGGGGCGACACTAGCAACGCAGGCAGGACATTACTACGTCTTTACAACTCAGGTATATCCAACCGAGATTTACCGCATGGAGCAAGTGTATCACTCGTCGCAACATCCAAGCGGGGATTCTCGCGGAGGGGAAGCGGTCGCCTGCGATGTTCGAGTCGTGCTGCAGGTGCAGGATATCGACCCAGCAAACCCCGCTACGCAGGTTGCTCCGGCGACAGTATTATACGACGACGTGATCAGCAATGCACCAGGATATTGCACTTATGCACTGATCAATTCGATGAGTATGCAATGCGCCGTCGGGTTCACTTATATCTATCTGGCGATTGATGCGATGGTGCGCAGTACGCTGCCCGGACAGAATGCACAGACCCAGAGCACGGGTTCGTTGCTTGAAGGTGGACAGTGCAGAGTTTCGGACTCACCCACGCTGGAGTTCTATCCGGAATACGTTCCGGCTGCCAACCAGACGATTGAAGTGTCTTATCGAGGCCGCGGATATGCAATGGCGCGGGTGCTCAATTCGACAAGTATCTCGGCTTTCCAGAACGGGGCGGACAACGGGGTGCGTGGAGGCATTCGGCAGGTGCGGCACCAGTTGCACGGACAGACGCCGATTGCGAGAACGCGGCGTTGGCTTTGCTGGACGATGCGGGACAAGGTTGGAACGGGACATACCGCACATGGAGTAAGTTATTGCCGGGGGCGGCGGAAGACATTTTCCCGGGAGACGGGTTGGCGGTAAGCGTGCCGTCACGGGCGGCGACATTTACGGCAATCGTACGCGAAGTGGCCATTGAGTTATTCGACATCGGCGGGGAGAACTTGTTCTACACGCTAGCGTTTGTGGATGCAGGCGATCCGTCGCTCGCTTTTGCGTTTGCGACAGCCTTAATCAAGGAGGCTCAACTGCCGACAGCGATTGATATAAGTCAGGTGGGCAATATCTACCTTGCGGATCTGACGGGGGCGGAGGCGACGAATGTGATTGATGCGGGATGGACGCCGCCCACGGGCTGGGGGATCGAGGTCCGGTATTCGGACATGGGCTGGGGGACGGGGAACGCGGGGAATCTGGTTGGAAGGTTCACGACTAGCAGTTTCACGCTATCGCGATTTGCGAGGGCGCAGACATATTTTCTGAAAAGTTACGACAACAGTTCGCCCGCGCGGTATTCGCGGTATCCGACATCACTGCATGTGGATTATCCGCTGACTTAGGGGAGTTTTTTGTATCGCGGCTTATTGTGGGGGACCACTTGGAGTTTATGAGACCAGACGAACAGGGTGGATGTACTGGCAGTTGCTTGCCCGGAGTTGTGCAGAGGAATGGAGACTTTCAGTTGCAAGTGCTGGAAAAGCTCGCCTGCCTGGAAGCGAAGATGGACATGCTTGTGGGCAACGGACAGCCTGGGCGAATGCGGCTGGCCGAGGACCGACTTATGGCATTGGAGCGGAATGACATTAAACGAAATGTTTACGACCGCATTGTGACGGCGGCGATTGCATTTGGGGTGAGCGCGCTGATTACATTGCATGATCATTTCTTTCCTAAGTGAAGGAATTTTCCGACGCCTAAAGCGGCGCGAGTGTAGTTGAGAAGGTAGGGGTCCTTTCGACTGCGTTCGGATGACAAAAGTAAATAACGCGGCTTGGCGTAACGTCCCGCAGCCTCGCTTGCGACTTGTTCGTTGTGCGATTGGAATGCAAATGAGGTGTAATTATGAACTTACTTAAGCTGTATGGGCCATTGGTGTGCACGGTTACGGGAACGATTGGAGCGGCTCTTCTTACTCCGGCGTTTATTGCGGCGCATCCGATGGCGTTTGCATGGGTGAATGCGGCAGCACAGTTATTGCATGCGATGCTGCCATCAATCTTTGGAACGGAGGAAACTCGGTGATTAAGGGAATGGCGGTTGGAATCATACTTATGGCGGTGCTGGCGACGGTGGGGTGTTCGCCTATCGAGAATCAGGCACGGGACACGGCGGCGGCCCTTTCGGGGTCGATTGTGGCGGCGCAGGGCGAGTATCAGGCGAGTTGCGCGGCGAATGGGGACCAGCAGGTTTGCCAGCTTATCAATCAGGGTGTGGCTGGCGAGAATGCGCTGATCACGGCGATTGAGACTTACTGCGGGTGGACGCCGACATTGGCGCCTCCGGACAAAACTGCGACGTGCGTGCCGGTAAAGTCGGCGCAGGCGGCGCTAGAAGCGACGATTGCGAACGCGACGACGCTAACATTGGAAATCAAAGGAGCAATCTAATGGGGGCGGCGACGTTAGTAAGTCTGATTCTTACATTGCTGCAATCGATTCTTTCGGCGGCGAAAGTGGGTGGAGTTGCGCCCGACGTGGTTGCGAACATAGAGGCGGCAGTGACGAGCCTGCTGGCGGTGCAAGGGACTCCGGTGACGTTTGAACAGTTGGAGGGGTTGCGGGTGGAGACGAAGTGGTAGATGGGCGTTAGCCGTCAGCCGTGAGCCATCAGGAAAGGCGGCGCTGAGCGGATCCCACTCAAGCCAAAGGCGGGCTTGAGTGGGGCACCCGCACCCGATCTGCCCGATCCTGGTTTCTGCAAGACAGACTGATGCCGGGGGGCCAGAACTCCCATTTGAGTTTCTTGCTCGTCGGCGGCGTTTTTGGTGTAGAAATGGGCTTACTGGTTACCAAAGGCATCTTCTGGGAAGCTGGTAGGAGGTTCAGGATGAGGGAAGGCCAAGGTTGAGAAGGACAGCGGAATTAGCTGGCGAGAGCCTAAGAGAGATTGGTGTTTTGCTCGTTGTTTTTGTTCCCTTGGATGCAGTCTTCTATCAGGGGGATCTCACGTTGCGAACGCGAATTGTCCTGGGCCTCACCGCACTGGCTGGATTGGCGATCGTCGCTGCCGGAATTTGGCTGGAGAAGGGAACCGAGTAGATTATGGGTTATCTGATCCCATTTACGATGTTCGGGGTCGCCGTGGTGGCGATTTTTGCGTGGGGCCTGCGAGACAAGCGCAAGCGCGAAACAGGCGCAGAAGGAACTGTCCGCCCTCGCAAGGCAGCTTAGCTGAAACGGAGTCTTAGGATTATTTCCTAAGTTGCTACGCTGCCTAGTTCACAACTCCAAGTGTCCGCGAACGTACTTCACCCGCCTTGTGGCGGGTTTTGTTTTTATAGGAAAAATTAGCCTACGTCTTCGCTCCAGTTTTCCAGCGTCTTCTTTACTACGAGCATGAATTGGTCGGCTACTGCGCCGTCGATGATGCGGTGGTCGTAGCCGAGGGTCAGGTGGACGACGCTGCGGATGGCGATGGAATCGTTGCCGTCCTTGTCGGTGACGACGAGGGGCTGCTTGGCGATTCCGCCGACGCCCATAATGGCGGCGTTGGGCTGATTGATGATGGGGAGTCCGAAGACGGCTCCAAACTGACCGGGGTTGGTGATGGTGAAGGTTGCACCTTCGACGTCGGTGGGCAAGAGCTTCTTGGTGCGAGCGCGCTCGCCGAGATCGGTGATTCCGCGCTGGAGGCCGAGGAAGTTGAGTTCGTCGGCTCCTTTGAGAACGGGGACGATGAGGCCCCAGTCGAGGGCGACGGCGATGCCGGCGTTGACGTGTTTGTGATAGCGGAGGCTATCGCCTTCCAGGGACGAGTTGACGATTGGGAATTGCTGAATGGCGATGATGGCGGCGCGCGTGAAAAACGGCATGAAGGTCAGGCGGACGCCGTTGCGCTGCTCAAAGCCGTTCTTGTGTTTGTTGCGCAGATTGACGATGCGGGTGAGATCGACTTCGAACATGCAGTGGACGTGAGCGCTGGTACGGCGGGACTCGATCATGCGCTGGGCGATGATTTTGCGCATTTGCGACATGGGGACGAGATCGCCGGGGATCGCGGCGGGAGCGGGGCGCGGGGGCGCGGGAGCTACAGTCTGCGTGGGAGCGGTCCCACCCAAGCCAAAACCGGGCTTGGATGGGGCACCCACGACCCGCCGTGCTCGACGAAGTCGAGGATGTCCTGCTTGGTGACGCGGCCGCCCTGGCCGGTGCCGTGAACTTGAGCGAGATCGACGTTGTGCTCGCGGGCGAGCTTGCGGACCAGCGGGGAGGAACGAACGTCTTCTTCGTCGGCGGTCTCAGCGCGGGGAGTGGGACCTGGCGATGGAGACGGAGTGGGTCCGGTCTTATCCGCTTCCCTGGGAGGAGCAGGGGCGGCTGCTGGCGCTGATTTGGCGGGAGCGGGAGCGGGCGCACTGGCTCCGTTGCCTTCGCCGATAACGCCGACGACGGTATTTACCTGAACGGTGTTGCCTTCGGTGACTTTGATTTCCTGAAGGACGCCACTGGCGGGGGCAGGGATTTCGGCATCGACCTTGTCGGTGGAAATCTCAAAGAGTGGCTCGTCGCGCTGGACCTTGTCGCCGGGCTTCTTGAGCCACTTGGTGATGGTTCCTTCGAAAATAGACTCGCCCATCTGGGGCATAACGATGTCAGTCGGCATGGTTCCCTTTCGATAAAGCCGCCGTTCCGGCGGGATAAGAGCAAACAAACATTATAGCGAAGCGATGGAGATGAGGATGAGGCAGGGGTGTGGGTTGTTGGACTTGGCGGTTGAAGCGGCGAATGGGAGGGTAGCGTTCATCGCAGCGCTGAAGGGCTTCGCCACCCAAAGTCTTTGTGGAGAAGAAAACAGGGCTGGGCATGCCGCGCTTTTTATGCTGACGGTGTTGTTGGCTTGTGGGGCGGCAGTTTCGCAGACCAGTTACTCGGGTGCTGGGGCATCTTCGGGGAGTGCAGTCATGGGAGTTTCGGTCAGCGGACCGCCGCTGACCTATGCGGCGCGGACGGATACCTGCGAGACGGGAACGGAGACGGGGCCGCTGGGGTGCGCCGCGAGTTCGCTATGTCCGAGTTGCACAGGGCCAGCGACGGCGCAGGCGATGACATTTCTTGGTCCGGCGACGATGGGAACCTTGCCGGCGGCGGGGCCGGCGAGCGGATCGGCTTGCGGCACGCAGCCAGCAAACGGGCAGTATTTGTGCGGGCTGAATACGACGGTTACGGACCCGGACTTTGGGACGCAGAGTGTGCGGGCGACATCGTATGGCGATTTGATCTTGAATGGCAGTGAGGCTTATAACGCGCTCGGACTCAATTTCAACATGGGATCGGACGGCAACCTGCAAAGGTGGGCAAGCGATTCGTCGAAGGTGCTGATCAATAATTCCGGCGGCGGCTACATCATGCTGGCGTTCAACCCCGCTCGTTGGGGGAGCAATCCGGTGACGGTCAGCCGGCTATACGGGAGCGGTGTTTTGGGCAATGGCGTGCCCGCTTTTGGTTTGTCGCATCCACATGAGTTGTTTGAATTCAACACGGACGAAGAGAGCACGGTGCTGGGATCGATGACAAGCGGGACGTGCCTGACACCGGAGACGGTGACGAACGCCGGCGGCGGACATGCGACGTTGCTGGCGGTCAATCCAGCGGTTCTGATGCAGATCGGAAACGTGACGGGAGGAACGCCAACCGCGAGCAACTGGACAGGAGGCACGAGCGGCTGTGTATTCGCAGCCACGTCCACGCCGACCGCGTTTACCTATGCCAACACGGTCTACGCGGGCACGATCAACGATGCCATGCAGAGCTGACCCGACGCAGTGGACGATCACGTACTCACTTGTGGGCAACTTCAATTATGTCTTCGGGCTGGGCGCTTCAGGTTCGCCGACGCAGTATTTGTTTCCGCAGACGTCCGCTTCGTGCCTGCCTGCCGGATTCAACGGCGCGACGATGGGAGCCCCGGATACGGACTCGACCGACACGATGTTTGGGGCGAACTATGGCGATAACCTGCAGGACGGCATTTGGGATTCGACGCACGCCGGAGACGTTTACCGCGTCCAGTTCTGGACAGGACATGGCTGCCGGGTGCTGAATACGCACACCGACGTGGTGTCAGGCGACTGGGGTGCGGCGGGGCAACTGGCGGATGGACAGCACAATTACATTCCCGGAACGATCAGCGGAACGGCGGCGTTTGGGGCCACGCTGACACAGAGCGGAGCGGGAGCGACAACACAGTACTTTTGCAGCGCACAGATTGAGAGCGTGACGCAGCAGAGCGGCTCGACCGCGCAACAACTGGTGTGCGGGCCATCCGGAGCGACGGGATGGAAGACGGGACTGATCTTCGGGGCGGCAAACGCAACCGGCCCATGGAGCGACGGCGCCGGCCATACGCTTACACCTTCCGCAATGCCGGCGAATGCTCCTTTCTATTATCCGAACTCGCTGCACGACAGTGGGCAGACACCGAACATTCTGTATGCGGACGTTGCGCCGGTGCAGTGGGCACTTGTAACCGTGGCGAGCGTGGCAATCGGCACTCCGGCAAGCGGGGAAGACACGATCACGTTCGCGGGAACCACGCACTACGCGCCGGACATGCAGGTCGTGTTTTACGGGCTGACGGCGGCGGGAGACACGCACTTGAATTGCGCGGCTCCGAGCGGATCGGGCAGCAACGCCGTGCCGAATCCGGACGCGTGCCCGGTATGGACGGTGATTTCCGGAGTGCCCTATACGGGCGGAACATCGATTGTGATTGCCGACGCGAGCGCGACGGGCGGGGCGGCGACCAACACGGAAGGCACGGCGGCGATGCGGCCATACGGAAGCGGGTATAACGGCGGGTACTCGTTTATGAACATCCCGGACAATTGGATCGTGGCGACCACGACGATCAATCCTTATCTATCCCTGCAACTTCAGGGGCATGGAACGCAAGCACAGACGGGCGAAGCGAAGGGGAACAATTATACGTGGGCGTCATATACCAACCCGTCCACTCCGTGCGCGGTGAATGGGCCGCTGACGCCATGTCCAAATGCCGACGTCTATTCCCTGCTGCCAAACGCGCTGCCGGAAGACAACCACGGAACGAGCAGCCAGCATGGCCCGCAGGATCTGAGTCCATTCGCGATGGCGCTGGCACAGGTTTGCGGGCAGGCGGGCGGCATGGGACAAAACTCGTGCATTCAGAGCTACACGAAGGCATGGGAGAGCGAGCTGATCGCGGTTGAAAACAGCGTGACCAATAACTCGTCCTTTGGCTGCGGAGCGGCGCTGGGGCCGGGATGCCATTGCAATTATGGTTCGGGTCCAGCCGCATGCACGTACAGGCTTGGCCATACGTTCAACAGCAACGACAACTATGTATTTGGCGCACAGAACGCGATTGGCAACATCAGTCCGGACGGGAATTACATGGCTTACGTTTCGAGTTGGATGAACACGCTGGGATGCGCGAACGGGGCGACGCAGTGCTGGGGGAGTTATGTGGCGAGCGGACCGGCGACGGCTTCGGCGAGCGGGGTGACGATTACGACGGACGCGAGCGGGGTGGTCACGGTAACGATGACGAATCAGTTCTGCGCGCCGGGCGGGAATCAGTACTACTGGATCGGCGGGGCGGTTGAGGCCGTGGCGTGCGGAGCGCTGCCGGAACAAGTAACGCTGAGCGGATTTGCGGAATCGTGGGCGAACCAGACGATTACGCTGACGGCGGTGGGCGGGTGCGATTCGACGGATGCGAATGCGGGGAACTGCGCGTCGTTCAGCGGGACGGGGCCGGGGATTCCGGCAAGCTATGGGCCGGTGACGGAGAGCGCGGGGACACAGAAAGCGGTTCCGGTGAGTTGCATGAGCGGGGGCGGCGCGGACACGTATTGCCAGCGGGGGGACGTTTGGATTGCGAAGCTGGCAAGCGCACAGTGAGTTTTATGTCTTGCGCTCTTCTTAGCGGCTGAAACCAGCCGATGATTATGTGCGCTTATCACAGCGGCGAACAGCTGCGCGACCGTCGCCGAGCACGAATCCCGCGTTTCGAAAAGCGAAACGTGGGGCACGGACCTCGGGCTGACATCCGACCGACAAAACCACCGAAAAAACGAACATGGGCCACAAAACGAGATGGGCCGCATATTTTGCATGGAGAGCGGGGAAAATTGTCTGCGGCGGGGTTCATATGGTGATGATCGGTGGATTGGAATTGCGGGGCCGGGTTGGAGATCCTACGGAGATTGTGGGGCCGTTGCCCGAGCGGAGCGGGCAAGCGGTTGATAGGGCGAAGGTTAGAGGGGGCGGGGGCTGCGTACTCCTTTTGTAACTTGGGCTTACGGCTGGTTCGGGCCTAAAGTGGTTGGCAGGGTGGATGACGGATTCTTCGGCATCCGGCGTGCACAGAGATATTGGATAGGTTGACGCTGGACGAGCATTGAAGGCCTCATGGGCATGGTAAAGATGGGCAAATTCGGGGCGCGAAACCTGGCGGCGACGGCTGCCGGGGGGACGAGGGTCGCCTCGATGATGAAGTTTGTGTCGACGATCGCGATTGCGGCGGCGATGTTGTGGATGCCGGTTGCGGGATGGGCACAAGCCTCGCACGATGGGGGCGTGGGATCGGCTGGCTTTGCAGACAATCTTGGCGGACGCGGTGCGCTGGCGGAGAATTTTGCGTCGAGCGGCGGCGGATCGAACTCGATTACGACATCGGGCACAGACAGCGAGAGCGAGACGAACGATGCGATCCTGACCATCCGCAAGCGGGTGGATGAAGTGAACGTGCTGTTTATTGCGACGGACAGGCACGGAAAGTTTGTGCGCAATCTGGGGCAGAAAGATTTTTCCATTCTGGACGATCACAAGCCGGTGGAATCGATTCTGACGTTCCGGCGGGAAACGGATTTGCCGATTCAATTGGGCCTGCTGATGGATGTGAGCGGGTCGGTGCGGACGCGGTTCGCGTTCGAGAAAGAAGCGGCCACGGGATTTTTGCAGCATCTTATACGACCGGGCTACGACAAGGCGTTTGTAGTGGGCTTTAATAAAGAGAGCCACCTGGCGCAGGATTTTACCGACAGCGTTCCGGCGCTGGCGGCGGGCGTGCAGCGGATGAAGGATGGGGGCGGGACGGCGCTCTATGACGCGATTTACAAGGCGTGCAAGGATAAGCTGGCGCGTGAGCAATCGGACCATCCGGTGCGGAAGGCGATTATTGTGGTGAGCGATGGAGAGGACAATCAGAGCGAAGTGACGCGAGCGCAGGCGATTGAAATGGCGCAGCGGGCGGAGGTTCTGATTTACGCGATCTCGACGGACGACAGCGGACTGATTCTGCGGGGCGACAAAGTGCTGGAGGATCTGGCGTCGGCGACGGGAGGACGGGCATTCTTTCCTTATAAGATGAAGGATATTACGAAGTCATTCGCGGCGATTCGAGGATGAACTGCGGAGCCAGTATGACGTTTCGTATAAGCCGTCAGATTTCAGCGCGGATGGGCGGTTCCGGTCGATTCAGATCACGGCGGTGAAGAAAGATCTGCAAGTGCGGGCGCGGCGGGGATACTTCGCGCCGAGACAGTAACAAATTCCATCGAATCTTCCTTTCTGTAATTCCTCACGATATATCTTCCCTCGTAATTTTCCTCTTAAAATCAGTGCTGTATGTTTCTGGAGCGCGCGCTTCCGATCCGCATTGACGAGAACACCCACCCTTGCCGCACAAAACGCGGCAAGGATGGGGCAGCCGCTTCACTTCGACGACTTCCCTTTTAAGTTGACTTCCTCCTTCACCGGCTTTCCCTGCTTCTATTGCTCCGCATCAGCGGTTACATTGTGCTGGCCGTTTGGCTTGTGCTAACGTCGGCTTGAATCCACGCCGAGGTGAACTCATGGGATGGATCGTTCTTGGAATCCTGGTGGTGTTGTGCGTTTTTGTCATTGGGATGTACAACAGCCTGGTGCAGCTGCGGGTGCGCTCGGAGGCTGCGTGGTCCGACATCGATGTCCAGCTGAAGCGGCGGCACGATCTGATTCCGAACCTGGTGGAAACCGTAAAGGGATACGCCGCGCACGAGAAGGGCACGTTTGAAAATATTGCGAAGTTCCGGTCGATGGCCATGCAGGCAACGGGTCCAGCGGATAAGGCGCTGGCGGAGAATCAGCTGACGGGAGCGCTGAAGAGTCTTTTTGCGGTGGCGGAAAATTATCCGCAGCTGCAGGCGTCGCAGGAATTCACGCAATTGCAGACTTCGCTGAACCAGACGGAAGACGCGATTCAGAATGCGCGGCGATACTACAACGCGGTGGTCCGCGATTTGAATACGCGGATCCAGTCGTTTCCGACCAATATTCTGGCGGGCATGTTTGGATTTCAGCAGAAACAGTACTTTGAGGCGGCTGCGGGCGACCGGGAGCCGGTGGCCGTGAAATTCTAGCTCTTCGAGTTTTCATCAGCCCCAGAGGCACGGGATGAGTAGAGATCCTTCGACTCCGCTACGGCTGCGCTTCGCTTGCCGCAGCTTCGCTCAGGAAGACAATCTTGTTTTTCGCTTGCTGCACCTTGTTTGTGGCCACTCCGCGCAGGACGACATCGCGCTTGTAGGGCGCAATTCCCTCTTCATTCATAATTCAATCTTCATTCGGGTCGCATTCTTATTGGCGATAGCACTGCTGGCTGTTTTGCCGGCGGCGGCGCAGGCGCATCGGTGGGAGGTCGCGGATTTCAAGGATTCGATCTCGATTGCGGCCGATGGCTCGGCGCTGGTCAGCGAGAAGATTACCGTCACATTTGAAGGTGCGTGGCATGGCATTCATCGCACGATTCCAGTGGAATATCCCGGTCCGAATGGAACGAACTACACGCTGTTTCTGAGAGTGCAGAGCGTGACCGACGAGAACGGGAACAAGCTGAAATATGAGTCGAGTAAGTCGGGCGCGTACCGCGATTTGAAGATTTATATTCCGGACGCGGTGGATGCGGCGCGGGTGATCAACATCGATTACTCGGTGCGCAACGGCATTCGCTACTTCGACGGCTATTACGAGTTTTACTGGAACGTCACTGGCAACGACTGGCCGGTGCCGATTGCGCATGCATCGGCGTTCATCACGCTGCCGGAAGGTGCGACGGGAGGACTACGGGCGCAGGCCTTCACGGGCGCTTACGGATCGAAACAGAGCGAGGCGGATGTGCAGGTCAACGGCGCGGATGTGGCGGCGGAAACCACGCGCGCGCTGCCGATGCGCGGCGGACTGACGGTTGATGTTTACATCCCGACTGGAATTGTGGCGGCTCCGAGCGCGATGACGAAGCTGGGATGGTTTCTCGGCAGCAATCCCATTCTGTTTTTGCCGCTGTTCACGCTGGCCGTGATGGGCGGGCTGTGGTATGCGGTGGGACGCGATCCCGATCCGGGGATGTCGGTTGCGCCGCAGTATGAGCCGCCGAAAGGACTGACGCCGGCGGAGACGGGGACGCTGATCGGCGACTGCATTCATCCGCGGGACATCACATCGACGATTGTCGATCTGGCGGTGCGGGGATACGTGAGGATCGAAGAGAAGGTGGACACGTTCCTCGTGTTCCATCACAAGGACTACGTCTTTCATCTGCTGAAGCCGATGACGGAGTGGGGAGAACTGGCTCCGCATGAGCGAGTGATGATGGACAATATATTTTTGAGCGGAAACGACACGCGCCTCTCGAGCCTGAAGAACCGCTTTTATACGGCGGTGCCGATGATCCGCGCAGGACATTATGTCGGCACTAAAAAACAAGGGGATTTATGCGCTCGACCCGGAATCGGCGAATGGCTACAGCATCGTGGCAGCAGTGATTATTGCGATTCTGGCGGCGGGAGTGCAGGCGATGGGGTGGATGAATCTGTTTTATTCGATTCCGCTGGCGATTGTGAGTGTGCTGATTTCGGCGGCGATCTGGTGGCTGTTTGCTCGGCAGATGACGGCGAAAACTCTGGCGGGTGCGCGCGTGGATGTGCGGTGCTGGGATTTCAGGAGTTCCTGAATCGAGTGGATAAGGACCATATTGGGCGGATGCCGCAGGATACGTTCGAGAAATTTCTTCCATACGCGATGGCGCTGGGCGTGGAGCATCATTGGGCGCAAGCGTTCGATGGGATTGTGAAGGATGCGCCGAGCTGGTATGTGTCGCCGAACCCGTTACGCGGGATTTACGCCACTCTACTTCTCGAGCGCGATGCACGGGATGGCGAGCGACATGCACCAGGTGTTTGTTTCCGCGCCACGGGCGAGTTCGGGAGGATCGGGATTCAGCTCGGGAGGCGGGTTCTCGGGCGGAGGGTTCAGCGGGGGCGGATTTGGCGGCGGCGGGGGCGGGGCGTTCTGAGGGCGGACCGATTAGGGGCTTGCAGAAAAAATCGGCGAGACGCGCAAGACGACCACAGGGGCTAAAAGCCCCGACTAAATCAACTTTCGGGGCCCTGAAGGGCCGCTCTTCCACGGTTGCGCTAACATTCCTGGCTTTTTCTACGAGTTGTGAAGCGGTGGGCTGAGATTGCTCGCCCCTCCGGGGCTGCGGTTTCGTAACCGCCTTGGACCTTTCCCGCAGTTCCTGAAGTTGCACCCTTTCAAAGCGGCGAAACGAGTCCAAGTGGCCGGGTACTTTGGTTTGTGAGGAGGGTCACGGGCGGGGGTGCTTTCTGTCACGGCAACGGGGTTGAAAAGGCCACACAATGGGCTTGAATTCGCAGATGGATATGTGTCTCAGTCCGGAGGCGATCGTGCCGAAATCCAGAGTAGAGATTATAGGTCTGCTCAAGAAAGAGCTGTCGTTTATGGAACGCGGGGGCTACGGCGGAGCGCTGCCATGGAGACCGGTTTCGATGTTTCTGGATTCGCCATCGTGTCCGAACCGCTTGGACGCAGAGCGGCGGACGCCATGTTCGGAGTGTTGGCTGTATCAGTTTGTGCCGGAGGGGTTTCGCCAGGAAATGGAAGCGTGCCACTTTATTCACTTGAATGCTCACGGCGAGTCGGTGCACAGCATGAGCCGCCAGTACACGCCGGGCGAGGTGGAATCGGCGCTGAAAAGCTGGCTGGAAGCCGAGATACGGCACCTTGAGGAACTGGAGAGAAGTCCGGGCGGTACAGCAATTGAGGGCAGGCAAAATGATTGAGAATTGCGTAAATCCGGCATGCCGAATTGCGTTTACTCACGCCCGCGACGGGCGCGTTTTCAAGGTGGAACGACTTCTGACGGGTGGGCGCGGCGGGGAACAACAAAACGACATCTACTGGCTGTGCGGGACGTGCAGCAGGTCGTACAAAGTGGTG
Source organism: uncultured Acidobacteriaceae bacterium (assembly GCA_963804075.1). Taxonomy (GTDB): domain Bacteria; phylum Acidobacteriota; class Terriglobia; order Terriglobales; family Acidobacteriaceae; genus Acidiflorens. Next base: position 25,983 of record CAWDPB010000001.1, on the reverse strand, counting down.
ATCGAAGATGGACGCATCACGACGGCGCCGATCGAAGTGGAGAGCGGGTTAGCGGGACTGTGTTAGGCGGCGGGTGAGGACGCCCGCCGGACAGCCGGGCGGGACGCCGGAGCTACACTTACAAACCGCTGGGTCCGCCGGAACGGCCTGGCATCTACCGTAGCGCTGAAAGAAGCTGCGCCATCCAAAAGCAAAACCTCGACCGCCCCTTCTGGGGCCGGACCTTCCAGCTGCCTTCCGGCGGATTGACAGGAACTTCCTCTTCCCTGAAATGTGAATTGCCGGACTGGTTTCCCGTATAATCTGGCTCATTGCCTTCGCGGAAGATCTCAAACGCCCCCAACCCTGCCTGCCGGGGCGCCGCCGTGGGAAATGGCTGGAAGGGTATGTGACCGGATGGAAATTCCTGCGAAAAAATTCGTGAAGCTGTTGGCGGAGCATGACCCGGCTAGCCCCGAATTCCGCGAGGGGCTGCGCGAGACGTTGCATTCGCGGGGTGCAGCGCCAGAACAGACTTTTTCGGGCCAAGCGGTAACTGGGGAGCCTTCTTCAGGACGGTCCTATTCCGAGCGATCCTCTTCGGTGGCGTCTTCTTCTGGGCTGACGTGGGCGGGACAATCTTCCGGACAACGCGTAGTGGAATTCGACTTGTGGAAGGATGTGTTCGTCCAGCAGAGACTGCCGTGGGCACGATTTGTGGAATCGGCGCTGATCCACGCGTGCGCGGCGGTTCTGATCTGGACGCTTTCGCTGGTCTGGCTGCGGCAGCAGAGGATTCTGGATACTGCTGCGTTTGACCGCTCTTCGCTGATTACGTATTCGCCGGAGGAGTATTTGCCTCCGCTCGATACGGGTGCGGGGGAAACACCGAAACCACGGGTGGGCGATCCGGCGTTCGCGAAGCAGCCGATTTTGTCGGTGCCGCGCGAGGCGGATAACCGGAGACAAACCATTGTTGCGCCGCCGGATTTGAAGCTGGATCGCGACGTTCCTTTGCCGAATATTGTGGCGACGGGGACGGTGGCTCCGATGGTGCCACTGAATGCGACTAACTCCCTCTCCAGCCGGGTGAAAGCACCCGACTCTCAGGTGGTTGCGCCAGCTCCGGAAGTAGCATTCGCACGGGACCGAGTGACACAAGCAGGACTCAGATCGGACATTATTCCTCCACCACCGGAAGTGAAACACGACCGCGCGCGCGGGATGGCGGGGCCGGATACGGCGGTGATTGCGCCTCCTCCGGAGGTGACTTCGGCGAGGGGACACGCTGGGCAGATGAATATTGCGCCGAGCGCGGCGGTTGCGCCGGCTCCGCAGCTGACGCTGGCGGAGCAGCACGCGATCTATGGCCGCGGACAGGCTGGGGGCAAGGATCTGGCAGCGGGCACACAAGCAGTCGCGCCAGCGCCGAGCGTTTCGGGCGGCGCAGGTGGCGCCTCGGGACGGCTGGTGGCGCTGGGGATTAATCCGATCACACCGACAGGGCCGGTGGCCGTGCCGGGAGGAAATCGCCGGGGAAGCTTTGAGGCGGGTCCACAAGGAAAGGCGGGCGCGACGGGAGCGCCGGATTTTGCGGGGTCGAAGACGGCGGGAAACGGGACGGGATGGAAGACGAGCAATGGACAATTGCCGGCGGGGCTGCGCGTGGGAGCGGCTCCGGGAAGGACCGGCGCGATTGCGCGGGATGGCGAGGGCGCGGACGATGGTGCGAGGGAGATGGCATCGGCGAATGCGGCGGGCACGATACGGGGGCGGCGGGCAGCGTCGGCGATTGCCGACGAAAAGGTGACCTCGATGGACCGGGAGGTTTTCGGCGACCGGCGGCTTTATGGGACCACGCTCAACATGCCGAATCTGAATTCAACCAGCGGAAGCTGGGTGATGCATTTTGCGGAGTTAGAGCCGGACCCAAAGCAGCAGGATCTGATGCAGCCGCTGCCGACGGAGAAATCGGACCCGGGATATCCGCTGGAACTGATTCGAAATAATGTCCATGGGACGGTCACGCTGTATGCGGTGATCCATGCGGATGGACGAGTGGATGGGATTCGCGTACTCAACAGCCCGGATGAGCGGCTGGACGACTGGGCCAAAAATGCGCTGGCGGGATGGAAGTTCATGCCGGCGCTGCGGGCGGGGAAACCAGTCGCGGTGGAAGCGCTAGTGGAGATTCCGTTCCGGGTGCGGAGAGGGTTTTAGAGCTAATGGCGTAGGTAGAAGTTTCGATATGTAGCTCTCGGCGGGATGCAGACTCTTCGCTCGTTCTCCCTGGCCGCTCCGAACGGCTCGGGGACAATCAAAGGGCGGCTTCGCGCGGACAAGAGTTCCGCGCCACACTCAATCAACGCCTCTTTAGACCTTGCCCCACAGCTCAGCGCGAGGATCTTCGGGATTCAGCTTGGCTAGCTCGCGGAGCAGCTCTTTCGTCTTCTCATCGCGGGGCATGGGCACGGTGATTTTTATTTCCACGATCTCGTCTCCGCGGACGCCATCTTTCGTTGCCGACGGCACACCTTTTTCGCGCAGCCGCAGCTTCTGTCCTGACTGCGTTCCCGGAGGAATTTTCAGTGTGCTGCGGCCGTCAATCGTCGGCACGTCAATCTTCGATCCCAGCGCGGCTTCGAATACGGTGACAGGCACGGTGATGTGGATGTCGTCGGCCTCGCGGCGAAAGAGCGGATGGTCGCCGATGCGGATGATGACGTAGAGATCGCCGACTCCGCCGCCGCGCAGGCCTGCATTGCCCTTGCCCGCAATCCGAATGCGCTGGCCGTCGCGGGTTCCGGCCTTGATGCGCACTTCGAGCGGATCGGTGCGCTCCACACTGCCCTCACCGTGGCACACGGGACAGGTCGAAATATTCTTCCCCGTTCCGTGGCAGCGCGGACAAGTCACATTGAATTTCATGCGGCCGCCGGTCTGTTCGATGGTCCCTTTGCCATGACACTGCGGACAGGTCCCCGGCTCCTCGATGAATCCGTTGCCGTGACAGTTTCCGCAGACATCGCGCCGGGTGATATTCAGCTTCATCACGCCGCCGCGAATCGCCGTCCAGAAAGGCACATTGACCTGATACTCAAGATCGCTACCCGGCTCAGGTCCTTCTTCGGCCGCGGCACCGCGGCCGCCGCCGGAAAAAATGTTTGAAAAAATATCGCGAAAGCCGCCACCGGATGGCGATGCGGCAGGTTTGCGGCCACCGCTGCGTGCGCCTTCGAAGAGATCGGAAAAATCGAAGCCGCCGAAATCGACGTTGCCCGCTCCGCCGGGATAACCTTGCCCACCGCCGGGGAATCCAGCGCCGCCGCCTGGAAAGCCGCCGGTGCCGGGTTGTCCGCCGCCGCGCGCGTAAGCCTCGGCGGTCGCGGGATCTATGTTGTCGGAGTAGAAGCCGACCTGGTCGTAGACTTTGCGCTTCTTGGGATCGCTGAGAACGTCGTTGGCTTCGGAGAGCGTCTTGAACTTTTCTTCCGCTGTTTTGTCCCCAGGGTTCACATCGGGATGGTATTTGCGGGCGAGCTTGCGGAACGCCTTGCGAATGTCGTCCGCGGAGGCCGATTTCTTGACGCCGAGGATTTCGTAATAGTCTTTAGTTTGGGTGGCCATGTTCTAGCTGTCAGCTCTTATGTCTTCTCACCTCTGTCATCCTGAGCGGAGAATGATCCGGCGCGAAGCGATGGATCATTCGGAGTCGAAGGACCCCATGCCCGTCGGCGCCACCCATGGCACCGCAAGGCGTTCTCACCGTCCAGTAATCGGCTCTCCAGCAAATGACATTTCCGCTCCCCACTTCTCCGCCAAATCTTCCCATCGCGGATTCGTGAACTCAATCAGCGCAATCTTCTTCGAACGCCGCCAACCCTTAAGCTGTTTTTCTCGGCTGATTGCTTTCAGAACGTCGTCAAAGCTCTCCCAGTACATCGCAATGATACTTGCTGGAAAACCCTTCGATCTCACCACTTCTGTGTTCCACGACGCGCTTATGGAGATCATTCGTCATCCCGATATAAAGCGTACCGCTGCGGTTGGCGACAATATAGACCCAATATTTCTTAGGGGTCATGAGCTTCTACACCCCAAGATCGACCGCATCGAGAGAACGCCTTGCGAAGTTCATCGTAGCTCAATCGGGTATGGGGTCCTTCGACTCCGCAAGAACTTTACTTCGTGAAGCTCTTGCTCCGCTCAGGATGACAATGACGATAGTGAACAACTAATTCACGACTTCTTTGGCTTGCTCGTCCTGCTGCATGGTAAACCTATCGAACGGAGTTGCATCCATTGACACAGGGATTTTCTGCATCTGCATCCCAGACCTGCTTGGAGCGTAGCAATACCAGCGGCCCTCCTCCGGAACGAAGTTCACAAAATACATCTGTCCATTGACTTCGAATCTCAATTAGTTTTCCTCTTCCTCAGAACCCTACTTACTTAAACCCGCTACCTCGTAGACAGTTCCGAGGGCGATTCGCCCTCGGAACTGCCGTCAGGTTGCCGGCGCTACACAAGCGGGTTATTTCTTGTCCTCGACGTCGACATACTCGGCGTCGATTACACCTTCGTCTTTCTTTTGACCGTTGCCATTCGCGCCGTCAGCTGGCCCTGCTCCTGGAGCTCCCGCCCCAGGGCCACCAGCGCCCGGCGTGCCTGCCGCTTGCGTCGCTTTATACATCTGCTCGGCAAGCTTGTGCGAGGCTGCGGTTAGTTTCTCGCGCGCCGAATCCATCTGCGCCTTGTCGTTCGACTCGATGGCCTTCTTCGCGTCGGCCAGCGCGTTCTCGACGTCTCCGCGTTCGGAGCCCGTGATCTTGTCGCCATGTTCTTTCAGCATCTTCTCGATGTTGTAAGTCATCGTGTCGAGCTGATTCTTCGCTTCGATCGCGTCGCGCTGTGCCTTGTCCTCGGCCGAATGCGCGTCGGCTTCCTTCGCCATCCGCTCGACCTCTTCTTTGCTAAGACCCGAAGACGACGTGATCGTTATCTTCTGATCCTTGCTCGTGGCCATATCTTTCGCGGTCACGTTCAGTATTCCGTTGGCGTCGATGTCGAACGTCACCTCGATCTGCGGAATGCCGCGCGGAGCCGGCGGCAATCCAGTCAAGTGGAACTTGCCCAGAGTCCGGTTCTGCGCCGCCATTGGGCGTTCGCCCTGCAGCACGTGTACTTCAACCGAGGTCTGCGAGTCCGCCGCCGTCGAAAACGTCTCCGTCTTCTTCGTCGGAATGGTCGTGTTCCGCGGAATCATCGGTGTTGCCACTCCGCCCAGGGTCTCAATCGACAACGTCAGCGGAGTTACGTCCAGCAAGAGCAGGTCCTTCACTTCGCCCTTCAGAACGCCGCCCTGAATCGCTGCGCCAATCGCCACGACTTCATCCGGGTTCACGCTCTTGTGCCCTCTTTGCCGAACAACTCTTTCACCAGCGCCTGAATGCGCGGCATGCGCGTCTGGCCGCCGACCAGCACCACTTCATTAATCTTCGACGCGTCAATCCCCGCATCCTTCATGCACTGCTTCGACGGGCCAACCGATTTCTGGATAATGTCCTCAACCATCGACTCGAACTTCGCCCGCGTCAGCTTCTTCACCAAATGCTTCGGCCCCGACGCATCCGCTGTGATAAACGGCAGATTGATCTCGGTCTCCATCGTGGTCGAAAGCTCAATCTTGGCACGCTCAGCTGCGTCGCGCAGACGCTGCAGCGCCATCTCATTGCCCTTGGCGCGCAGGTCAAGCCCTTCATCCTTCTTGAACTCGTCAATCAGCCAATCCACCAGCCGCTGGTCGATATTGTCGCCGCCCAGGTGCGTGTCGCCGTTCGTCGCCTTGACCTCGATCACGCCCTCGCCCACTTCAAGAATCGAAATGTCGAACGTGCCGCCGCCGAAGTCATAGACGGCAATGGTCTCGTCTTTGCCCTTGTCGAGCCCGTAGGCCAGCGCGGCCGCCGTCGGCTCATTGATGATGCGCTTCACTTCGAGGCCGGCGATCTTGCCGGCGTCTTTCGTGGCCTGCCGCTGCGCGTCGTTGAAGTACGCAGGAACGGTGATGACCGCCTCGGTCACCTTCTCACCGAGATAGTCTTCGGCTGCCTTCTTCAGCTTCTGAAGAATCAGCGCCGAGACCTCCTGCGGGGTATACTTCTTCCCTTGCGCCATCACGACCAAATGGTCACCATCGCGCTCCACCTTATATGGCACCATCTTCAATTCTTCGCTGACTTCGTCATAGCGCCGTCCCATAAAGCGCTTGATCGAATACACCGTGTTCTCCGGGTTGGTAATCGCCTGCCGCTTCGCGACCTGCCCCACCAGCCGTTCTCCGGTCTTGGTAAACCCGACCACGGAGGGCGTAGTCCGCCCACCTTCTTCATTTGGTATCACTTTCGGCTCCCCACCCTCCATAACCGCTACGCAGGAGTTGGTGGTTCCCAAGTCAATTCCGATAATCTTGCTCATGACTTCCTCCTAGATTCGATGCTTCCGATGCTTTCACTTTAATATAAGTGCTTTATAATCAATTAACTAGTCATTGTGCTCCTCTTCATACTATAACCTGAGCGAATCATTGTCAATGTTTGGATGCGGCTGGAAGTGAGGAAGATGCGACAATCGCAACCGTATTAGGAGACGGGTAGTCCTGCGGCTTGCCCTCGCGGTTCGCGCATACTTCGCGCGCAAAAGAATACGGCCCAGGTTGCCCTGGGCCGCATTGGTTTCACTTCCGTTCGTACAGCGTTAGCGAAAAACAACCACCGCCTTAGTGCGTGTTAGCTGTGTGCTGCAGGGCGGAGGCAGCGTCGTAGTCCGGGTTCATGGCCCACGCTGCCTTCGTCGTACAGGTGCCGGTGGCTTTGCTGATCGTGACCGTGGCCTGATAGCTCCCCGGTCCGTTGTTCGTCACCGCGCCCACCGTGCACGCCGTTCCCGTCGTCGTCGTGATCGTGGGGATACTTACGATCCCGCTTTCATTCGACGTCGCCGTCACCGTGAAGCTGCTGCCGTTCGACTCGCTCGAAGGTGCGCCCGTGAACGTCACCGTCGGGACAATCTTCGCCCCTATCGTGTGCTCTTCCACTGTGGCTGCCTTGTAGGCATAATTCGCAGCCCACGCCGCCTTCAGATCGCACGTGCCCGTTCCGGTCAGCATCGTCACCGTCGCCGAGACGCTGCTCCCGCTCGTTGTGCCTGCGCCCACCGAGCAGACCGCTGGCGTCGTCGTCGAGATCACCGGAATGCTCACTGCTCCGGTCTCGGTCGACGATGCCGTCATCAGGAACGTCGCCCCTGCGTTCGCTGTCGCCGGTTCGCCCGTCAGACTTACCGTCGGCGCCACTGCCGGTGCTCCGGCCGTGGTTTCGATCACTTGCGGCGCCGCCGTGTAGTTGGCGCTCGACGGTGCGTTCATCTTCACCGTGCAAGTGCCACTGTTGGACGTCATCGTGTAGGTCCCCTGTACGTTCGTGCAGATGCCCGAACTGGTGAAGGTGATCGGCAACCCGGAAGTGGCGCTGGCCACCACCGTGAAGCTGAAGGTCTTGGCTGCGGATGCCGGTGCCGGCGTCGTGACTACGATCGTTTGGCTGGCCGGTGTTGCGCTCACCGATTCGGTGGCCTGCGCCGCTGCCGAGTAGTTCGCGTTGCCTGCCTGGTTTGCCTTCACCGTGCAGGTACCCGCTCCACTCGTCATCGTGTAGGTCGCCGTCCCGTTGCCGTTGTCGGCCACGCTACAGCTGCCCGCCGCCGTGAACGCTACCGTCAAGCTCGAACTCGCCGAAGCCGCCACTCCGAACGTGCTGTTATAAGCCGCGCTCGATGGTGCCGCCGTCGTGAACGTGATCGTCTGGCTTGCCGGGTAGACTGTCTGGTTGACCGAGCCCGAACTGCCGGTATGGTTGGCGTCACCAGGGTACGTCGCCGCTACCGTGTCCGATCCGCCGCCGAGGCTGCTCGTCGTACAGGTCGCGACTCCCGGATACGTTCCCGTCAATGTGCTCGGGGCGCATCCAGTGTTCGCACTCCAGGTGACCGTTCCGGTCGGCTGCATCGGACGAATCCCGTTCTTGCCAGGCTTCCGTCCCTTTACATCGCCCGTGTCAGTGGTGATCGTCGCCGTGAACGTTACCGACCCACCGTACGTCGATGGATTCAGGCCGGAGGTAACGGTTGTCGTCGAGTTCGCTCCAGTAAGGGTGAAGTTGCCGGTTTCCGGACTGGTCGATGCAGAGTAGTTGGCGTCTCCGGAGAACGTCGCCGTCTCCGTATACGTGCCAGCTCCATCCGCATTCGTCGGAGTATAGATCGCCGTGCAGGTGATGGTTTCGCGCACACGGGCCGCGCAACCGGTAGCACCGTACGTGCCGTTCCCGTTGCCGCCGATGGTCACGTTCGCCGCCGTCGGCGCTACGCCGTGTCCCGTCCACGCCAGTACTGCCGTGATCGTGATCGGTGAATCCGCGCCGGTTTCTTCCGAAGCCGGGCTCACGTTGGTCACGTCAATCGTGGTCGCAATCCCGCCTTGTACAACTTGGTTCACCGAGCCGGAGCTTGCGGTGTGGTTGCTGTCACCCGAGTAAGACGCACTTACCGCGTCCGTCCCGACTGGCAGATGTGACGCCGAGGAAGTCGTACAAGTCGCGACTCCCGGATACGCACCCGATAATGTGCTCGGGCTGCATCCAGTGTTCGCGCTCCACGTTACCGTTCCGGTCGGCTGCATCGGACGAATCCCGCTCTTGCCAGGCTTCCGTCCCTTTACATCGCCGGTGTCGGTGGTGATCGTCGCCGTGAACGTTACTTGCTGCGCGTACGTCGACGGATTCGGTGTCGAAGTTACGGTTGTGGTCGAGTTCGATTGATTGACCACCTGGCCGCCCGCTAACGTGCCCGAGCTGCCCGAGTTGTCCGTGTCGCCCGAGTACGTCGCCGACACCGTGTGCGTCCCCTGCGCCAGCGTCGAAGTGCTGATCGAAGTGGCCGAACCCGATACCAACGTCTCTGTATCGAACAATACGCTGTCAACGTAGAACTGCACCGTCCCGGTCGGACTCGATCCCGTCACCGTGGCCGAGAAGCTTACTGCCTGGCCAAATTCGGACGGATTCAAGCTGGAAGAGACCGCTGTGGTTGTGCTGGCCGTGTTGACCGTCTGGACCACAGAACCCGAAGCGGGGTTATGGTTGCTGTCGCCGCCGTAGTTCGCGGTCACCGTGTCGCTTCCGCCTCCGAGGCTCGAAGTGGTACAGCTCGCCGTTCCCGGATAGCCGCCCGTCACTGTGCTTGGGGCGCAACCAGTATTCCCGCTCCAGGTCACCGTTCCGGTCACGTTCATCGGTTTCTTGCCTGCCGCTCCCTTGCGGCCCTTGACCTGGCCGGTATCGCTGCCGATGGTCGCGGTGAAGGTCACCGACTGGCCGTAAGTCGACGGATTCGGGCCACCGGAAGCAACGCTTACGCTGCCGTTCGCGTCCGTTGCGCTGGTGGTTTCGGTAACCGTTGGTGCAGCGTTCCAATTGGCGTTACCCGCCTGGTTGGCGATCACCGAGCAGTTTCCGCTGCTCGCGATCATGGTATACACCGCCCCGACGTTCGTGCAGACAACACCGTCGCTGGTATACGTTACCGCCAAGCCCGAGCTGGCGGTCGCCGCTACCGTGAAGCTGCTGCCGTATTCCGCGCTCGCTGGAGCGGGCGTGCCGAAGGTAATGGTCTGGTTGCCCGGGAACGCGGCTACCGCCTCCGTGACTTCAGGAGCGGGACCGTAGCTGCTGTTACCCGCCTGGTTGGCGATCACCAAGCAGGTTCCCGTGCCCTTGGTCATGGTGTAGGTCGCGCCCGAGTTGGTGCAGGAGCCGAAGCTGGTGTAAGCAACCGCCAGGCTGGAGCTGGCCGTCGCCGCTACCGTAAAGCTGCTGCCGTCGCCCGCGCTCGAAGGAGCCGGTGTACCGAAGGTTATGGTTTGCGCACCCGTTGCATTGATGGCAAGCGCGCTGGAGGTTGCATGCGCGTAGTTCGTGTCAGAGTACGTGGCCGTGATGCTATGCGACCCGCCACTCAGCGTTGTATTGAACTGGGCAGTCCAAATGGACGCACCGCCCTGCGCGTATGTGACTTCCGTCGCCGGCGCCGAGCCGAGCAGCGTGGCACCGTCATAGAACTGCACACTGCTGAGAACAGGAGCGTAGACGTTGGAGAATGTGCTCGCCGTGCCGAGGAACGGGTTCGTCCCGCAGCCGCCGGATAGGCAGTTAAGGACGGCTGTGAGCGAGAAGGTATTGGTACTGACGTCGGTCGCCTTCGAACTGAGAATGATTGTCATCGTGCCCTGGGTCACGTTTTCCGTGAACACCGGGGACGTGCTCGACTGGGACGTTGTGCCGGTACCGCTGTAGGTGGCGGTAATGCTATGTGCGCCGCCAACAAACGGATACGTGGCCGATATTTTGTAGGTGCTGGTGTGGGCCGAAGTGCTGAACGTGCCTCCCTGTCCGAGGACGGTGGTGCCGTCGAAGAAGGTGACCGTTCCGGCGGTGGCAGTTGTCACTGTTGCAGTGAAGGTTGGCACGCCGCCCAGAGTCGTTGGGTTGGCGCTGGACGTCACTGCAACCGTGGTCGCGGTAGTTCCGCCGACCGTGACCGTCGCTGTGGCTGTTGCGGAGGTGTAGTTGGTATCGCCAGAGTAGGTTGCCGTAATGGTGTTGGCCCCGCTCGTGGTGATGCCGTTCGTTGAGCCTACCGCAGCCGCCGAGTAGATCCACTCCGGAACGTTGCTCGTCGAGCTGCCCTGGTTTTCGAACACGAGACGTGGCACAACCGTTGCTGTGCCGAGGACGGTACTCGTGGTGGTATCCGTGAAGGTTATGGTGCCGGTTGGGCCGGAAGCTCCCGGCGTAGGCTCGAAAGTGGTAAGAGACGAAACGGTTGGGAAAATAACCGCCAAGGGAATGGTCGCGCCGGAGGCAATCACTGCCGTCGTCCCACCGCCCGCATCAAAGGTTAGCGTTCCAGGGCTGATCTGCGCGACCGTAATGCTGGCCGGAGTCGCAGTGGCAGTCGCAACCGAACTGTCGCCGGAGTAGGTCGCACCGATGGTGTGCGAGCCTGCCGCGATCATGTTGACGCTTGGGAAAGCGTAGTCGTAGACACACGAGGTGTCCGCAGTGGTGGCTCCGGAATAGGCAAAAGCGTTGCCGTTAGGATCCAGAGTCACGGTGGTCCAGGGGTTGCCATCGAGAGTGAGCGCCACTGTACCAGTCGGTGCGCCGTTGCCGGAAGTCCCAGCCACGTTGATATTGATCAGGGTGTCCTGACCATACGTGAATGAGCTGGAACTGGTAATGGTGCAAGCCGACCCGCTGAGCGCGTACGGAGTGATGGTGACGGCGCCGGCTTCCGGACTGACGGTAACTTGCGTGCCAGCAGAAAGGCTGGAGGCGAAAGTTTCGTCGCCGCCGTAGCGCGCGGTCACATAATAAGTGCCGCCGGGAAGATTGTTGAGGGTGGCCGAATAAGAACCGCCGCTCAGGGTAGCGAAAGCAACCGGGCCGTTCTGGGCGCCGGTCGTTTCGTTATTGGTATCGCCGATCGCGCCGGAAGTTACGATGAAAGCAACGTCGCCGGTGGGGGTTCCACCGCCGGCGCCCGCCGCAACCGTGCCACTCAGCGTGATGCTGGTGCCGTGCGTGAAGCTAGTGTTCGAGAGGCCAAGAGTCGTGTTGGAGCTGTTAAATACAACTGAACTCCATTGGCTGGCCAAGTTGGCGACATTGGGCGAGCCCAAGCCGCTAGCCAGGTCAAAGCCGGTGCCAGCGGCAAAACCGATCTTGGCAGAGGTGGCACTTGCGGAACAGACAGCGCTCTTGCCGGAATACGCCCCCTGGCCGCAAATGTAGTTATTGCCCAAGGTGACGTCCTGGAACGCGCAATTGGAGCCGTTCACCGGGTTGCTGGACGAGTTGCAGTTTGTAGCGTTCTGAGCGTTGGCCAGCGCGTAGTAAATGTAGGCTGGCATGCCTTGGCGCCCGCCATTGGCTTGGTCAATCAGGGCCTGCACACCGGCCATGCTCGGCGCGGCCACTGAGGTGCCGCCAACCGCGTCCAGATAACCCTCGTCGCAAATGCCCTCATCGCAGTAAATGGTGCCGTCATGGCCGGAGGACGCGTTCAACGAGACGTCGGGCGTCAGGCGGTGCGGCACACCGGAAATGAGCGGCAGAAGATTCTGCATCGGACCGAGGACAGCCGTTCCGGTGGCAGTGTTTGCTCCACCACCTGGCGCCGCTCCAAAGGTAACTGTCGGCGTGGAGGTGCAATTAAACCCCTGGTAGTGCGACGTATATCCGGTAAATGTAAGACCTACAACTTGCCCGGCCGTCGCGCCAGTACCCAGCACCGACGTGGCTGCTGGGGCATCCGTGCAGCCACTCCCGAACGTGACCGATGGCGCGGTGGTGTATCCGTTGCCAGGATTCGTTATGTTGACGCTGGCAACCCAGTTGCCGGCCGCGCCATTGGCGAGCGTCATCGCAGGGTCACTGGAGTTGTTGATCCCGGAGCCAGTCTGCCACGGTGGCCGCAGATAGTACGCACTGACGGCGCCGCTGGCGGACCAGAGGTCGGTAAAATCGGCTGAGGCTTCGCCGCTGGGGGTGGGGCTGGCGACTCCAGCTTCATTCCAAGGATATTCAGGAATGTACTTGATCGCCGAGCTCTCATTCGATGCATTGCTTGAGTTCCAGTACGTCGCATAGTTTGAGCCGCCATCGCCGTAAAACTCGGTTCCGCCGACGCCCACGCTATACCAGGTGGCTTCTTCCGCGCCTGAGGCATAGCCGAGAACTTCATATGTCTGGGAGCCCTGGGCATCGCAACCGGCTGGGCCGTTGTCGCCTTCCGCGATGAAAACGCTGATGCCCTGTGCTGCGGCCTGCTCGAATAGTTGGGCGTTGAACAAGTTGCCGCCCGCACCTTCATTCGCTTCGCAGTCGCCGTAGCTCGAACTGATGATGTCAGTAAGATTGTTTTCGATGAGGTACTCGAACGAATTCGTGATGCCGTCGACCAGGAACGTCGGCGTGCCAATCACGAAATCAACGGTGGCGTTGGGAGCCACGCCGCCGGAAATTTCGACGTCGAGATCGGATTCGCTGTCATCGCCGGGGAGAGTGCCCGCATCCTGACCAGCGTGAATGAAAACAGGGTCGTTCGCGGGAAGACCCGAAACCGCGCGGTAGGTCTCTACGTCGTCGAGCAGAATGTCGGAACGGCCGACAATACCAATTTTGATGCCGCTGCCATTGATGCCCTGAGCCAACAGAGGCGCGGTGTTATAGATGGTCGCAAAATCACCGGCAGAAACCAAGTGCGCGGAACTGGAAGACGTGAATCTCGGGCCAGGCTTCATGCGGCTGTTTCGGCCGATTGGAACCGGGGTGCCGTCGACCTTGTGCGATTTGCGGAAGAAATCATTCAATGTGGGCACGGCCGCAATCACATCCTTGAGTGCTGTTGGGACGGAAATATCGCGGTCGTTCGAGACGTGGGTCTCGCCATTCGGCATCAGCAAATAATGCATCTGGGTGTGAAACGCGCCCTCCAGTTGGCCCACGGTGCCGCTAAAGTGCAGCACGCGCTTGCTCTTGTTGACGCTTTCAACCGACAGGCCGTGGCTGCCCAGCCATGCCGTGATCTGGGCAATATCGGAGTCGTGGACGCCGAAGTGTTCGCCGAATTCTTCGGGCGTTGTCCACTGATGGTAGTTCTTGGTGTGCTTGTCCTGTTGCTCGTCAATGATGCGCCGAATCTCACGCTTCTGGTCTTCGTCGGATTTGAGCATCATGATCAAATGCTCGACGGGCGTGCTGGGCTCCACGCGTCCCAGATCCATCCCCTTCCGCGCAACGGCGGGCACATGACCGTGTAGAGTGGTGCGCTTGCTGTCATCGACCTTGGAGGTTACCCGAGCTTTGGGAGATGCGGTGGTGTGCATCGACGCAAACAATGTTGTGGTTGAAACTGCGACAAGGACGAACAGCATGAGGAGAAACGACAGGACACGCGAACCAAGCCTCATAGGGCCTCCAAAGTTAGATACGTCCGGGGGGCAACACACCGGACGCAGTACTGCCATGCGCACACAAATTGACCGAACTGGGACTGCTGGGATTTCGCACTCGATTGTTTCTTTCAGGAACCAGGAGATCTTAAGAATTCTTTTTTAACTTTTTTTTTTATTCGCCGCGTCAAGAGGGAGTCAACGACGGCACCACACTCTCAGCGGGGAAACTTACAGGAGGTGAAGAGGCAAGTCAAGAATTATCTTGGGACCAGCACAAAATACTCTTCATGCCAGAAGCCGCGCCGGATGCGGGAAGTGATTGGGCGAGCGCCGCGCTCGCAGGCGGCAGAGTATGACCGATGGCCATACATTGTTGACCAATTGACTACTGACCTGGATGGTATTTTTCGCTGCGGCTGCTATCTATATAGGAAATAAGACTCGAATCAATACACGAACCGACTCGGATTTTCATTCATGGCAAGGCAAAATCATCGTCTGAATGGCCCGGAGGAAAATACTGCGTGGATATTCCACCGGGAAAACGAGAGTACTCCTGCGGTCCCTCGCCACCAACGGAAACGACGATGGACGCAGGGACTTGCAGTAAAACTACGATGCGCTTCCTGCTGGAGTTAGACTTTGTCAGGCAAGATATTGAGGTCCATGCGACTCCGGGAGAGTGGGGATCTTTGATTTGTGGCTCCAATCGCACGGGCGAATTGAGACTGTTCTCGGGAGCACCGATCACACGCTTCTTGCGGCGTGGCACCACAGATGAGGCCGCGGGGTCTGTTGGTTATCCTACCCGCCTGGAACACATCCTCGGTGATATCTCGCTGAAGTTTATCTGCGTGACAGGGGCATAAAACTGCCTCAGTTCATATTCTGAATCTGACGATGCGAAACCCGGAGATGCACCTAGCTTCATGGGACGGTTCAAGGGGATGTGTTGCATTTCAACAGATGCCCGGCAACAAACTTGTCTAGATTTGAAAGTTGCAACATTACCAACGGATAAGACGGAGAATACTGCTGTAGTCGTCCGTCCAAAGAATTGGCCGCGTGTCCAGGTGAGAAGAAAGGGAATCCTGCTCTAGTCCTGGGATTGCTAGCGCACCAGGATGAAGCGCGATCAACACCCAGGTGTTAGCCATATACGGGTATTCTGTCGGCTCGATCTCCACCAAAGCATCGGCGTTGAAGGAGGCGCTCACTCCTTGTAGCACAGGAAGCAGATCGAACGTGTTGGCTCGTAACGTGGACTGCGATGATTCCGTGATTGGGATCCACACACTCCCAGTAGGTTCCAAAGGCCTCCTTGGTAAGTAAATGGACGGGGATTGCATCTCCGGAAAAAGCATCAAGGACAAGAACGTCAAATTTCTTCAATTGTTTCGTGATCAGTTCCTTTTCCAAGAGCAAACGCCCATCACCCAGTTCGACCGTCACGTGAGCGGCCGAGTCACGGAGGTAGGTAAATACAGGTTGTGAACCGGTAGATAGCTTCACAACTGCGGGATTGAGTTCGTAGTACTGAAAAACATCCCCCCTTTGTCCGTATGCTGCAAGAGTTCCGGTGCCAAGCCCCAACAATCCTACGCGCAGATTCTCCCCGGGAATCGCTCGTTTGGGATGATTCTGCAGAACTATGCCGATCCCGCTGGGCTTGCCATAATAACTAATAGGCTCTTTGTCGTTCGGGGGATCCAGTTGTGCGCCGTGCAGCGTGTGTCCGCTGGTCAGCACCTTGGCCGGACCCACTCGATAAACGTGAAGTGCTCCATAGAAATTGCGCGCACTCAGGTAAGGTTCCGGCGAGCCGAGTGTACTGCGGTAGAGGGTAGCCATCGCCAGCAATACAATGCAGCCAACATATACCTGCACCACACGAAATCCGGGCTCACGGGCCAATGCCTTTTTCCGCGCTTCGTGTCTACGTGGCAGTCCCTTGCTCTTCTCACGCTGTTTTTCCTCGAGCACATAGGCACCCAGAACCGAAACCATCCCGGCCACGATTATGAGCGGAAAAAAAGTACAATCGTTCGAGCAGCTGCGCAACGCCAGGCAGCCATTCGCCATCAAGGTAGGCCACGAGGATTGCCGCCAACGTAATGACGGCTGGGAGCCACCAGGTCCGATCGAATATCCACGACGAAGAATCCAGTGACAAACAAACCAGAACAAGAACGAGAATCAAACCAAGTGTTAGCTGAAACTCAGTGAAGGACTTGAACAAATGTGGGGCGGCAATACCTGCGAAAACGCTTCCGGCTGCCCCTCCGGCAGCGATTATCAAATAAAACGAAGTGAGATGCTTTATCTTGGGCTTGAGATGTACAAGCTCTCCGTTGCAGGTCATGCAACCCAGAAAGAGCAATATAGGCAATAGGAATGCCTCCGTTTGCGTGTCGTTGACAATCAATTCTACGCAGGTCAGAAACAGACCAATTGCAAACAGCGGATGGAAAATCCATCGGCGATACCATCGAGGGCTGTCAAAGCAAAGAATGAAGCTTAAGAGATAAACAGCAAGCGGCAACACCCAGAGCAGCGGAACAGTAGTTACTTCCTGGCAAAGCAGGCTGGTCGTAACTAACAGCAGTGACGCGGGACATGCGGCCAGCAGAAACCACAAAGAGTACGTAAGTAGACTGGTTTCCTTTACGGCAAAGTCGCTCTCCGTCGTCGTCGCCTCATCCGTGGTCCTTCTGGTTTCCCATACGCAAATCCCGCATCCGACAAGGAATCCGAAGAAGAGCAGCGTCCAAATTGTACCCTGCGTCTTAGCCGAAATATTGGTTCAAAGAGAAAAGGGAATGTTAGAAGTCCAGCCAAGGAGCCCAGGTTGGAAATGGAATACAGTTTATAGGTCTTCATCCCTCCACCGAGATGGGCGAACCAGCGTTGCAGCAGAGGCGCAGTAGTGGAAAGGATGAAGAAAGGAAATCCGGCCGAGACCATGATGATCGTCGCAACGTCGCGCATCGGGTATCCGCTCGGGTCCACCTTCCAGGAGGAACTGGGTGTGATTGCTGACGGCCACCGGACGAACAATAGCAGTACGATGAAAAAAGCAACTAATAGCAGCGCGCCATGAACCCACGTCTGTCCCCTCACGGAAAAGCGAGCCGAAATCACGTGCGAGTAGAGGTATCCGACTAGCAAGAGAACCTGAAACACCAGCAAGCTCGTTGTCCAGACCGCAGCAGAACCACCGAACCAAGGGAGGATCCACTTGCCGACGATTAATCGCATCTGAAACAGCAGGAAAGCGCTAAGGAAACAGGCCGATGCGAAGAGCCACATCTTGGGCCGCGCGATCCCGCTGTCCAGATCGGAGTTCTTGGCCTGGGAAAGATCAACTGTACTTGGATTCACGCTTATCCTCACGACGACTGGAGCTCCTTAATTATGATCTAGTTCCCGCAGGTTCGCTTCCGCCCTTCAGGATTGTGTCGGGCGGGCGAGAAATTCGTGTAGAAGCGGGGACTACGGTTTGGGCGCGGTTTGTGGTGAATCCGAAATATGAATTCCCAGAAATAAATTTGTTTCCCGACGGCTTGCAGAATTCCGAATTTATTTCTCTACCCGAGTGTGCCCCATTCAAGTCCGATTTTGTAGCGCCGGGCTAAGAGGTGCATTTCCGCGTGCCCGTAGAATGCCCTTCGCGGCAAGTCGGACACGCTGGCCATCCTTCAAGCCGAGTGCGACCGCCGATGGTTATGCTACGTGCGACGTTTAGTGCTGCTGATACAAGCCATTGTCGGGCGCCGGCTCGTCATACTCTCTGCCATATTTATTTTTGTGCGCCATGCGCTGGCCGATGGTGTCCGGGATCTGAATTACTCCCAAGGATGTGGCATTCTCACCAATCGTAATTTCGCGGGTGAGGGGCTTATCGTTCTCGGGCCCCATGCTTTCACTCCAGATGTGCAGCGTATATCGACCATACGGAACGTTGGCGATGCTGACCTGCCCGTCTGCGTTGACGGCTGCATATAAAGGTGTAGACATGGTGACGATCACAGCACTCATCTCGGGATGAATGTTGCAGAAAATGTAGCTGATTCCCGGGCGGTCAAAACGGACGGTGCGTGACGTGCCCGCTTCGTATAACCCGAGATCGAAGCGCTTGCCCTCGAACAGCGAAAACACGTTGTGAAAGAAGCGGATCGCGATTGGGGAACTCGACGGTCGACCCTGCCGGAATCACCAGCAAGTGCGGCTCGAACATCTTGTTCCGCTGCACCAGGCGCGCGTTGGCGACGGTTGGGGGATCAAGGTGAAGGTCCGATCCCGGCGCGGGAGTGAGCCATACGACCGTAGGTGGGACCGCGGTTCCACGACTGTTCGAAGGCCCCTTGCCTGGGGATGCTTGCGGGAGCACGGGCGCGCCAGTCGTTGTTTGGGCCGTTATAGTTTGGCTCGTTTTTGTGCGGCGCGTTTCTATACGGTCGTTGTTTCTGCCAGCAAGTTCGACACGGCCGCGGACTGTCACGAGAGAATGCGGCTGTACGGAGGAATCCTGAGCGCCCGCCAGAGTACAGACGAAGAGGGCCAGCACGCACATCAGGTTTGTTCTACGCTTCATCGCAACACTCATGTGCTCGCTCTTGAAAGGCCTTAAAAGAGTACTCCTATTGCGAGGTTCAGATGTCCCGCGCCGTTCTCCCGTTTCGCAAGCGCATTGGTCTCGATCTGGCGGTACTCGGCTGAAAACAGCAAGTCCGAACGGGGACGGTAGATTACGTTGGCAAAACCCGCGTGATTTCTGGCTAAACCGGGGTCTCCGTATGATTGCGGATTGGAAAAATACTCGATGTCCCTGGCGTAAGGATTGTCCATTCCAAATGCAACATTGAATTCGAGCCTTCTGGCGGGACGGTATTTCAATTGAGTCCAACCACCGATGGTATTCAAGCCGCGGATTTCTGTGTAGATGCTCCCGGGAGCGCCGCTAAAAAGTACACTCTGACCAAATCCTCCGTAGAACCCTCCTAGAGCGCGACCGCGATAGACCTCTCCTGTGAGCGAAAACTGGGGCGTGAGCGGGATTTCAAGATCACTGGTCCAGGCCCATGCGTCTTCGTTTCGCTCGAATCCATAATCCTGGCGGCCGTAAAATCCTCCCACGCCGAGGCGCAGTGGCTGCCCAAAAACATTGCGCGTCCACGCCACGCGCGTTGCGTAAGCGGGTTGCCGCGAGGATTGTCCCGGTCCCGCCTGCGGGTATGGGCTCGCACCAGGAACTTCTCCGCTGACGGGATCGAGGATGCCTCCCTGAAACAACAGGTTCGATTCATCTCCAAGAGTGATCTTGTGCTCCACTCGCACTTGCGGCACCCAGCCCCACAAATTCCCCGCATAGGAAAGCGCAGGCGTCGCCAGAGTGGCAAACGACGTCGGTGAATTCGGCGAGAAGAAGATTCCATCCTGGCCAGCGACTACTGAAGTGTTCGTCCAGTCCATTCTCATGGTTGCGGTTCGCAACCGCATCAGACCCGACTCGGTGCCGTTCGGCGTGGATGGAAAGCCTCCGGCTAGATCCAGTTGCAGGTCGGCTTTCGTCCGCGCACCGGCCACGCGCGGGCCGAACACTTCGAAGCCGATTTCGGACTGACGCAAAGTCGCCCCGAAACTGCCCCCGGAACTACCCGCTGCGTTCGGGTAGGCGAGCATCGGGAGATCGATGTTATCGACCGTTCCCCGATTGCTGAACAGATTCATGAGCACGATGCCGGAGATACGCATACGGTATTTCGAAGCGCTCTCGACTTTCGTCTGATATTGATCGTTGATCTTGCCGCTCAGCAGGTCGTACGTCTCGTCAAGCGTCGCTGCGCGCGCGGATTTTTTCTGTTCGTCCGCTCCGTCGTCAGGTTGGGCGGAGTTGGGGAGTTCGCGAGAACTGTTTGGCTGCGCGGAGGACGATTCCAAAGTGCCGATTCCCTGCCCCGAAGCCTGGTTTGGCACAACGGTCTTCTGGCCGTTGATTCCTGCGCGCAACCCTTCCAGTTCGCGGCGCAATTCTCGCGTTTCCGCCCGCGCCTGTTCCGAGTCCGACCGCACCGCGGCAACAGTTGCACGCAATTCGCGCACCTGATCGCTCAGATCTCGAACCGCCCGCGCCAAGGAATCGGCGGGCGGCGCTTGCTCGAGAGGGGCATTTTGCGCGACTGTGGGAAACGCGAGCATCACAATGAGCGCCAGAAAGAAACAGATGGGGATTGCCGAACGAAGCCCTTCGCGCCGTAATGTCGTAAGCCGACGCTTTGCGAACCATGGCTCTGCGAACCAGGCCTCAGTGAAGCATGACTCAGCGAACCGGCGCTCTCTGCTCATATTCCCTCCAACGGGCAAAAGGATGTCGTCTGTTTGCGAAGACTCCCGGTAGTCGTGCAGTTCAAGAAGGAAGCGAACCAAACGCGCGATTATTGCGTCGCAAAAACCGCAACGCGACGTGCGGCTCGCCTAGATCCCTCGCTGCAGCAAAACCGTTTGCTCGGGATGACAACGAAACTGCACCACCACCGGATTCCCCACAGATGCGATAGCTCTTACGTGGTTGTGTGCTTTGCCGCCAGCACACTTTCGGGCGCTGGACTCAGCGGAATGTCGATGCGGAATGTGGTTCCGGAGGCCGACGTTTGCTCGACTCTGACGTCGCCACCGTGGTCCTGAAGGATTTTCTGCACCACCGTGAGCCCCATTCCCGTGCCGTTCTCCTTGCCGTGACTTATAAACGGCTCGAACAACCGCTCGCGCACCGCCTCCGCGATCCCCGGTCCATTGTCTGCGATGCGAATTTCGAGTTTTTCTCCCACCCGCTCGAGCTTGATGTCAATCTCGCCGCCATCCGCGCGCACGGCTTCACATGCATTCAGCAGCAAATTAAGGAAGACACGCTCGAGCTTTCTAAAGTCGAACCATCCTTCGGCCGCGCCTTCCGCCGTGGTGCGAATTCGTATCTTCTGGAACTCGGGATGCACACGCACCGCCTGCACAGCCCGGCCCACCGCCGATCCCACATCTCCGTAGGCAGGCCGCAACGACTCCCGCGTGCGCGAGAATTCCAGCAGCGACTCGATCAGGTCGGTCATCTGATTCACGGCGACGCGGATTTCCGTGTACAAATCTTCCCGTTGCACCGCGGTCAGCTTGCTTTCGCAAAGGAACTCCGCGTTTGCCATGACTGCGGCCAGCGAATGGCGCAGGTCGTGAGAAATCGAGCTTGCCATCCGGCCGATAGTCGCCAGCCGCTCAGCATCCAGCAACTCGCGCTGCGTTTTCTGAAGGCTGGTTCGCATCCTCGCGAACGTTTCCGTCACTTCGGCAACTTCGTCTCCGCTTTGCGCTTCCAGCGGAAACGCGTAATCGCCCTGCTCCAGGGCACGAACGCCGGCCACCAGATTCTCAAGCGGCCGCGTGAATGTATGCGAGATCAGAAAGACCAGCAGACTTCCGAGCAGCACGGCCGTCAGTCCCAACCCTAGCAGCAGTTCGTTAAGGCTGCGTAAGAATGCGGTTGCCTGGTCGAATGATTTCAGCACCAGCAAATTCACGGGAGGCGCCGCCGGGGAAGGGAGTTCAACCGAGGTCGCGAGAAAGCGCTCTTCCCCTAAGTGTATTTGGTCCGGGGCAGCCGTCTCAGCAATCGGGCCGATGCGGAGCAACTCCGCTTCCTGCGCCGGTTTCAGGGTGCTGCGAACGATCGAGTTGCCATAGCGAAATACGATTTCACTGGCGGAAATCTGGCTCAGCTCCCGCGCAAAACGGTCGTCGATTTCGTAACCCAACACCAGGTATCCCAACACGCGCTGATCGCTCACCGACCCGAAATAAATGTCTTGCAGGAAAACCTCGAAGAGATGTCCGTCGACGAACCACCAATGTCGTGTTTCCTCGCGGGAAACGATTTGCGGGAAGAATTCCTGGCCCTGGCGAATCGTGATCTCGTGGGGCGACGCTTGCAAGGCGACGACTTTTCCCGAACCATCGGCTAGCATCAGCAAATCGCTGCCCGCCAGATGCCACAAGTCGCGCGACGCATCCTGGATGGTGGCCGCGTCGTGCGTCGTCATCATGGCGCGCACGTTGGGCAAGTCGGCGATCATGGCCACCGACCGCTCCAGCGTCCATTCCCGTTGGGTTTCGAAAGTGCGGAATGCAGAAATGGAAGTCTGAAGATCGCGCTCGATTCCCTGGCGCACCTGTTGCTGCACCGTATGCTGCACGACGAGCAACGTGGCGATCGTCAGCGTCGCGGAGACCGCGACCATCGAGAGCAGAAACTTCGTTCGGAGTCGAATCCCATTCATGGAAGACAAAGTAGCGAGCTTCGAGCCAAGAGCTTCGAGCCGACTATGCAGCGATCGAAGTCTCTCTACGAACCCGGAGCATTCCCCCTAGGCCAATCTCAGCGTATCCCGGACTTTTGTTCGCGAGGACAGCCTCTGCCATGAGCCGCGCAGGCTGCAGCTCGTGACGCCGCTTCTACGGCACAAACTTATATCCCGCGCTGTGCACCGTCCGAAAATGCAGCGGGTTTGCACTATCCTTCTCGAGCTTTTGCCGCAACCGCAAGATGTGGTTATCGACGGTCCGCGTGCTCGGATAGTTCTTGTATCCCCAGACTTGATTGAGCAGTTCCTCGCGCGAGAGGACGCGCTCCGCGTTCTGGACCATGAACTTCAGCACCTTAAATTCCTGAGACGTCATGGGTACGGGAACGCCATTTCGCATCAACTCCATGTTGCTGAAATTCACCTTCACGTCACCAAAGCTGAAGCTGTCCACGGGCGGTGCATTTGTTGTTGCGGCCGCCGCGCGCCTGCGCATGGCCGTTCTGACCCGCGCCAGCAGCTCGCGCGGGCTGAATGGCTT
Source organism: uncultured Acidobacteriaceae bacterium (assembly GCA_963804075.1). GTDB lineage: Bacteria > Acidobacteriota > Terriglobia > Terriglobales > Acidobacteriaceae > Acidiflorens. Next base: position 3,044 of record CAWDPB010000001.1, on the reverse strand, counting down.
GGTCACATAATCGTGTGCTCCGAGCTCAAGGAGCAGGACCTTGTCCATCACTTCGGTTCGAGCGCTCAGAATAATGATGGGGAGGTTGGGGGCTGCCAGACTAATGTCGCGGCAAACATCTTGCCCTGAAGTTCCGGGCAGACTCAGATCCAGCACTAGCGCCGAGGGGGCCGACGCCCGAAACCTGGCCAAACCCTCGGTGCCGTTTCCCGCTATTTCGACTTCGAATCCCTCGCCTTCAAACAACCGCCGCAGGGCTTTCTGGACTGCACGGTCGTCCTCCACGACTAGAATCTTTTCGCTCGCACCCGCCGACACTGCTACCGCTCCCCTCTGGAGTGATTGTTCCGCACCGGCCCACATCATAGGCCCAGACCGCCAATAGGTTTGTATCATATCGCTAAACGGGCGCGAGGGACCGGCATCCGGGAATAAACAGCGGAGCCGATTCCAGATTTTCCGCTTGACAGCTCACTGGCAACCCCAGCATTCAGGCCTCTCCTTGTGCAATTCGGCCGATTGTTGTCGTGGGACAAAACATCTGCGAGGAAGCGAGGAAGGCCGTCCTTGGAGGACGGCCTCACTGCGACCTCGCCACCGCGCTACTTGGACTCGATCACCCCGAACGTCCCCGCAAGGTTACCCGCAGGGCCGGCAGTAAAGAAGAGCTGATTGGTGTGCCCGTTGTTGGCCGAGCCGCCACCAAATTCGATACCCCACAGTTGATCGATGCGGATCGGTTTGCCGTTGGTGTCTTTGACGGTGCCGACAAACTGCCCGGTTTGAAGGTTGTAGCCGTTAATGGTGCCGCTGTTGGTATTGTTCGACACCAAGAGTGTATTGCTGAGCGGCCCAAAATTTTTGGGCGCGACCGCAAATCCCCATGGCTGCGCCAAGTGATCGCCAGAAATCAGTTGCCGAACAAAGGTTCCGTCTTCCTGGAAAATGTCGACGTAGCCAGTTGGGCTTTCGTCGGTAGGCGCGAAGGCGACATATAACAGACCATTGATGTCCTGAATGCCGAAGGGAGCGGTGCCGGCGGGAAGGGTCGGGTCGGTGAACGAAGTTACGAGGTTGAAGTTTCCGTCGTACACATCGACCTCGTTATTGAAGATGTCGGCCGCATACAGGAAATTACCCGAAGGCTTGTTAGTTACGGCTAACGCGGTATACATGGCGTTGTTTGCCGAATTGTTGACGGCGACGATCGCCTGGTTGGCATTCGACTTGAACGTCCATCCGCTGATGGTTCCGTCCAAGGTGGCAAACAGGAAAATTGCCGGCCATCCCCCGACCTGAAAGTCCGTGGAGGTTGGGTTGGTAACGACAATCCCGGTCGGCTGACCTGGAAACGCCCCGGTCGCTGTTGGAATCAGTACATTCAGGCTTTTTTTAGTTCCTTGGCCGTCATAAAGAGTGGACCAACCGGAGCCTTGATCGCTGATCCAGAACGGTCCGGTAGATCCGTAGGCCAGGCCCCAGCCGTTCACCAGGAGCGGGTCAATGTGACTGGCACTGTGGACTTGATTGGAGACCAGATTTGTAAGTTGATACTGAGCGGCGGAATCGCTTGAAACAAACAACACGGCGAGCCCGAGGCAAATGGCAAAAGCTATGGTACGCTGCATAACAGTTCCTCCTCATTGTTCTAAGTCGGTCCGGCAGCAGCTAATCGTCGACTTATATCGAATTGAAACTCAGCTTCCGCCGGTTCCAAGGCAAATGCTAGAGGAGCAGCCGCACTCGATTGTCACGGCTGTGTCACGTGTCTGCACAATTCTTGCGAGCGCCAGGGCCAGGGGCACAGCCACAGGCAGTGTTTTTCCGGGGTATGGGTCATTTCACTAGCGGGTGATGAGTGAGTGAACTTCCTGCCAGCGCCGAAAGGCTGCGCCGCCCAACAACAACGCAGACAGGTTCTTCAGCAGCCTTTAGACGCGAGCAAATCATGGTTCACTTGGATCTCGGCCATCATGCCACCATCTTCATGGTCGAGCACGTGACAGTGATAGACAAACGTGCCCGCGATCTCGGGATCGCGAAAATCCATGCGGACCTTCACGCTAGGGTACGGCTTCTTGCCGTCCCAATAAGGAATAAGCACGGTGTCCTGCATGAGGGGGGTCTGGAGGCGCTTCCCGTTCGATCGCCATCACCAGAAAATGGATCTGGTGCATGTGGAACGCGTGTTCCTCGGAACTGCGGTTTTCAATTGTCCAATCCTCAACCGCACCTACATTGGTGACGATCGCGGGAGGTAGGCCGGGGGTGAACACCCGTGGAGTTTGTCCCTGAACCGTAATGAAGTAGTTGGTTGGGCCGTTGGTGCCCTCGGTGGCCTCGGAGAAATAAAGAGCTCTCGTGGCTGTGGGTTTCACAGTGGCCAGACTGGCAAATCTCTGCCTTGCGGCGGGCGGAACCTTGGCCGCGGGAATGCGGTGCTTGGGGGAACGTGTACAGTTACGTTTGGCAGCCTCCGCGCTCGACACGATATTGGCGAGCACCTGCGATGGGTTGGAGTTGCCCACAGGCCCAGTGTCAAAACCCAAGTCTACAAAGATCGCGTTCGCGCCCTCGGGCGGCCCGGTTATCACAAATTCCGCGCGGCCCGCAGGGGGGATGTCGATGGTCGTCACATACGGATCTCCGGTAACGGGGACGGAATCGACGGAGATCAACTCCATACTTTGAGGTGTACCGTTATATGCGACCTGCAAGGCAAGAAAACCCTGGGTGGAAGCGTTCAGCACGCGCAGAATTGTTGTTCCCCCGGGTCGGCAACAATCAATGGCAGGGAGTGCAGGGGTGGGGTAACGACTGTCTCGAAATTGAGCGTCGTTTCATAAGGGCCGGCAGCCACGAACCGGGATTCAGAAACTGCTGGCGCACGATAAGCACCTGTTCCGTGAGTCCCGCCACCTGCGGCTTCACATTTTCGATGCCGCTGACGATGATTGCTCCCGATGCGCCGCCGTTCACCTGGTTGGTAGTAAACCCGTGCGGATGAGGATGGTACCAGTACAGACCGGGCGGTTCGTTCTCCG